>NZ_JBKOQN010000037.1:0-59202 GCF_046764895.1 Nocardia sp. CWNU-33 | reverse complement strand
ACCATCGGCCGCTCCTGGTTGCGCATCATCTGGGCTTGCTGGCGCGACAAAACGGGCTACGACTCTGCCCTCAAACAACCCGGCCAGAACGCGATTGCCGCATAGGGGTTGACTCAGGGAACTCATCTCGGCACCTGAGGTTCACCCCGAATGGTGGACAGGGCTTCAAGCAGCTTTTGCTCTGACTTTCAGGGACCGCTCGTAGCGCACTGGGCTGAGCATCCCGATGGCGGAGTGCCGCCGGTGATTGCGGCACCAGGAAATCCAATTGTCAACTGAGGCAACAAGTTCAGCTTTTGTGGCGTAGGCGTGTCGGTAGTAGTGCTCGTGTTTGAAGGTCGACCAAAACGATTCGGCGGGACTGTTGCCCCAACATATGCCGGTCTCGCCCATCGACCGTTTCAGCTTGTCCCCGTGGCAGGCTTTCACCGTCAACCCCGCGGTGAACTCGCCGCCACGATCGGAATGCAGCACGGTGCCCGCGATGCTGCGGTCACGAGTCGCCAGCGCCCGGTCGATGGCCCGGCAGACCATGTCGGCACCAATACGGTCGGCGACGACCTGGGCAAGCACGCGGCGGGAATGCCCACCACGGACCGCGCACAGATACATCTCACCCTGCCCACAGGTCAGGTAGGTGATATCGGTCAGCCAAACCGCATCCAGGCGGCCCTGATCGAATTCGCGGCGCACCAGATCCACAGGAAACGACGCCCCCGGATCGGCCACCGTCGTTCTGACTTTGAAGGTACGCGGGCTGATGCCCTCGATCCCGATCTCGGCCATGATCGCTGCGACGGTCTTGGCGCTCACCGTCTCACCGCGTTCACGCAGCTCGGTGGTGATCCGCGGGGACCCGTAGGTGCCGTCGGATTCGGCGTGCACATCCAGGATCTTCACCGTCAAATCGGCGCGGCGCTGCTGCCGTGGCGTCATAATCGTTGCCGCGCAACGTTTTACATGCGAGTAGTACCCCGACGTGGACACCTTCAGCAGCCGCGCCATACGCCGGATCGAGAATCGCTGCCCCTCGGGGGCGGTGGTGCCCGCGGTCTCGGCGATGTCGTCGGGGCCGACGTACTTCACCATCAGATCGAACCGGACCGGTTCTTGTGCATCGCGGCAAAGTACGCCGAAGCTTTTACCAAGAAGGCGTTGTCTTTCCCCAGCTCACCGACTTGCCTGCGCAATCGCAGCAACTCGGCCCGCTCGGCCGCGTCCAAGGGTTTCTCCCCGTGGATCTCGGCCGCCGCGATCCGGCGGCGTTCGTCTTTCACCCACGTGCTCAACACGGTCTCGTGGATTCCGAGTTCCCGGGCGACTTCGGCGATTCCACGCCCGGAATCGATCACACGATGGGCAGCCTCGACTTTGTACTCGGCCGTGAACGACCGACGCTTGCGAGGAGGCATGAGGACATCCTTTCAGCAGGACCGGTGATTCTGCCAACTCGGTGTCCACTACCTGGGGTGAACCTCAAGTGGCCCTTCGGTCGTTTCTCAATCCCACCAGGTGCAGGTGTCGCTTGATGTATACCGTCCAGATCCGGTGGTCCAGTGCATATAGCCGGCGGTAAAGTCCGCGAGTCCCTGGATGAATGCCCTGACTTCGGGGAGACGGCCGAGCGGCGTTTCTGCGATGTCCGCGGTGAGGCTGTCGAAGCGAAGGTTCTCGGCCGCGAACATGTCCATGCAGATCGACATGGCTGCACGCAGTGAGCAGTTTCGTGTTCTGGCCACCAGGACAATGAGGTTTTCCAGTTGGTCGCCGCCGATTCCCAGATCTTTGTACAGGGACAAGAAATCCTGCGAAATGATCGTGCGGCGAACCTCGGAGTCGATAATCGCGACCAAGGCCGGCTCCTCGATGACCTGGGTCAAGTCTATGCCGCGGGAAACCTCGACGAACATGTGGTCGATCCGCTGCCCCAAGGAATAGAACCGCAGATCGGTGTAGGTCTGAATATCGGTGAATTCCCCGTGCTCCGCGAGGTAGTCGTCGACGTCGCGGCATCCCTGAACATAACGGACACATTCTTCAGCGAGTCGTTTCAGTACACCGGGACCGGTGTAGGTCAGCATGTTGCGCCAGGAACCGGCTAGCAGCGGCGTCCACCGCTGGTCGGTACTCCCGGCGAAGCCGGACCCGAAGTCGTCAGCAAGATCGGCTATGCGCCGTCGCCGGAGCCGCACATCGCCGTAACCTGTTCGGTTGTCATCGAATTCATCGTCGAACTCGATGATGGTCGCGGCGAGGGTCGTGATATCCCACAATCGCTGCCAATCCTCCACCGGCCAGGCCGCCGCGCCGAGGAACGCGTAATCAGCCGAAACGACCTTTCGTTTCGCGGCATCGGTCTCAAACGGACCAGCAGCCAGGTACCAGTCGGTCCAGCGGGCACGAAGCTCAGGATAATGCGATGAAATCCGTAAAGGATAGGGACTGGGCAATGCCATGTCTCGTGGCACATCGTGTGGCCGATACATTGTGTGCAGGGACCGCATAATTCTCCTGTTACCCTTCGCTTCGCACGGAAGTACGGCCGCGACGCCGAACCGTCACGAATAGTTCATCGGGCTGCGGGATTGCCGCGAATTTTTCCCGGACCGGGTGGCCGGGTGCAGGCAGCACCTCCCATGAGGAGAAAATGGCCGCAAGGGTGAGAGTCATTTCCACCCAGGAGAATCCCTCACCCAGGCAGCGATGTCTGCCCAGGCCGAACGGCAAGAAGGCTTTGCGACGGTTGCCGTCGTCGGACAGCCAGCGATCAGGATCGAATCGATCCGGATCAGAAAAATAGCGGTCGTCGCGATGCAGGGCATACAGACTGTAGGCGAGCTCGACACCGGCAGGAATCTCGACCGTGCCCAGCGTGACCGGGACAATCGGTCGTCTGGTCAGGAGCATGACTGGGTACAGGCGAGTGATCTCATTGATTATGGAATCGAGATAGGGCATTTTCGGAGCGCCCTCCCCGTCCACCCTGTCAATTCCGTCCAGCTCCACGCACAGCCGTTGCTGGACTTCGGTGTTGCTCGCGAGGTGGTGAACGGCCCAACTCAGCATGGTGGCGGTCGTTTCGGTGCCAGCCACCATGATATTGAGGGCCTCGTCCAGCACCTGGCGGTCGCTCATCGCGGCTCCGGTGTCGGCGTCACGCGCCGCCATCAGCAATGACAACAGATCCCCATTGTCGACCTCGTGCACCCGGTATTCCCGAACGACATGTTCGATGACATTTCGCAGGCCGGCGCAGGCGGAATCGAATCGTCGATTGATTGGTAATGGCCAACGATCCAGGGCTTGGGGTAACAGCGCGCGGGGCACGGTGTTGGCCATGATGACCGGAAGGCACCGGTGCGCCGCCTCGATCGCCGGACGCCCCAGCGGCGAGGAAAACATCGTCTCCGCGATGATCGTCAATGTCAGGGCCCGCATCGCCCGATCCGCGGCAATGATCTGACCCGGTCGCCACGACTCGGTCAGTTCCTTCACACACCGCTGCATCGTGTCCGTATACATCGCGATACGAGCACGATGAAAAGCAGGCTGAATCATTCTGCGCTGCTGACGATGCAGTTCACCGTCGGAGACGGACAGACCGTCACCGAAGAGCCTCCTGCTTCGCTCAAAGAAACGTCCCCTTTCGAAGCTGGACGCCTGGCCGGCCAAGACCTCCTGCACCAACTCCGCCTCGGTCAGAAAGAACACTGGCCAGTTGGCGAGATCGACCCGCACGATATCGCCTACCGAGCTCAGCGACCTGAAAAACTGCGTCGGCCGACGCGCCAATACCGGCAGATGCCCGACCACCGGGAGTCGACCGGGTGCGACGGGCACGTCGGGAAGTAGGTATCGCACAGCTCATCTCCACGATGTGACGAGATCGACCAGCGTCACCAGGTCCTCGGCGCGCGCTGGATCCGGCTGCGCCGCAGCGAGCGACGCACGGGCCGCGTCGCAGCACTGCGCAAGCTGTTCCTCGGCCCACCGGCGCCCACCCGCCAGCTCGATCAGTGCTGCGAGTTCATCGAATTCGTATGGCTCCAGCTCGGTGCCCGACGAATACCTGTGCGCGAATTCGCGCCCTGCAGGGCTATCCGATTGCAGCGCGGCGGCGGCCGGCAACGATTTCTTTCGTCGCACCAAATCCGAGTACACCGGCTTCCCGGTCACCTCGGGATCTCCCCAGATGCCGAGCAGATCGTCGGCGAGCTGATACGCCAGCCCCAGCTGTCTGCCGAACTGGTTCAGCCGCCGCATCCGATCAGCCGTGGCCCCGACCATCAGCGCCCCCAGTTCGCAAGCCGCGCCCAGCAGAGTTCCAGTCTTGTTCGAGGCCATGCGAAGGCACGCGGACACGTCCACGTCGGCCATGCTCTCGAACACGAGGTCCGCGCACTGCCCCTCACACAGCACGCGGAGGGCGCGGGTCAGTACCGCTGTCGCAGCCAGGTCACGCTGGGCAAGCAGGTCGATCGCCACGGCGAGCAGCGCATCTCCCGCCACGACCGCCGGCGCAGTCCCGAACTCAACCCATGCTGTCGGCCGGTGTCGACGCAGTCGATCTCCATCCATGACGTCGTCGTGCAGCAGTGTGAAGTCGTGTATCAACTCCATTGCGACCGCCGCCTTTACCACGTCGTGGTTGGCGTCGACATCCGCAGCCCGTGCCACCGCCCTGGCGCTGGCCAGCACCAAGGCCGGGCGGACTGCTTTGCCTGTGTCGAGGTCCGGTCTGCCTTCGGCGTCCCACCAACCGACGTGGTAGCCGACCACGTGTTTCAGCTCGGCAGGAAGAGTCTCCACGGCCGCTCGATACGCGGGCTCGACCCAGGAACGCACCTCAGCCAGGAATCGCGAATCAGGTTCGCGGGTCGGCCGTATCGTGCCCGGCCCGGCTCGACCCGACGACCGGACGTCGCAGGGCATTTGAGCCGAAACGCACAGGGGTCTGATGTCCATCAAAGCGCCTTCGAACAAGTAACCCAACTCTCAAACCGGACGATATTTCCGTTTTCGAGAGCTCGCGCACCATGCACTCCCAATGTTGGGAATGGCCACGCTCTGACCCGCAGGATCAAGGTCGGTCCGCTGAAAGGGCTGCGGAACACCCGCATGTCAACCATGGGCCGATCCCGGTGCCGTCGAGGATCTTGCTACCAGTCGCGTCGTACCTAGCTCCTCTTCGAGTTGTCGATCCGGCGCAGCGCGTCGTAGCCGCACGGACTCGACCGTCGGGACCACCCGCACCTCACCGCGGTCGACCAGGGCCTGCCGCCTCCACCGGCGCAGGGTGGCTTCGGTGACCCCAAGATCGCCGGCGACGACCGCCACACGGCGACCCTCGTCGACACTCAGAGCGACAGCACGCTCTCGGAAGCGCGGTGAGTACATCTGGTACGCGGAGGCAGACGTAGCTCTGGCAGCGCGGCGTCGTCGACGCGCAGATTGTGAAATGTTCATGAGAGTCAATGTGCTCGGCCTCGGGCATGGCCCGGACAGTATGCCCGGACGAGAACAAATTGGGCAGGCGACAAAATCGCGAACGCTATTGCCTTACAACTGATCCGGTTGCGCTAGCTAGGCCGGTACTCGGATGCGATTTACATTTGGATCTACGACTTCGTTTCGTGATCCAGCTCAGCCATTGCCACCCGGATCAGCTGTTCGTTATCCTGTGCTGGCGATCCATCCGGTAGACAGAGCGTGTCTTCAAGGCCGATGCGAGTGTCCAGCCCCCACTGCGCCGCCAGGTGCAACGCTGGCCAAGCGGATCGGTCTTCTCCATGCAGTAGTACTGGCATGTGGGGTAGTACTGCACGCACCGCTTGTATGAGTTCCACTGCAGCGGCTTCGATCTGATCTACCTCAGCGATATCGGGAATTTCCACGAGTACGCGGAGGCAGCGAGACCGATGCGGCGAGACCAGCCACTTGGCAAGGCCGTCTGTGTGCCAGATGCCGGCTTCCACGTCGACTCCGCGTTCCAGCAACCGCTCTGCGACCTCATCTGCACCCGCTTCATGCCAATTGACCGAGGCGAAATCAGGCATGGTTGTCCAGGAATCAATGGCCGCCAATCGATCAGCGAGTACAGGAGCACTCCAGGCACCCGTCGTGATTCCGACCGGAACCAACGGGCACGCCGCACGGGTCGCGGCCACGTACCTATCAACATCGGCGCCAGCGAGACTATCGTGACCGTCGTCGGATTTCGGATGCAGATGTATGGCACGAGCTCCGGCTTCAACCGCGCTCCGCGCCTCGGCGGCAACGCTTTCCGGTGCCGCCACCAGTCGCGGATGATCTACCGGCAGTCGGGGCCCGTTGATACAGGCTTTGAGCAATATGTCGTCAACACCAACCTGCTCTCGTTCGTTATGCTGGTCGCCGAGAGTGGTTCTCGCAATGTCCATGTCGGCCTTTCTCGTGCCATCACTCGAGGTACAGCACTGCTATATTCGTCGTCGATTACCGCGCTGAGGTGTGGAAGCCCGTCGCAACTGACCTCAGCTAGCGGACAGTGCCTGTTCGGACGTCGATGGAGTGCACCTCCTCGGTGGGTGTCGATGCGCGCAATGCGCGATCCGGAGTGCTCAGCGCCACGGCGCCGCTGATGACACCGAACGCGGAGAACAGCGCGGCTACACCAGCCCATCCGACGGATTGATCGAGGGCGGTCGCAGTCAGTGGGACCAGACCCGCGATGAGTGCCGTGAGCTGATAGCCCAGCGATGCCCCCGACGTCCGTGTGCGGGTCGGGAACAGCTCGGCGAACCATGCTCCTTGCACACCGGCCAGCGCGGCGTGACTGAAGACGAGGCCCATCGCTACGGCTGCGACTACGGCAACGCTCGAGCCGCTCGTGGCCAGCAGCATTGCGGGGAAGCCGAACGCGGCGGTGAAAGCGCACGCCCAGAGGTACACGGTGCGTCGACCGTAGATGTCGGACATATGGCCGAACAACGGGTGCGCGAACAGGGAGATGGCTGCGCCGATGCAGATTGCCAGAAGGCCAACGCCACTGGTGTCGGACGCACCGCTGAGGAAGGCGAGAAGGAAGGTGGTGGTGATATAGAAGCCCCCGGTTTCCGCGATACGCAGTCCGATAACACGAAGTATCAACGACCAGTTGTTCTTGATGACCTCGAGGACGGGGCTGTGGGAGATGTCATCGTGCTCGCGGATGTTTTCGAACTCCGGTGTCTCAGTGATTTTCATGCGCAGCACTAATCCGATGATGAGAAGTATCGCGACACTGAGGAATGGCAACCGCCAGGACCATTCGGTGTGGACGGGCTTGACAATCAGGAACGCGGCGTTGGCGAGTAGCAGACCGAGGGGAACACCGGCCTGGGGAATCGCGGACCAGAAGCCGCGGGAACCGGGGCGGGCGTGTTCGAAGGTCACCATCACCGAGGTGCCCCACTCGGCCCCATCACCGAGGCCTTGTAGCAACCGGCAGCCGACGAGTAATGCTGGAGCAAGGAAGCCGACCTGACTGTAGGTCGGTAGGCATCCGACAGCGATGGTGGCCAGGGCCATCAGAATGAAGGCGCCGACCAGTACCGGCTTGCGGCCGTACCGGTCGCCGAGGTGCCCCGCAATGATCCCACCTATAGGCCGCATCGCGAATCCAGCCGCCAAGGCGCCGAAGCTGGCCAACAGCGCGGTCGCCCTGTTCTCGTTGGGGAAAAAGATGTCGCTGAATACAGTGGCGGCACCGATGCCGTAGACGAGGACCGAGTAGTTCTCGATCGTTGCCCCCGCCGCACACCCGGCGGCGATAGTAGCCAGCGCTGGCCGTTTTGGATCGGTGTTCATGTCATCTCTCGTTCTGCTGCGGTTCGTGCGGTGTCGGTGCCGCTCGAGTGTGACGACGGTCTCATACACACACCACGCTGTCAATAATCATTAATAATTTTCTATATTCGGTTGCGAGTCCGCAGGCTCATCCGTGCTTGCGCCGGTCGCGATCGCCCACACGTCAGCTAGTGGCGACGTCGACGAACTCTGCAACGCGCGACCGCCCGCTACCGGCGATGGATATGAATCCGCTGTTAGAGGCAGGGATCTAACCCCCCAGACCCGAGGTTCGGTTGGCGAAGCATCCTCGTGGCGGATGACGCAAGCAGGCAGACCGGACGGCTCGACCGTCCAGTGGACGTAACTACATCTCACGCATTGGTAGATCTAAAATAAATAATGATTGACGAAAATTCGTGTGGCCGTTACGGTCGGGTCATCAACAGTATGGGAGGAGCACGCATGACCACTGAGTACGACAAGTCGCGGCTGGCAGCCTTTCCTCGGGCATTGGACGCCTTGGCCGCTGACCACATCCGCGCGCGGATTCTCGACGGCCGACTCGAACCGGGCGCACACCTCGTTGAGGCCGACATCGCCGAAGAACTCGGTGTCAGTGCGGGCACGGTACGGGCAGCTCTGCGGCTCCTGCGCAACGAGGGTCTCGTCGAGCACCGCCGCAACCGCGGTATCTACGTCGAAACGATGACGGTCGAGGATGCATGGGAGATTTACAGTCTGCGTAACACACTGGAGGGGATGGCGGCGCGACTGGCCGCGCAACGGATCGACATCAAAGGTCGCTCGAAGCTGGAGCGTGCGCTGCACACCATGCAGGAGGCGGCGCAGCATGCGGACACTAGGACGCTGGCCAACGCCGATGTGCAACTGCACGAGCTAATCGTCGAACTGGCGGGGCACAGTCGCCTGCAGGCAGCTCATCGTGTGATTCACGCCCAGACTGTCCTGTTCATGGCGATGACGAAAGACTTCCACGGCGACACCGGCTCGTTGCTCAACGCCCACGAGCAGCTCGTCGATGCGATCTCCCGCGGCGACGCTGACCGGGCGGAGGAACTGGCCCGTAGCCACAGCACCGAAGACGGCGAGCGCCTGCGAAATAAATTGTCGCTCAACCACAGTTTGAAGGCGATCTAATACGCCTTCGCATGGCGGGTTGCCCACCCGGCTGGGTAACCCGAACCGCTCACCACACCTCTCGGAGGATGCTTTGACAACCACATCGACAGAGCCAGCGTCGGGATCGCAATGGCGCCACTTCACTTCAGCTGGCGCTCATCGGGACACCGTCACGATCACCAGTGCCGCTGGTTGCTACTTCTGGGACACGACCGGCAAACGCTATCTTGATGCGCTGGCGGGCCTTCACTCCGTGAACATTGGATACGGACCCTGGCCCGAAATCGAAGCTGCTGCTAGCAAGCAACTCGCGACACTTCCCTTCTTCCCCAATTGGTTTGGGTTTGCCAATGATGTCGCCGAGCAGCTGGCTGAACGGCTCATCGGTCTCAGTCCGTTCGATGACGGTGCAGCGTTCTTCGTGCAGAGCGGTTCGGAAGCTGTCGAGTCGGCTATGAAGCTTGCCTTGCAATACCACAAGATCCGCGGCGATGTTCAGCGCAACCTGTTCGTGTCTCGAACAGGTGCGTATCACGGTGTGACCATGGGCGCCCTGACGTTGAACGGAAGTGACGTCTTCCGGGCGCCGTTCGAACCGCTGCCGAACCGGATTCGCAAGGCCGCACCGACGTATCCCTACCGCTGTCAGTGGTGCGCACCAGTGGGGCATTGCAATCTGTCCTGCGGTGACGACGTCGAAACTGCGATCCTCGATGCGGGTCCAGAGAACGTCGCCGCGGTGGTGATCGAGCCATTGCAGAACTCCGGCGGTGCTCTCGTCCCGCCGGACGGTTACCCGCAGCGCGTTCGGGAAATCTGTGACCGCTACGGCGTGCTGCTGGTGCTCGACGAGACAATCTGCGGGTTCGGGCGCGTGGGAGAGTGGTTCGGGTCGATTCGATTTGGCTTTCAGCCCGACATCATCACGATGGCGAAAGGCTTGACATCGTCTTACGCTCCGATGGGTGCGATGATCGCTTCATCCGGTGTTGCCGAGCCATTTTTTTCCAAGGATTCAAGGACTTTCATGCACGGGTCCACCTTCGGTGGCCACCCGGTCTCCTCAGCTATCGCGATGGCCAATCTCGACATCATCGAGCATCAGGGCATGTTGGCCGGAGTGCGGCAGAAGTCAGTGAAACTGCGTGCGATGTGCGAAGACTTGGCATCTCATCATCCGATGGTCGCCGAAGTCCGTGGCGATGGTTTCTTCATCGCTCTCGAACTGGTCAAAGACCGTGAACGACGGCTGGCCTTCACCCCCGAAGAGCGGTCCCAGCTGATCTCGAAAGTCCTTATGCCAGGGGCTCGTAGACGCGGTCTGCAGATGAAGTTCGACGATCGCCTGGAATTGGCCGCGCTGTTCACTCCTCCGCTGATCGCTGCCGAGGACGAGTTCGACATCATGGTCAGCACCTTGAAGTCCGTACTCGACGAGGCCTGGACCGAGGTACACGCCGGTCGAGTGTCGGGCTCCTGCTAACCGCCGACAACAGGAAGCGAGTAATCGATGACGAATAGAGCTCGAGTCGCATTCATCGGCCTCGGCGTAATGGGGGCGCCCATGGCTGCTCGCCTGTTGGCCGCCGGCCATCCGCTAACGGTCAACACCCGCACTCGGGAACGCGCGGCAATGCTGCTCGACAGCGGTGCGGTATGGGCGGATTCGGCATCCGACGCCGTGGCGGGTGCCGACGTGGTGATCACCATGCTGCCCGACACTCCAGACGTCGAGACAGTGGGCAAGAGCGTGATCGAATCTGCCAAGCCCGACGCTTACTGGATCGACATGAGCACGATCTCGCCGACGGCGTGGACCAGACTCGTCGTCGACGGTGCCGCGCGTGGGTTGCACCTGATCGACGCTCCCGTGAGCGGTGGCGAGAAAGGTGCCATTTTCGGCGAACTGTCCATCATGGTCGGGGCCACCCGGGACGACTTCGACGCCGTCCGCGCGATACTGTCGAATCTCGGTCGGCCTCTGCTGATTGGTGAGCCGGGCGCGGGGCAGGTCACCAAGATGTGCAATCAGATCATCACCGCCGGAACGATCGGACTGGTGGCAGAGGCTTTGACCGTCGCACAGGTCAACGGTGTCGATCCCCGTCGGGTACGTGAGGCGCTGCTGGGCGGCTTCGCCGCCAGCAAGATCCTCGACGTACACGGAGCGCGGATGCTCGACGCCGACTTCGAACCCGGGTTCCAGTCAACATTACATCGCAAGGATGTCGGCATCGCGCTCGATCAGGCCGCCCAGGTCGATATCGATGTGCCGTACACGACCGTATCCGCCAGGCTGCTCGACGGTGTCGTCGCACGGGGCGACGGCGTGCGCGATTCCATCGTCCTATTTCGCCATTACGGCAAAGTACCCGAGTCCGCGTCGTCCCCTGAGGACGTCAGGCCGTGAACCGACAATCGGCTGCGGGTGCGCTTGCCGTCGTGGCACCCATCGCCCACCGCAGACAACGCGAGGGCGCCAGCACAAATCTCGTCATCTGTACGAATCGCGCTGCGCCTGAACTTGTTCCGTCAACTCAGTAATCCCGCACTCACGACAATCCCTTGGAGCCGAACGTGAATCTGTACAGTCTCCTCGAGGCCCGCACTGCTAAGTCCGGTCCGATCCGCATCGGTGTGATCGGTGCAGGCAAGTTCGCCTCGATGTTCTTGACCCAGGCGCCACAGGTGCCCGGGCTCCACGTCGTCGGCGTTGCCGATCTCGACGTGGAGCGAGCACGAACCGCGCTGCATCGATGCGGATGGCCCGCTGAACGCTACGCGGCCCGCTCGTTCGACGAAGCCCTTCGATCGGGCGGCACCCATCTGACCGACGACGCCGAGGCACTGATCGCGGTGCCGGGCCTCGAAGTCATCGTCGAGGTCACCGGTAACCCCATCGCTGGCTCGTATCACGCAGAGAAGGCGATCGATGCCGGACGCCACGTCGTCATGGTCAATGTCGAAGCCGACTGCATGGTCGGGCCCGTGCTCGCTGAGAAGGCGCGCCGCAATGGGGTCGTGTACAGCATGGCTTACGGCGACCAACCTGCCCTCATCAACGAACTCGTCGATTGGTGTCGCACGGTCGGATTCGACATCGTCGCCGCGGGCAAGGGCACCAAGTATCTGCCCGAATACAACCAATCCACCCCCGACACCGTATGGAATTTCTACGGCTTCACAGAAGAGCAGCTCGCCACCGGTGACTTCAATCCGAAGATGTTCAATTCGTTCCTCGACGGCACCAAATCAGCGATCGAGATGGCTGCTGTCGCCAATGCCACCGGGCTACGTCCGCAAGACGAGGGACTGTTATTCCCGCCGGTCGACGTCGACGACCTCGCAACGACGCTGCGCCCGAAAGCCTTGGGCGGCACGCTTACTCGTAGTGGCACCGTTGAGGTGATCTCCAGCCTCAACCGCGACGGCGGCCCTTTGAACCGCGATCTGCGTTGGGGTGTTTACGTCACGTTTGAGGCACGCACCGACTACGCAGTGCAGTGCTTTGCCGAGTATGGCATGCGCACCGATCCCACGGGCCGCTTCGGCTCGCTCTACCGCCCCTATCACATGATCGGCCTGGAACTCGGAGTCAGTGTTGCCTCGGCAGTGCTGCGCAACGAGGCAACGGGTGTCGCGAAGGACTTCCATGGCGATGTGACGACAGTTACCAAGCGTGCACTGAAGGCCGGTGAGATCCTCGACGGCGAAGGCGGTTACATGGCATTCGGCAAGCTTGCGCCCGCGGCGACCGCCTTGGCGGCGCGCGCGCTTCCGATGGGGCTTGCGCACGGGGTCAAGGTCGTGCGCGACGTTCCTGCCGGCGCGACCCTGACCTATGACGATGTCGCCGTCGATGAATCGCTGGTCGCTGTGCGGCTGCGGCGTGAGCTGGAATCAGCCACCGCAGCTGAGCAGACGGCGATGTCGTCGGCCCGTTGACCTCACGCCACGGCGCGGTGGCCGCAACGTCGGCCAAAACACGACTTGCACAGTCTACGAATGGAAATCGAAATGCGAGCCCGACTGCCTGACCTCGCCCGCGAGCAGCGCAGACGCCGTGCAGCCCTACCGGCGTTCACTTGCTACGACCTGACCACTGCGATCGGTGTCGTTACTGCGGCCGAGGCGGCACGATGCCCGGTTGTGTTACTGGTGTCGTCGACCAGCGCGGCCGGAGGCGGCGGTTTGTCGTTGATTCGCGCCTTACGCTCGCTGGCCGACCACGCAGCCTCGCCGGTTTGCGTACAACTCGACCACGCAACCGATCCGGACTTGATCACCGCCGCAGTCGAGGCAGGTGCAGATTCCGTTCTTGCCGACGGTTCCCGTATGACCGATGACGCCAACGCCGACTTCGTCGCGCAGACCAAGGCACGGCTTCTTATCGACCATCCGCACACCGCGGTCGAGGCCGAACTAGGCCGCATCGACGGCAACGAAGACGTCGCCGACGCCGCACGAGCGACAGCAGGTGCAAGTTTGACGGCTCCGGACCGAGTTGCGCCATTCCTGAATCGGTCAGGCGCTGATCTGCTTGCCGTCTCGGTCGGGAACGTGCACGGTTCCTACAGCGGCCCGCCGCAGCTAGATCTGCACCTAATGGCCGCTATCCGCGCAACGACCGACACTCCCCTCGTTCTGCACGGCGCATCGGGACTTCCGACCGCCGACCTTCATCGCGCGGTGATATCCGGGGCATGCAAGGTCAATATCAACACCGAGTTGCGCCGCACCGTGTTCGACACTCTCGATGGAGCCCTTGTGGATAACCGCGATGGGGGGCTGGACCTTTACTCGTTGCTCGACCGATGGCAGACATCGATACGCCAACACGCCCTGAGCCTGATCGGGGGACTGATTCGGAGCGAGATCCATCCATGAAGCACATCATCCTGGACGACGACCCAACTGGAACCCAGTGCGCGACAGACGTTTCCGTCCTTCTCGGACTCGGCGTCCAAGCAGATACCGTCGTGGGCCGACTCATCACGGCCCTGCGTTCCGAAGATGCCGTCTTCATCCTCACCAACAGCCGGGCCCTGAGCCCCGGCGACGCCGTTGATCTGGTTACTCGGATCCGTGATGCCGCCGTCGAGGCGGCGTCGATTCTAGGCATTGAGCAGCCCCGCTTCATCCTGCGCGGGGACTCGACGTTGCGTGGGCACGTCTTCGCCGAAAGCGACATATTCGCGACCGAAAATTCTGTTTTGCTTTTTGTGCCAGCCTTTCCGTCGGGCGGGCGCGTGACGCGGCACGGAATTCACTACGTGCAACTTGGCGAACACCTCACGCCCGCAGCAGAAACTGAGTACGCCCGGGATCCCGTTTTCGGGTTCACCGCCAGCGACATGGCAGGCTACGTCCATGAGCGAGGCGGTCTTCGTCCGGTAGTCAGCGTGCCCCTCGACTCGTTGAGAACCTCTGCAGGCCACGCCCTAACGCACGCCTTGATCACAGCCGAGTCCGGAGCGGTGGTGGCACCCGACGCAGTCACGAACGCTGATATTGGTCTCGTCCATCGCGGCTTGGTCCGCGCCTGGGCCGAAGGGCGGAATGTCGTCGTGCGATGTGCCGCGCCATTGGCGGCGTACTGCGCGCAGGTGTACTCCTCTGATGAGTTGCTGGCCCAACCACTCGAGCGGCCCGCTGGTGGTGTTCTTGTAGTCTGCGGGTCGCACACATCCGGTGCCACTACGCAACTGGATGCTTTGGCCAGCACACTGAACCTCCATGCCGCGGTCCTCGACACCGACACCGCGCTGGCAGATCCCGAGTCCGCGGGCCGTGACCTCGCGGCACGCGCGCGCGCCGATCTCGCCTCCCGGGGCGTTGCGGTGATCGCCAGTGAGAGGCAGAGACGTAATGACGACAACACATTGGTCCATGGCGCTCGCGTGATGAGAGCTTTGACGACAGCTGTGCACGTACTACGGGATGACGTCGCTGCTGTTGTCGCTAAGGGCGGAATCACCTCTGCCGAAGTCGCATTTACCGGGCTCGGAGCGACAACCGCCCGTGTCCGCGGTCAATTGTCCGCGGGGGTCAGCGTCTGGGACCTGGCGGCAGCTGGCGGCGCGATCCCGTATGTTGTCGTTCCGGGAAACGTCGGTAGTCCCGACGTCCTGGTCGCCGCTTTACGCGCACTGGACGGCGCTTGATCCAAGCGGACGGGAACCCCTCAAGCGGCTGTCTAGTAGGAAATCGATCCCGCGATTGCCGATGACGAGATCGGTGGCGACGACGACTGTGCGCCAATCCTGCACGCTGTCCATAATTACAACTAGGCTCTTGCTGCGCCGGACAAGTACTCTGCGACCCATCGGTGCTCGCCGCATCCAGGCGTGGAAGGTTCTCGGGGCGATCCCGCATCCGTGCGCGGTGAGCGCACGACAGATCGAAGCGACCCAGAACCGAGCGTGTTACTCAGCGATGAACGCACACACACAATCGGTATCGCGGGTCGCTCTCCTCCGCGAGGAAAGTTGTTGCTGCCTGGAGGGTTTCGATCGTCTGTTCCGAATCGGCGATCTTGCGTTTCTGCTCCCGGATCACCTTCGCCGACTCCGTCGATACACCCTCGGCGGCGCCGGTGTCGATCGCGGCTTGCCGTTTCGGGCCGGTACCTGTGTTCGAGTGAGCGTGAGGGCATCGTGTTATGGAGCACGCCGGGTGCATGCGTGCGCGAGATCGCGCTCCGCTTTCAGGACGTGTCACTACATTTCACGACCGAAATACCGTCCTGCTGATGGCGCCGTCATCACGCGGTCGGCGCATGGATCGAGAATCCTGACGATGACGGCGTCATCATGGCGGGCACTCCGCAGGCGCCTCATCGGCCGAAAGCTGCGGGACACCACGGTAATCCGGGCTCCGCGCAACGCTTCGGCCGGCTGCGGCCATCCGGCGGCGTACTTCACGCACCCACTTGTGCGGCAGGTTCATGCGCATCCAGCTCGCGGGCAACCTCGCGCGCCGGGCGGCCGGAGTCGATTACCCGATGTGCCACCTCCACCCGATATTCGGGCGAATGCGATCGACGCAGGCACACCGTCCGTCGAGTCCGATCTATTCAGCCCAGATGCCTCGGACGTGGCCGATGTGGCAGCGGATCAGCTGTTCGGCGGATTCCGCGGCTCCCTGTTCGATGAGATTCAGGATTTCCACGTGTTCGTGGGCGGAATGAATGAGCTCACCGCGTTCGGCGAGTGGGCGGACGCCATAGAGGCGGGAGCGAGAGCGCAGCGACCGCACCGTTTCGACCAACTCGTTGTTGCCCGCGAGGCTGAGGAGGCGGCAGTGGAATTCGGTGTCGATGGAGATGTAGGTGATGAAATCGTGTTCGGTCGCGGCCTTTTCGATGCCGAGGGCCAGGGTGCGCAGTTCGGCGAGCTGCTGGGGGTCGATGCCGGCGTCGGCGACCTTGCGCACGGTCGGGACCTCGATGAGCAGGCGGACCTCGACGAGGTTGTCCAGCTCCTGTTCGGATGGCTCGCGAATGCGAAAGCCCTTGTTGCGCACGGTTTCGACCAAGCCCTCCTTGGCCAGGTCGATCATTGCTTCGCGGACCGGAGTCGCGGACACGCCGAACTGTTCGGCCAGTCCGGGGGCCGAGTACACGACGTCGGGGCGCAACTCGCCGGTGATGATCGCCCCGCGCAACTTCTCGATGATCTCGTCGCGCATGCTCTTTCGGGGAAGGAACGACGTCAGTGTCGAGACCGGCGTATCGGTGGCGGACATCATTGCCTTCTTGTTGCGGGTGGGCGGAAGCGGCGACCACGGGATCGGCCCGTGTGATCTGGGTCAGTTGCTATCGTACAAGCGAGACGGTCGGTGACATATCACATATTACGTGCGCCGTCGGGGACGGACCAAATCGCCGGGCGGGCGGCGTAGCGATATGGTCCGCCGCAGGTCACGGATGTCAGGATTCCAGGTCGTTCAGTTCCGAATGCCGGTAACTGAAGCCCACATACACCACGAGGCCCAGCCACAGCCATAGCAGGAACCGCACCCAGGTGCCCCAGGTGAGAGGTGGCTGATCAACCAGACGGAACGCAGTCTCTCCAACATTCCCACCTGAAACCTCTCATCGGTCCGTGGATCCTCATCTGAGGATGAAGCCGGGAACCAGCGAGTCGCGCGGGTCCACGACAAAGCGGCTGTCCCCCAACTTGTGCGCCGTGCCGACGACCTCAGGCACGAGCGCGTCGTGACCGTCGGCCTGGACCCGCGCCACGGCCCGAGCACGGAATCTGCTGCCGACGATAGAGTCGTGCACCAGGACCTCACCATCGGCGAGACGTCCCTGGCTGGTCAGATGCGCGACCCTGGCCGCGGTGCCGGACCCGCACGGGGACCGATCGACCTCGCCGTCGGAGAACACCACGACGTTGCGCTGGTGCAGCGCGCCCTCGGCACTGAGTCCCTCGAACGCCTGGGAGGCGGTCGCGTCGTCGGGGTCGACGTCCTCGGTGAACATCGTTGCGTAGACGCCGGACAGGCGCGGGTCGCTCGGGTGCTCCGCTGCGCGGGCGGCGTTGAGGCCATCCCGGATCCGGCGACCGGTCCGAATCAGGTCGGGCAGGTCTGCGGGGCGAACAGCCAGGCCGAGGTCCGCGGCGGACACCACGGCGTACATCGCACCGCCGAAGACGATGTCGCACGTGACGCGGCCACGGTCGGTCTCGACATCGACACCGGTGGCGTGCACCCAGCTCGGGACGTTGACGAACGAGACGTGGGTGATCTCGCCCGCCTCGAAGGCAACGCGGGCGGTGACCCGCCCGGACGGTACGTCGATCCGTACGTCGCGAGTGCCCTGCTCGAGTCGCGGCACGAGGCCGGACTCGACGGCCCACACACCCAGCGCGATGGTGCCGTGGCCGCACGCGGTGGAGAAGCCGTCCTTGTGCCAGAAGAGCACCCCGAGATCGGCGCCGTCGTCGTCGGGCTCGGTGACGAAGCCGCCGTACATGTCTGCGTGGCCGCGTGGCTCGCTGCACAGGAGCGCGCGGGCATACTGCACCTCCGGGCTCGCGATCCCCCGGACCCGCTTGTCCGCCACGGTGGCGCCCTCGAGCCGGACCGCTCCGTGGGCGACGATCCGGAACGGCTCACCGCCGGTGTGGTAGTCCACCGTCTCGAAGCTGAACGACATCTCAGGCGCCAAGGTAGGCCTCCACTACTCGGGGATTGGTCCGCAACTCCTCCGAGGACCCCTCGAGGCTGGTCACGCCCGCCTCGAGTACGTAGCCGCGGGTGGCCACGGTGAGCGCGGACCGGGCGTTCTGCTCGATGAGGAGTACGGCGGTGCCGCGCTCGTTGATGGTTCGCACGACCTGCATGATCTGGGCGACCATGAGGGGGGCGAGTCCCATGGACGGCTCGTCGAGCATGAGCAGGCGCGGCGCAGCGATCATCGCGCGCCCCATCGCCAGCATCTGCTGCTCGCCCCCGGACAGGGTGCCGCCGTGCTGGTTGCGGCGGTCGCGCAGCCGCGGTAGAAGCTCGTACACCTCCTGGATCCGCTCCTCGATCGCCTTGCTGTCACGGACGGTGTATCCACCGATGAGCAGGTTCTCGTGGACGCTGAGCCGAGGGAAGATCCGTCGGCCTTCGGGCACGTGGACGATGCCCATCTCGACGAGCTCCCAGGGCTTGGCTGCTGTGATCTCCTTGCCGAACGCCCTGATCCGTCCCGACGTCGCGCGCACCAGACCGGAGATCGTGGAGACGGTGGTCGACTTGCCAGCGCCGTTATTGCCGAGCAGCGACACCGTCTCGCCTTCACCGACCGTTAGCGACAGACCGCGCAGCGCCTCGACCCGTCCATAGTTGACCACGAGGTCCTCGACCTCGAGGACAGGGGTAACTGTGCTCACGACTAGCTCTTCTCGCTCGGTGCCGCGGTGTGATCGCTGAAAATCTCCTCGTCGGTGGCGGCGGCCACCGCTTCGGCCTCGGTGTGGGCTTCGGCGTCGTCGGTGCCCAAATAGGCCTCGACGACCCTGGGGTCGGTGCGGATCTGGTGGGGTGTGCCGTCCGCGATCTCCTTGCCGTAGTTGAGGACGACGATGCGTTCGGAGACCTCCATGACCAGGCCCATGTCGTGCTCGATGAGCACGACCGCGGTCCCGAGGTCGCTGATGCGGCGCAGTAGGGCGAGGAGCTCCTCCTTCTCGTTGTGGTTCAGGCCGGCCGCGGGCTCGTCGAGCAGGAGCATCTTCGGTTCACGGGCCAGGGCCCGGGCGATCTCGACGCGGCGCTGCTCGCCGTACGGCAGGTTGCGCACTTCGTGGACCCGGCTCCCACGCGCTCCGACGAAGTCGAGCCAGCGATGCGCCTCGTCGGTCGCGGTTTGCTCGCTGCGGTGGTACCGGGGGGTGTGCAGGACGGCGTCGAAGGCGTTTTGCCGGATCCGCACATGCATCCCCGCGCGCACGTTGTCCAGGACGCTGAGGTCGCCGAACAGGCGCAGGTTCTGGAACGTGCGGGCGACCCCGCGCGCGGCGATGACCGCGGGACGTTTGCCGGTGATGTCGCTGCCGTCGAAGGTGACGTGCCCGGCCGACGGCTTGTAGAAGCCGGTAATGCAGTTGAAGGCGCTGGTCTTGCCGGCACCGTTCGGGCCGATTACAGAGAGAACCTCCCCTTCGTGCACGTCGAAGGTCAGGCCGTTGACGGCAGTGACTCCGCCGAAGGCCACTGTCATGTCACGGACTTGGAGCAGCCCCGTGGCCGATGAGCCGTTCCTTGCCACCTCGCCGTGTGTCGCGGTCACGGTACGACCTCCTTTGCCGCCGTGCGGGCTCGTCGCTTCTCGATCCGCGACGGCTTCTCGTCGCCCCGGTGCGGCCAGATGCCCTGGGGGCGGAACAGCATCACGATGATGAGGAGGACGCCGAAGACGAGATAGCGCCAGTTCTCCGCTCCACGTAGCAGCTCGGGGAGCAGGGAGATGACGAGCGCGCCGATGACGACGCCGGGTGTTGAGCCCATCCCGCCGAGGACCACCGCCATGAGAATGAGCGCCGACCAGAGGAAGTTGAAGCTAGTTGGCGAGATCGCCGTCTGGTGCACCGCGAAGAGCACACCGGCGATCCCGCCGAAGATCGCTCCGGTGATGTACGCCGCGAACTTCACCCGGTAGGTGTGGATGCCCATCGCCTCCGCGGCGTCCTCGTCCTCGCGCACGAACCGCCAGGCCCGGCCCAGCCGCCCCTTGCCGAGCCGCGCGGAAGCCAACACCGCTGCTGCAACGACAGCGACGATGATCCAGTACGTCGTGATGTCAGAACGCAGGCCGAAGTCGCCGAAGTCCGGGATACCGAAGATCCCGTTCGGGCCACCCGTGACATCGAGGTTGTTCGCGGTGATCCGGATGATCTCGCCGAATCCGAGGGTGACGATGGCGAGGTAGTCACTGCGCAGTCGCAAGGTCGGGCCGCCGATCACCACCCCGCCGATGACGGCTGCGATCACGACGACTGGGATCGTGAGCGGAATGGGCCACCCCAGCGACGTAGTGAGGATGCCGGAGGTGTAGGCGCCGATCGCGAAGAAGGCGGCGAAGCCCAGGTCGAGCAGACCGCAGTAGCCCACGACGATATTCAGGCCGACCGCGAGCATCACGAAGATGAGCGCATCCGTTGCGATCCGGATGCTGTAGGACGAGGAGTTGACGAACGGCAGCGCAACGGCAAGGGCCATCACGACCCAGCCGAACAGCGGGTGGCTGATCGCGCGGCTTACCGGCGTAGCACGGCCAGCTGCATCTGCGGGCGCGAGGCCGGAGCCGATGTGACCGATCGTGGAGTTGCCGGCCCCGTCGACGGCTTGCACGAAGCCGGAGGGGGCGTCGAAGGCCCTATCTCGGGCCGGGATCGAGTTATCGTTGCTCATCAGACCCGCTCCGTCACTCTCTCGCCGAGTAGACCGGTGGGTCGGACGGTCAGGAACAGGATCAGGAAGCCGAAGGCGAAGACGTCTCGCCACTCACTGCCGAGCGCGGCGGTTCCGAAGGACTCGAGCAGCCCGAGAACGACAGCGCCGAGAACGGCGCCCCGCAGGTTGCCGATGCCGCCGATCACAGCCGCGGTGAACGCCTTGAGGCCGATGGTGAAGCCCATGAGGAAGTCCACCTTTCCGTAATACGCGCCGGCCATAACTCCGGCCGCACCGGCCAGCGCCGAGCCGATGAAAAAGGTGCGCGAGATGACGCGGTCGACGTTGATGCCCATCAGCAGGCAGGCTTTCGGATCCTGCGAGATCGCGCGCATCGCGCGACCCGCCCGGGTCCTGTTGACGAGCTGGTCGAGGGCGATCATGAGGCCGACGGCGATCACCATCATGGCGAGCTGGGCGTAGGTGACCCGGGCGCCCAGCACGGAGATGGCACCGTTGCCGAAGCCGACTGGATAGACACGCGGGTTCGGGCCGAACCCGACGGCGATGCCGTACTCCAGCGCGAAGCTGGCGCCGACCGCAGTGATCAGCACCGACAATCGCGGTGCTCCGCGCAGCGGCCGGTAGGCGACCCGCTCGAGGACGAGCCCCACGGTGCCGGTGACCAACATTGCCACCACCATGATCAGGACGAGTACGACGATCGAGGCGCCCGCGCCGAGCGAGCCGGCTGCCACGGTCAGCAGCGCATAGCCTGCGAAGGCACCGAGCATGTAGATGTCACCGTGGGCAAAGTTCAGCAGTTTGATGATGCCGTAGACCATCGAGTAGCCGAGGGCGACGAGAGCGTAGAACGAGCCGATGAACAGGCCGTTCAGGATCAGTTGGATGAGATATTGCAGGTCCATGGCACACTCCTAAACGCCGGGAGCCGGCGGAGCCAGCAGGAGAGGGTGATGCGGCTGGCTCGCCGGCGCGGGCCATTGGCGCCAGCGAGCCGAGGGTCACTTGTTGAGCGCGAAGGTGTTGCCCTGGACCACGAGGATGCCGAAGCCGCCCTCGCTGAGGGTGTGCTCCGGGGTGAACTTGAGCTTGCCACTGAAGATCGGGAACCCGTCGATCTTCTCCAGCGCGGCGATGATGTCGCTGCTCTTGGTCGAGTTGGCGTTCTTGATCGCCTCGGCTGCCACGCGCACGGCGTCGTACGACTGTGTCGAGTAGGGCCCGGGGTCGGTCTTGAAGGCGGCCTTGTAGTCGGCGATCCACTTCTCGCCACCAGCAATTGTTTGTGGCGTCTGCGTCATGGTCGCCAACACGCCCTGGGCGTTGGCGGCACCGGCGATGGAGATCATCTGCTCGTCGACGGATCCGTCCGCGACCATGATCTTGCCGCTGTAACCCGCCGCGCGAAGCTGCTTGATGAGCAGCCCGCCCTCTTGGTAGTAGCCGGTCCAGTACACGAAGTCTGGCTTCGCGTTGAGGATCGAGGTCACCGCAGCGGAGTAGTCCGACTCGCCCGCGGTCACCGACTCGTGGTCCACGATCTTGACCGATCCTACTGCCCCGAGTTTCTCCCCAGTACGGGTGCTGATGTCCTTGGAGTACGACGTGTTGTCGTCTGCCAGCGCGACGGCCTTGGAGCCGGAGGACTTGATGAAATCGACCGCCGCTTGGGCCTGCTGGGCACCGGTGCCGTTGAGCAGGAAGACATTCGACAGCTTGCTCTTGACCAGGTCGTTGGAGTTCGCGGCCGGGATGATCATCGGGACGTCGGCCTTGTTGAAGATCGAGAGCGTCGGTAGGGTCGCCGACGAGCAGTAGCCGCCGACTGACACGGTCACGCCCTCGGTGACGAGCTTGGCGGCCGCCGACGCTGCTGTCCTCGGGTCACACGCATCGTCCTCGGCGACGAGCTCGAGCTTGCGGCCGAGCACACCGCCGGAGGCGTTGATCTCGTCGATCGCGAGCTGCGCGCCGTTCTTCATGTACGGCCCGATCGCGGCGCTGCTGCCACTCAGCGGCGCCGCCATGCCCAGCCGGATGTCGCCCTTTCCGCCGTCACCTCCGCCGCCCGCCGCCAGACCGCCCCCGCCACAGGCAGACAGGGTCAAGGTCAGAGCGACTGCCGCCGTGGCGCCGATCCATGTCTTACGAATCATGTGTATCTCCACTCCTGGTCAACGCCTCAGGCGTCAGGTCCGCGCTAAGCCACTGCGGTGTGACTCTGCTGGAACCGAGGCCTAGCGTAGAGACCGAATTCGGCTAGTGCAATAGCACATTGCATAATGTTCTCGCGGGAGGCAGACTCGAGCCGGCGACCCGGAGGCTAACCGACCAAGCCTCTTGCGAATCGCAGTGCAATATCACATTCTATTCGTGCGCAACCTTGATCCAGGAGACTTCACAACATGACCATCTCGAAAGAGAACCCCTGGCGCGGCCTCTACACCGCGACCGCACTGCCGTTCAACGACGACCTCAGCGTCGACTACGACGGCTACGCCAGGCACGTCGCATGGCTGGCCGCCAACAGCACCGACGGCGTGTGCCCGTCCGGCTCGCTGGGCGAGTACCAGACGCTGACCCCCGAAGAGCGCGCCCGCGTGGTCGAGGTGGCGGTGCAGGCCTCGCCCGAAGGGTTCGGCGTGATGCCCGGCGTGGCGGCGTACGGCTCGAGGGAGACCGTCCGCTGGATCGAACAGGCGGCCGAGGTCGGCGCCCAGTCGGTGCTGATGCTTCCGCCGAACATCTACCGTGCGGACCGTCAGTCGGTGCTCAACCACTATCGCGAGGCCGCCAAGGTCGGGCTTCCGATCGTGGCGTACAACAACCCTTACGACACCAAGGTCGACCTGACCCCGGACCTGCTGGCCGAACTCCACTCGGAGGGTCTGATCAAGGCGGTCAAGGAGTTCTCCGGCGACGTTCGCCGCGTCTACGAGATCCAGGAGCTGGCGCCGGATCTGGACATCCTCATCGGCTCCGACGACGTCGTGGTCGAGTTCGGCCTGGCCGGCGCGGTCGGCTGGATCGCGGGCTACCCCAACGCGATTCCCGAGGCCACCGCCAAGCTGTACCAGCTGGCAACCTCCGGCAACGTCGAGGACCTGAAGGCGGCCATGCCGCTCTACCGCGACCTGCACTCCCTGCTGCGGTGGGACTCGAAGACCGAGTTCGTCCAGGCGATCAAGCTGTCGATGGACATCGCCGGCCGCAAGGGCGGTCAGTGCCGCCCGCCGCGCAGCCCATTGACCGCCGAGCAGGCCGAGGCGATACGCCGTGACACCGAGGCCGCCCTGGCCAAGGGCTACCGCTGATCGCAGCTGGGCGTGTCTGTCGATCTCATGCCATGGAGTAGCCGACCGGCATTGAGAGACACGCCCTCGGCGAGCAGCCCGGGATCACAGTCGAACAATCCCGTGTTGCTGATGAGGGGCGAGAGCCTCGGAGAGGAAGAGATCATGGTGGCACCCACCCACCTCAGTGCAGTCGCCATCGCGGACCTCGTCGACGGACCCAGTGCGGTCCGTGTCCTCACCGAGGCTCTCGTGTCAGGGCGCGTCGATCCCGAACAGGACAGCCCGAGGCTCTTTGCTCCCGCGGGGCCGGGCGCCGAGTTCCTGATGATGCCCAGCGCTACGGGCGGCGCGTCGGGGGTCAAGGTCCTCACCCTCGCGCCGGGCAACCCCAAGGACGGACACCCGAACGTCCAAGGCGTCTACGTCTTGTTCGAAACCGAGCACCACGCGCCACTGGCGGTTCTCGACGCTGCGGAGCTGACACTGGTGCGCACCCCGGCCACTACGGTTATGGCCGCCCAACACCTCATCGCCGCCCAACGCGGCGTAGACCCTGAATCCGCGGTTCGCGCACAGCGGGTGGTGGTCTTCGGCACCGGCCCGCAGGCTGAGCGCCACATCGCGTACCTCAACGCCGTCCTGCACCCTGACGACATCGCCGTGGTGGGACGCCGCCCTGAAGGGGTAGACCTGCTCGTCGCACGGTCGGCCGCTCTCGGCGCTCCGGTCCGACCCGCCGACGCCGCGCGGGACCTGTCGCGGGCGGACCTCATCGTCTGTGCCACGTCCTCCCGCACTCCCCTCTTCGACGCCGGCGACGTACCCGCCCATGCCGTGGTCTGCGCGATCGGCGTACACGGCCCCGACAAGCGCGAACTCCCCGCGGAGCTGGTGCTCAATGCCAACGTCGTGGTGGAGAGCCGTGCCGCGGCGATGCGTGAGTCGGGCAACCTGCTCCTTGCCCGGCCGGCGACCGAGTGGGTCGCGGACGCCGAGCGAGGACGCCCGCTGGCCAACCTGGCCGAACTGGTGACCGGCCGCTTCACCCCGTCGCCCGGTCGCCCGGCGGTCTTCTCCGGAGTGGGCATGGCCTGGGAGGACCTGGTCGTGGCGCAGCACGCCTACGACTGCTACCGGCAACGCGCGTGACGCACCAAAATCTATGTCCACGTTGGAGGAATGATGTATGACACCCGCACTGACCGCATCGACCATATCGTCCTCGGTGCGCAACGGGCCGCGACGCAGTGGTCCAGCCGAACCCGCACCGAGCGCGCCGCAGTGCTGCTGGCCGTTGCGGACCGGCTCGATGGTGCCGCCGACATCCTGGTCCCGCTCGCCATCCGGGAGACGCGCCTCACCGAGCAACGGCTGCGCGGCGAGCTGGCGCGTACAACGTTCCAGCTGAGGCTGTTCGCCGAGACGGTGAACGAAGGCGGCTACCTGGACGCGCGCGTGGACCACGCGGATCCGGACTGGTCGATGGGGCCGCGTCCGGACCTGCGGCGTACCCGCGTCCCCTACGGCCCGGTGGTAGTGTTCGCCGCCTCCAACTTCCCCTTCGCGTTCTCCGTGGCCGGCGGCGACACCGCCTCTGCCCTCGCTGCCGGATGCTCCGTGATCGTGAAGGCACATCCGGGCCATGTCGGGCTCTCCGCGGCGACGGCGCAGGTGGTGACCGAGGCGTTCAACGAGCTCGGCGCACCGAGCGGGCTCCTGCAGATCGTCTATGGCCAAGAGGCCGGGGTGGTCGTGCTGACGCACCCGCAGGTGAAGGCTGCGGCGTTCACCGGCTCCATCCCTGGCGGGCGAGCGCTGTTCGACCTGGCGTCGTCGCGGCCGGAGCCGATCCCGTTCTACGGCGAGCTCGGGTCGGTGAACCCGGTGTTCGTCACTGCCTCCGCGGACGCCGACCGCGGCGTGGACATCGCCGCCGGGCTGGTCAGGTCCTTCACACTGGGCGCGGGCCAGTTCTGCACCAAGCCGGGCGTGGTCCTCGCACCCGGCGACTCCCACTTGTTGGCATCGTTGCGCGCCGGCGCGCTGCCGTCGGCCGCGCCGCTGCTCAACGACAAGATCACGGCCGGCTACCTGAGTGGCCAGCAGCAGCTGCGCCGGCATCCCGCTGTCACCGTGATCGCCGAGGGGGAGGATCCGCTCAACGACCCGCCCGCACCGACCGTCCTGTCCACCTCGGTGCAGGACCTGTTGGCCGACCCGGAGGCGCTGCTGGCCGAGTGTTTCGGCCCGACCGTCCTGATCGTCGAGTACGCCGACGAGCAGCAGCTGGTCGAGGTCGCGGAGCAGCTGGAGGGACAGCTCACCGCGACCCTGGTGGCGAACGAGGACGACCGGATCGTCGGGCAGTTGACGACCATCCTGGCCTCGAAGGCTGGCCGACTGCTGTGGAACCAGTGGCCCACGGGCGTCTCGGTGACCTACGCCCAGCAGCACGGAGGCCCTTACCCGGCAACCACCGCTGCCGCGACCACCTCGGTCGGCACCGCCGCCATCGATCGGTTCACCAGGCCGGTGGCTTATCAAGGATTCCCTGACTTCCTGCTTCCGAGCGAGCTGCGCGACGACGCCGACGTACCGCGCAGAGTTGACGGGAAGCTGACCTGATCCGCACCGCTGGAGCATCCGAGAAAGGGCAACATGAGGACAACACGCATCATTCACGCTGTGGACTCACACACCGAGGGCATGCCCACGCGCGTCATCACCGGCGGCGTCGGAGTCTTCCCCGGTGCCACGATGGCGGAGCGCCGCCAATGGTTCATCGACAACAACGACGAGCTGCGCACACTGTTGATGTTCGAGCCGCGCGGCCACGCCTCCATGTCCGGATCGATCCTCCAGCCCCCTACCCGGCCTGATGCCGACTACGGCGTGCTCTTCATCGAGGTCTCGGGGCTCCTTCCGATGTGTGGCCATGGCACCATCGGTACGGCGACTGTGCTGGTCGAGACTGGGATGGTCCCCGTCGTCGAGCCGGTGACCACGATCCGCCTCGACACCCCGGCCGGTCTCGTCGTCGCCGAGGTCGCCGTGCGAGACGGGCACGCGGAGTCGGTCACCATCACGAACGTGCCGTCGTTCAGCCTCGCTCTGGACCAGGTCGTCAAGGTCGAGGGGTACGGCGACGTCCGCTACGACATCGCGTTCGGGGGCAACTTCTACGCGATCGTCGACCTCGACGACCTCGAGCTGCCGTTCGACAGGGCCGCGAAGCAGCGGCTGATCGACGCAGGGCTGGCCATCATGGACGCGATCAACGAGCAGGCCAGGCCCGTGCACCCTGAGCGCTCGGACATCAACGGGTGCCACCACGTGTACCTCAAGGCGCCGGGTGCCACCGCCCAGCACACCCGGCATGCCATGGCGATCTACCCCGGTTGGTTCGACCGGTCGCCCTGCGGCACCGGCACCAGTGCCCGGATGGCACAGCTGCACGCGCGAGGCGAGCTCGACCTCCACACCGACTTCGTCAACGAGTCGTTCATCGGGTCCACGTTCGTCGGCCGGCTCGTCGAGGAGGTCGAGCTTCGGGGCACCGAGGACGGCGAGACGATCCGTGCCGTCGTACCCACCATCACCGGACGGGCATGGGTCACCGGCACCGCGCAGTACATGCTCGATCCCACCGACCCATTCCCTGCGGGGTTCCTGCTGTGACCGCACTTTCCGGGGCCTCCAGGGAGGGTGGCATGAGCGATCACCTGCCCAAGGGCGCAGAAGTCGTGGTGATCGGCGCGGGAGCGGTCGGCGCGGCCTGCGCGTACTTCCTGGCGCAGGAAGGCTTCCGCGTGCAGGTGCTCGAGCAGGGCCAGGTTGCGTCGGGGACCAGTAGCGCGTGTGAGGGCAACCTGCTGGTGTCGGACAAGGAGGCCGGCCATGAGCTGGACTTGGCTCTGTACTCGCACTCGGTGTGGCACGACGACCTGGCCGAGTTCGGTCAGCTATGGGAGTTCGAGTCCAAGGGCGGCTTCGTCGTCGCGTCGAGCCCCGAGGGCGCTGACGCGCTACGGGAACTCGGCGCCCGTCAGCGCCGGGCAGGCATCGAAACCGTGGACGTCGACGCAGCCGACATCCACCAGTACGAGCCGAACATCCGCATCGGCCTGGCGGCAGCCGCGTACTACCCGCAAGACGCCCAAGTGCAACCCATGCTTCTCACCGCCCATCTGCTGCGGCTGGCACGAGGCATGGGGGCTGTCATCTCCACAGGTATCGAAGTCACCGGGATCGAGCACCGTGACCTGGGTGGCGAACGACGGGTCAAAGCCGTCCGCACCAGTCGAGGAACGATCGCCTGCGACCACGTGGTCAACGCGGCCGGCACCTGGGCGAGCGAGATCGCAGCGATGGCTGGGGTCGACGTACCCGTCTTTCCCCGGCGTGGCTTCGTGCTCGTGACCGAGCCGCTGCCGCCCACGATCAACCGCAAAGTGTATGCCGGCGAGTACGTCGCCTCGACGCACTCCTCCGACGAAGGCCTGCAGACCTCTACCGTGATCGAGGGAACGCAGGCCGGGACCATCCTGATCGGGTCCTCGCGGGAGCGGGTCGGGTTCGACCGCACCGTGTCGTTGCCGGCTCTGCGCGAGATCGCGGCCAAGGCACTGGCGTTGTTCCCCTCGCTGGCCCGGGTCCGCATCATGCGCACCTACATGGGGTTCCGACCGTACTGCCCCGACCATCTGCCCGTGATCGGCCACGACTCCCGCCTCACCGGGATGTGGCACGCGACCGGGCACGAGGGCGCCGGCATAGGGCTGTCGGTCGGCACCGCGAAGCTGTTGGCTCAGGCGATGGCCGGCAAGTCGCCCGACCTGGACCTCTCCCCCTTCGCCCCCGCTCGCTTCTCGGCTGGTGACCACGCATGACAAGACATCCGAAAACCCAGGCCGGTCCGCGGACAGTCGAGGACGGCGGCACGTCCGTCGTACACCTCACCCTCAACGGCCAGGAGCTCCTTGCCCACCCCGGCCAGACCGTGGGTGCGGCACTCATCGACGCCGGGATCCAGTCCTGGCGCACCACCCGGAAGAACGGCCGCCCCCGAGGCCTCTTCTGTGGCATCGGGATCTGCTACGACTGCCTGATCACCGTCAACGGCGCACCCAACCAGCGCGCTTGCATCGTCCCCGTCTGCGAAGGCATGCAGCTGAGCACGACCGCTGCGCCGGTCGATGCGGCAACTGACGCTCCCGACGACGGAGGGACCAAGCGATGAGCAGCAACCCGACCCCTTCTGGACAAACGGTCGGAGCGTTCGACGTAGCCGTCGTCGGTGCCGGCCCAGCCGGCCTGGCGGCCGCCGCAGCTGCGGCCGACCGGGGCAAGACCGTCGTGCTGGTTGACGCTGGTGCCCAGATCGGCGGCCAGTACTGGCGTCATCCGGACGAGCGCGCCCCACGTGGGCCGGAGGCGGAAGGCCACCACGACTGGAAGCTGTTCACCGAGCTTCGCGAGAAGCTGCGCCGACATCGGCAGATGGGCGCGGTGGTTCACCTTCCCAATGCCCAGGTGTGGTTCGTGGAGCCCACGGCACCTGCCGACGCCGATGACCGGGAAGGGGGCTGGACCCTCCACCTGACTCCGACGATCGTGGGCGTCGACACCGCTGAGGCGACGCCCGGGCTCGTCGTCGCCGCCAGGCTGATTCTCTGTCCAGGTGGGTACGACCGCCAGCTGCCCGTCCCCGGTTGGGACCTCCCCGGAGTCATGGCTGCCGGCGGCGTACAAGCCCTGCTGAAGGGACACCGCACACTCGCCGGCCAGCGCGCTGTCGTCGCGGGAACGGGCCCCTTCCTCCTTCCGGTCGCCAAGCAGCTCGCCGATGCCGGAGCGACAGTCGTGGCCGTGTGCGAGGCCAATGCCCTGACCGGATGGGCGCGCCACGCCCGCGCCGTGGCAGCCGTTCCTGCCAAAGTCGCCGAGGGTGCGGAGTACGCCCTGGCGCTGGCCCGCCACCGGATCCCGTACCGGACTCGCACCGCGGTGACTCGCATCGACGCCGATCCCACCGGCACCAAGGCGGTCCAACTGGCCCAGCTTGATGCCGCGGGGCGGGTTGTCGGCCCCACGACGACCGTTGACGTTGACCTGGTCGCCCTGGGCTGGGGCTTCACCCCTTCGATGGAGCTCATCACCGCGGTGGGCGCCCAAACCAGGATCGACGTCGACCAGTCTCTCGTCGCCGTCGTCGACAACTCGCAGCGCAGCACCACGCCAGGGGTGTACGTCGCCGGTGAGGCAACCGGAGTCGGCGGGGCGCTGCTTGCGGTAGCCGAGGGTGAACTGGCCGGGATCGCTGCGGCCGACACGCTCGAGGTCCACGCTATGCGTATTCGTCGACTGCGTGCGCGTATTCAGCGCCTCCGTGTCTTCGCCGCCGCCATGCACCAGGCGCACCCGGTCCCGGCGCGCTGGCACGAGTGGCTCACCCCGGACACTACGATCTGCCGGTGCGAGGAGGTCAGCTTCGACAGCGTCTGTCGGGCCCGCGACGAGCTCGGCGCCACCGACGTACGGACTGTCAAACTGATGGCGCGGCCAGGAATGGGCTGGTGCCAGGGGCACGTGTGCGGGTTCGCCACAGCCAAGCTGGCCGCTGCCGCCGAGGACCGACCCCTCACCGTGGAGGATCTGCGACCGCTGGCCAAGCAGACCCTCTGCGCGCCCATAGCCTTGGAAATTCTGGCCCAGGTCACCTCGAAATCCACCGACGAGGCCCTCTGATGAAGCGAGGAATTGCTGTCGTTGGTTGCTCTCGGCGTAGCCGGACATGTGCCCGGCCGCGCCGTTCGGGGGACCCAGAACTTGGTGCCACGTGACGACATACCTCGAGGAACCAGCATCCCGCAGAGAGGCAGGGCACATGGCACTGAACGGCATTGGGCTCGTGGAGAAGGTCAGCATTCGTGAAAGGATCGGCCGTGCGCTGCGCGCAGCCATCGTCTCCGGCGAGATGGAGCCCGGGGTCGTCTACTCCGCGCCGGGTCTGGGGGCTCGATTCGGTGTGTCGGCAACTCCCGTGCGCGAAGCCATGCTCGACCTCGTCAAGGAGGGCCTCGTCGACGTCGTACCCAACAAGGGCTTCCGGGTCACCGAGATCGGGGAGTCGGACCTCGACGAGATCACCGAGTTGCGACTGCTGATCGAGCCGCCTGTGGTGCGACAGGTCACGCGCCATATCCCAGCCGAGGATCTGCCCGTGCTCCGCGAGCTCGCGCAGGTCATCGTGGACTGCGCGAACGAGGGCAACCTCGTCGAATACACCGAAGCCGACCGCGTCTTCCATCTGCGCCTCCTCTCGTACGCGGACAACACGCGGATGACCAACGTGGTGTCTGATCTGCGCGCCCACACCCGGCTGTTCGGGCTCTCGAGCTTGCTCGAACGAGGCGAGCTCGTGGATTCCGCACGCGAACACCTGGACATCGTCGACACCATCGAGCGACGCGACTCGCGTGCTGTCGAGCGGTTGATGCGCAACCACATCCGCCAGACTCGCGGGCGATGGGCCAAGCCCCGGACCTGAGCGGCAAGCCGTAACCATGAGTTCCATCCAAATCTCCATCGCCGCGAACAACTGATCGATAGTCCAGGTCGCTACGTCACGCTCTTTTGGCAACGTAATCGCGCTCGTGGAACGCCCCACCGATGACATCAACGAAGATGACGACGACGAACAAGCAAAGTCGTGGACGGTAGAGGAAGTCGAGACGTTCCGCGAAGCGGTACGCAACGAACGGCTCTACGCCTGCTGGCTGCTGAGCTGCTACGGGGCGCGGCGGTCCGAAGCCTCGGCGTGCGATGGACGCGGTTCGATGCAACCGCACTGAAGGTACGCCGGGGGCGTGTCGCCATCGGTAAGGAGACCGAGGAGAACCTGCCGAAGTCCAGGCGCAGTCGTCGCGATCTTCCGCCGCCTGCCGATATGGCGGAAGCGCTCGACAAGTTGAAGGTGCTCCAGCAGGCCGAGTGCACGGCACTGGACATCCCCTGGACCGACGATCGGCTGATCGCGGTCGACGAGACGGGAGAGCCGATCCGACCGGAGTATTACTCGGATATGTTCCAGCGACTCAGGAAGCGGGCCGGGCTGCGCCGCATCCCGCTGAAGGGGCTGCGGAACACGAGCGTGTCGCTCATGTTGAAGTTGGGGATCCCGGTGCACATCGTCGCGGCCTGGCATGGCCACGACCCTGCGTTATCGCTGGGCGTCTACAGCGACACAACCCGAGGACTTGCGCGCGGCGGGCGCTGCCCTGTTCGGATGATTTGTTGAAATGCCCGCTCCCGCGTGTTGGCACGTTCTTGGCACGCTCACATGCCTGAGAACGCCTCACGGAGAGCGGAAACCGCCTCTGACCTTGTCGGGATGACAGGATTTGAACCTGCGACCACTTGACCCCCAGCTCTCCCCGCAGCCATTTCCGCACGTCAGACACGATGTGCACATCGCAGAATTCGCGCTTCCGGAGACCAGCGTGCAGGGCCGTTCATATCGTGTGGCCCCAGATTGGCCCCAAGCTCGTCGAAGTGGTGATGATGAACCTATCCAGGCGTTTGCTGCCGCTGACTAGGCACGAGCGATAGACAAAGCCCCAGGTCGGTGCGCTGTTCGCCTTGGCACTACCCGGTGCAATTCAGTCATGCCGCGTACGCAGCATGACTGAATTCCTCGCCTAGCCGACCCAAGTCGAGGTGGGGGTATCGTCACGTGGGAAGAGACCGTCGTCGTCGCTCTCTGGCAGTAGCCAAAGACGTTGCCCGACGTGAGCGGCCTTGTCCGTGCTGTTGACATGGAAAGACAGGTCGACGTCCACCCAGTCGCTCTTTACGATCTCGGTGGCTTCCTCCAGCGAGCAGACGACGTCAGCCCTCGCGATAACTCTGAACACATCTGGCCCGGTGACAATGAGACCAGCTCCCCGCGAGACGATTCCGTAGCGGTTGTTCGCCTGGTCGTCCTCGCCGATGCAACGTATCGAGTGCATGCGGACCAACACACCGTTTGCGGTCTGAAAGGTGCCTGACCAGCGATGTCGCGGCAGGACGATATTAGTTCCCGGGTAGTCGACGAATATCGTCGTGTCCAGCTGGAAGACAAAGTCACGAGGATCGTCTCCTACGTGATGGAACTCCGCCTGACCCTCGACAGGCTCCATTGCCGGGACTTTGATCTGAGGCAGCAACATAGAAAGGACTTCTGGACGCGACGCAGACTTCGTTCGGGTGCCCGTTCGCCACGGAATCTCGCGTGTGACTGCGCCTTCCTTCTCCGGCTTAACCATGTACGGGGCGCGGTCCGTTTCGAAATGCAGGCACGTCACCGGACCGGTATCAGTTGGCACAACGAGCACCTGCAGATCAGGGGTCGTGCCGTCCGCGAACTTCGACTCGGCCTGCGCCCACCAGTTCGCCGCGTCGGTGTCATCCAAGGGGACGACCGCATGCTTACCCTCATCTAGTCCGATGATCCAGATGATCTGCTCCCCTGCCGATGCGTTAGCCATAGCGGCAATGAGGCGTGCAGCTTTGTACGGATCGGGCCATGTGGCTTTCAGATCAACGTAGTCGTCTTCGAACTTGGCACCGCCGACCACCAAGTTGACGATGCTGAGGACTCTCATCTCTAGACGAGTGCGATTCACAGGTACGAACCTACTGCTGACTCGGCGCGCATCTTGGCGAGTAGCCACAATCGGGAGCAGCGCCGCGGCCTCGGCGGTAGCCACAGCTCGTCGAAGTGTTGGTGATGAAAAGCGTTCTCGGCGTTTGCGGTTGACGGCGGTTGATGACCAAGCGGTCTACCAGCATGTTTGAGTGATGGGCACGATGGCGGCGTTGGTATCCGCCAGCACTGCTGCGTACTTTCTGCATACCCGCCACTCGCTCGTTGATCAGATCCTCAACCGACGCGGCGCTGATCAGTCTCCGATCCAGAGGTCTTTGAATTGGTAGACGCCCTTGTTCACCTTCTCCCCCGGGTGGGCGTCGTACGGTTCGAGGGTCAGGTATCCGGCCTGGCGGTCGGTGTCCTGACTCGCTCCCAGCTGAACAAGGTTGTAAAGGTCGATGAATCCCTTGAGTTCCTGAATCGCTCGCCGATTTGAAAACCCACGCGGCACGTTGTAAACGGTGAAAAATGGTGCCGCAATCGGGCTAATGGCATACCCGATGACGGTTTCGACCGGGAGGTGTTTAAAGCCTGACCTCCAGGGGTCATCGTCCGGCATATCAAACATGGCGTAGACATTTCGCCCAGTTCCTGTGAACACTTCTCGCCATTCTCGCCAACTCGGGGCCTGCTCCGCTGGACGCTCGCGGCATCTGCTGATGTCTCGTATATAGCCGGGCTTCGCGCGACGGATGTAGACGTCAATCGCTTGCTCGGCGCACAGTCTGCTCAGTTCCAGGTGATGGCGGGTTTCCTTCCTGTGCTCCAACGCTAAGAAGGCCACGGCGATGTTGAATTCGACGAGCGTTTCCTCTGCCGGGCCCCGTACGAGAGTGCGTGCTGTGCTCAGCCTTTCTTCCGCTCTCGTGATGTACGTTCTCCAGTGGCCGTCATCTGGTCCAACTCGCCTCGCGTCCTCAAGAAGTTTCAGACCTTCCCGCATCGGCGAGTTCCGCAATATGGCGGTGTCGGCCTTGATCGATCTCAACGCAGCAGCTTGGCCTACCTGAATGTTGATTAGCGCGGCGATCAGGTCCACCACGGCCGGTAGGCCGGATAGACCGGTCGCCGGACCGACGATTTTGGCAAGCGGAATGGCAACATCGACCAACGGGCCGAAGATCCGTCCGGCCTGGCCGCCCGATGGGGGTGCATCCGATGCCACGACCACTCCTATCAGCAGTGACGTAACCCGGCTGTAGTTAGTAGCCTCAGATTGCCACCGTACTCCGGTCGCCTCGTTGTTTCGCGATGCTCTGCGCTAACTTTCCCTCTTGAGAGGTAACTGTCCGCCGGTAGGTGCAACCCCCCTTGTGGTCGACCACCTACCCACAGCCCACCTCGACCCGCCTTACTCGAACTGGCCCCCTGCTACTCGCGTGCCCGATTTGAACCTGCGACCACTTGGCACAGGTTCCAATCTCATCGACATGCCTCATTAGATCCCATCACACCTGGTCACAGCCGATATCTATACGCCAGCACCCGCCCATCATGTCCCATCAGATCTGGGCAGATCCCATCAAAAGTGTGAGATTTTGGTGGGATGGATCGGATGACAGATCCACACCCCTCCCTGCCCGGCTCGCCGGAGCTGTTGACCGACTGGTTGAACGCGCCCGCGCCGAGAACTGGGGTCAGGAGGAATCCCCGGCTGCCTGCCTGCAACGTGAAGTTGCTGCGCGCGAAGGGAAGCCCGCGTGGTCAGGATTCAACGGTGTTGGGTTAGCTGGGTTTTGCTGGTGCCAGTGGCGGGTTGTTGATGGTGGCGAAGTATTGGATGGCTGCGCCGACGGCGATAGGGGCGGTGACCAGCAGTTGTCCGGCGACGGTGCCGAGCGCGCCGACGGCCGCGATGCCGCCGATGCAACCGATCGCGGCGGCGGGGATAAACGGGCCGAACAGGCCAATGATGGTAGCCGAGGCGATCGTGGCTCCGACGATGCCGCCGAGGACGCAGCCGACCGCGGCACCGCCGAGACCGCCGACCAGGGTTCCGATGGTGGCGCCCATCGTGATGGTGGTGGCCATGCGATTCCAGGCGGCTTGTTCACGGTCGTACTCGTTCTTCCATGGCGCCTTGTCCTCGAACGGCAGTGCCACCGGCCGGTACTGGGCGCGAGCGATATCGAACTGCGGCGTCAAGATCGCGGTGTGATCGGAGATTTCCGCGGCGATCGGGAATACGAACTCGTCCACCCGGAAGGCCAGTGGGGTCCCCGCGAGCACGGATCCATCCGCAGCCTTGATCTTGAACACGTTGTCTTCCACCGCCATCGAACCGGCGCTGGTAGTTACTACGGTGGCCGTATCGGTAGCCTCGGCCATGAAATCGACCGGCCCCACTGCCGGGTCGGGGCCTGCGGCAGCGGGTGCGGCGGCAGCCGCGCCGAGGGCCGTGACCATCAGCGCCGACACAGCTATTTTTCTCATCATTTTTGGTGCATTCCTTCTATCGGTATATTTGCGGGTCGTTTGATCCAGATACATGATCCGCAAATAGTCAACCTTTGAATATTTCATGCATTCGGCATCAGCTTCGGATACCGAGTTCGGCAGTTTTGCGCGATTGAGGTGAGCGAATTCGACCCACCATTCCTTCACGCATACCTAACGTACGCAATGCCAGCGCATAGTCCGCTACAGACCACAATCACCGAACTCACCGCAGCAACTCGTACGTTCATGCTCATATGCCCCTGCCGCAGCCGATGCGAACGCACGTAGCACAGGCGTAAGAGCACAAGCATCGTGCTGACCGCACACAATGCAGGAATAGCAGCGACACCCCATCCGCGCACGGCGGCCTGATGCAGAAACAGCGCCGCGACCGTAGCGGCGACCAGCGCTGTTCGCCGCCATGCCAGGGATGTGCGCTCTGCCTGCAGGCCGACATCTCGGGTTGGTGGCGTGTTCACGAGAGAACAACCGCCGCACTCGCGAGTGCGGCAATGACACCCGTTCCGATCGAGAGAATCGGTATCAGGAGGGATCGAGGAAGGGGCTCGTCGCGACGTATCGCGTCTTGCACGGAACGCCAGCGGAAGTATGCGCCTCCCCCGAGGATGACCGCGAGGAAAACGCAGCCGAGCGCTATTGCCGTACGCGCGCCGGCGACCTCGAACGGAGCGACCAATTGGTGTACCGCGACTCCTCCCGCGAGCAACCCGAGGGCTGTGCGGATCCATGCGAGAAATGTTCGCTCATTCGCCAGCGTGAATCGATAGTCAGGCTCGCTCTCCTCAATGTCCCGCGGTCCTGGCGACACTGCATCCCCACCTTTCAGTCTGGTGCCCGCAAATCTCCGCGTGGCCGTCTGCCATAATCGAATTGCATTGTCTTCTGCCACTCATGTCTGACCAGATTCCGATATAGATAATGTGTGTGGCTCGGTCCGGCGCAAGCGTCGCTGCAGACCGCGGGCCGCCAGCAGACGCAGTATTCTGGCGACAGTCCTGCCGCGTCGGGGTGAGTACGGGTACCACAGCACCTCGTTCTTCGGCGTCGGCACGCGCGGAGCGGTAATCGCCTGCTGGCGACAGTATTTCCGCAAGCCCTGCGCGCCGCCGAGCCTGGCGCCGAGACCGGAGTTCTTCCAACCCCCGTGTGGCAGCGCGAAACAGAACAGATTGGCATAGGCATCGTTGATGTTGACGGACCCGACCTCGAGCCTCCGCGCGATGGCCTGCCCACGGTCACGGTCTTTCGTCCACACGGTCGCGGACAGCCCGTACTCGCAATCGTTGGCCAGCCGGATCGCCTCTTCCGCGTCGGCCACCTTCATCACCGGGATCGTCGGCCCGAACGTCTCCTCGCGCATGCACGCCATCGAGTGGTCGACGTCGACAAGAATCGTGGGTTCGAAGAACGCACCGGGACCGACGGCGTTGCCGCCGGTGACAATTCTGGCACCGCGCGCGACGGCATCGTCGACGTGCCTGCGCACGATCTCGACCTGCTGCTCGGTGGCCATGGCACCAACATCTGCCGAGTACGAGCCGTCGTCGAGTCCCTGCCGGACAGCCACGACCCGTTCGGTCAGCAGCGCGATGAACTGGTCATAGACCGGGGCCTCGACGTACACCCGCTCGACCGAGATGCAAGCCTGTCCGGAGTTGACCAGACCGCCCCACGCGATGCCGTTCGCAGCACGGGCGAGATCGGCGTCGGCGAGGACGATCGCGGCGTCCTTACCGCCTAGTTCGACACTGCAGGGGATCAACCGTTCGCCTGCTCGCGCCGCTATGGCCCGCCCTGTCCGGGTCGAGCCGGTGAACTGCACCAGGTCCACCGTGTCCACCAATGCCACACCGGTCGCACCGAGTCCAGTGACACAGGCCAGCACCGGCGGAGCGCCGATCTCCTGCCAGCCGCGGGCAAGGCCCAGCCCGGACAGTGGCGTGGCTTCCGAGGGCTTGATGACCACGGCTGCTCCGGCGAGCAGCGCCGGCACCGCATCCACGCCGGGAATCATCAGGGGGAAGTTCCACGGGGTGATGACCCCTACCACCGGGTACGGGCGGTACACCTTGGTGAGCTTCTTGGAGGCGGTCAGCAGCCCGTGGGGTCTGGCCTTCTCCTCGGCGAGGAACTGCCGTGCCCGGTCGGCGTAATAGTTGATCGCGTCGCAGATGACCATGACCTCGAGCACGGCCTCGGCTCGTGGCTTGCCAGTTTCGGCGTGCAGTTGTTCGACCAGCTGAGATTCGTTGTCGAGCAGCCAGTTCCGGAGTTTCCGCAGCCACGTGGCGCGCCCGCGGACCCCTAGCGCCTCCCACGCTGGTTGATGCGCTCGCAATTCCCGCACGACGGTGGCGACCGAATCGGCCGTCTGGACAGGAACGCTTCCGACCACGGCGCCGGTGGCCGGGTTGTGGACATCGACGGTTTCGGTAGCCGGCGACAGTTGCTCGAAACTCACCAGGTACTCCTCAGATTGATCGGTTCGATGCGGTGGTCAGCTTCAGAAACGGATCAGTCCGCGCAGGTTCTTGCCGGCATACATGTCCGCGTAGCCCTGGTTGATGTCCTCGAGCGTGTACTCCGTGGTGATGAGCTCGTCGAGCTTCACCAGGCCGAGGGTGTACATCTGCAGCAGCCGCGGGATGTCCATCTGCGGGCTGGACGAGCCGAACAGTGATCCACGGATGGACTTCTCGAAGAGCGTGAGCTCCTGCAGTGACGCCGAAATGGTCTGTTCCTCGGGGCGGCCCACCGCGGTGACCACGACGCGGCCACGTTTGCCCACGAGCGACAACGCTTCGAGAACCTGATCGGGCTCGGCAACGCCGGTGGTGATGACGCAGGCATCGGCAAGCTGTCCACGGGTCATCTCCGAGATCACCGGCCAGGCCTCGTCCACGCTGGCGAAGGCGTGCGTCGCCCCGAGCTCGAGCGCCTTCTCCCTCTTGAACGCGACGGGATCGATGGCGAAGACGAAGCGGCAGCCGGCAACCTTGGCACCCTGGACGGCGTTGATTCCGATGCCGCCGATACCCATGACGACCGCGCTGTCACCGGGCCGCAGTTCTGCCGTGCGGGCCGATGAGCCGAAGCCTGTTGTCACTCCGCAGCCGACGAGAGCAGCCTTGTCCAACGGGATACCCTCGTCGATCTTCACGACGCTGGCGACGGGGACAACCGTGTACTCACTGAAGGTCCCGAGCACGGACACCTGCCCGATGTCTTCGCCCCGGCCGTGGAAGCGGTATGTGCCGTCCAACTGTGGGCCCAACATGATCGCCCCACCCAAGTCACACAGGTTCGTCATGCCCCTGGCACAGTAAGTGCACCGACCACATGCCGGCACGAAGGACAACACCACTGGGTCACCTACTTCGACCTCGGTGACGCCGATGCCGATCTTGTGGACGACACCGGCGCCCTCGTGCCCGCCGACCACCGGGAACGGTATGGGCAGGTCCCCTGTGACGAAATGCTCGTCCGAGTGGCAGAGACCGGCCGCGGTCATCTTGACCATCACCTCGCCGGGCTTGGGGTCGTCGAGCTCGAACTCCTCGACCTCCCACTTCTCGCCGATCCCCCACAACACCGCGGCTTTGGTCTTCATCGTGTTCTCCTTCGTGGTTAGAATTGTTGCGGCATAACAAGATTCAGCTGCTCAGCAAGTCGGTGCGGCCGTCGGACTCGAGCATCTCGCGGTAGGGTCCGAAAAGCGCCTTTGCGGCCGGCACCAACTTGAGGACCTTCGTGACGGGCCCCCTGGCGCGCACGTCGCCCTTGGCCATCGCCATCGTCAGATTGAGGTTGCCTAGCCAGAACCTGTTGCCGCCGTCGGCGGACATGAAGAGCTGGACATTGGGCACAGGTCCGACGTCCACCCCGGTGTAGACCTTTCCGCCCGGAAAGTCCACGGTGATGACGGCATCAGGATCGGTGTACGTCGCTCTCAGGATCACTCCTGACGCAGCGAATTTCGGGCCCAGCACCGGATCAGATGTGCCCTTGCGCATCAACTCGCCGACGTACTTGTATACGTCTGCCTCGTTCTTGAAGACGCCCATGCGCCGCTCCTCGAGTCGGGTTCAGATGATTCAGCGGGTACTGACGGACGAGCACCGTGACGACCACCGTCGCTGTGACTCTGCTGGAACCCATTGCGGAGCAATCGATTCCACGGCTTCCGCGAGGGCTCACCTACGGCCCGCTGGTGGACTGACGCCTCTGAGTGTGTCCCAGGACACACACCGCTCACTAGGTTCGAACGGCCAAAAATCGGCGGGCGATTGTGCGCCGGACACAACGCTGCAGACGCCAGCTATGGCGTAGTGAAGGTGTGCGCGCCGAACTCGGCCACACAACGCAGCGCCAACTCGACCTGTGCGCGCCGCTGATCGATCGGATGCTCGAGGAGAGCCTCGATCTGATTGAGCCGATAACGCACCGTGTTCTTGTGCACCGGGATGACCTTCGCCGCCCCCGCAATACCCCAAACCAAAACCGCAAGCGCCGTCTCCCTAAGACGCTCGGTGCTCGGGTTGTCGTCGATAAGTGATCGCAACTCCCGGCAGACGAAGTCCTTCATCGCCTCCACATCTGCAGACAGCATCGTCACGAGTTCGACCTCGCAGTAGCGGGTCACCTGCTGCCCGCGACGGGACGCGACGGCCAGCTGCTGCGCCGCCATCGCCTGTCGATGACTTCGGCGAAAACCGGCCAACCCCACGGCGGACATACCCACGGCAACGTGAACGGCATCGGCCGCGCGCAGCGCGGTCGAAGTCGACAGCAACTCCAGATCGGGCTCTCGGTCCGTGGCGCACCAGACCCACAGTCCGTGCTCGCCCGATGGCACAGTCAACGGCTCGCCCGCACCGAGGATCGCGGCCAGCGCCTCGGCAATCTCCGGCAGCCGCCCGGCGTGTTCGGATTCGGCCTCCACCCACAGCGTCATCGCCGTCTGAACCCGGAACAACGGGTAGCCGAGCACCCGGCTCGTGTTGGCGAGGTCCTTCGGCTCGCTGCGAAGAATCGCCGCGACTACCTCCGCTCGGCGCGCCGACGCGCCACCGAGCCATCTGCGGCGCTCCTCCAGGATGGCGGGTCCAAGCAGGTCAACCGCGCTGTCGAGCCACTCACTGGCGACAGACCACATGCGAACGAGAACATCGGACTTCAGTTTCGGATCGTCCGCACTCTGCTCGACGGCGTGGGTGAAATAGCGGTGGATCGCCCGAAGACCCACTCGATACAACCGCAGCAGCATCTCCACACCGAAGCCGCGGCGCGCGAGCGTGCGTGCCAACCCGTATGCCTCGGGCGGCAGCTCCGCGCGCTCTGATCGCAGGACGGCGAGCAACGCCCCCAGGTGCCCGCGTGTACTCGCCTCGAGATCTCGACGAAGCTCGGGATCGGCTACCAGTTCTGGTAGTTCGGCCGCAATCTCGTCGTCGAGGTAGTTGACCGCGTCATCGAATACCGTTGGCTCGGACGTGCGCTCTACCCATCGCGCCAACCAACCCGCCACCGCGTCATCCGCAGCGCTCGCCGACTCGCCCTTCATCTCGATACCCCTACATCTCTGTGTCGGTCCCGACGCTGATCCTGAACACATCGTGGGTCGAGTCCACGCCTCGGGGGTTCACAGCGGCCGCCGAAGACGCGACGCATCGCAACCGGGTCTGATCAGGGCCGCGCCGACTGCTGCGGCAACTATGCAGATGACCGCGAGTATCAGGAACCCGGTGGTGTAGCCGGCGAGTGCATTCGGTGCCGAGTCGACGAGGTTTCCCATCATGGTCGGGGCAATCAGGCCGGCCAGGGTTGCGAGAGCAACTGTTGTGCCCAGGATTGCCCCGCGTTGCCGAACCGGTGATATCTCTTCGTTCAGTGTCACGATAATCGCCACGACGCCGCCCGGCGCCGCGATGCCCGCCATCAGCAACGCTACGCTCAACGTCGGTGACGAGGCGAGGGCACCGAGCAGTGTGAGGATGCCGCCGAGCAGCACCATTGCCACGCTGAGCATTCCTCTGGACCACGTGGTGCTCACGCCCCGCAACGTCAGCCGTTGCGACAGCAACCCGGTCCCGAGAATCAGCCCACCCGCGACGGCCCAGAACGCGGCGACCACATTTCCCGCGGCTGTCGGCGACAGCCCGTGCCCGTCCTGCAGGAACTGCGGCACCCATGCGACGGCGATCGCGACCCCGAAGTACGCGGCAAATCCCAGCAAGATGCTGCCGATGAAGGTTCCCGAGAAGAAGATCCGGCGGTAGGCGACGTGGTGTTCCGCCACAGTCAATGATGGTTCGTCCGATACGGTGACTTCGCCACTCGCCCCGTACGGACCCTCTTCGCGAACGAGCACGACCCACAAGACACACCAAAACACGCCCAGCAGAGCCATAAGCGCAAACGCCGCACGCCAATCAACATTCTGGATGACCCAAGTGAGGCCCGGTGCGGCGAACAGGGTGCCGACGCTGCTTCCCATCAGCAGAACACTGCTCGGCAGTTGACGCTTGCTCTCGGAAAACCATTTGAACATCGAGTGATTCGCCAAACCATAAGCAGGCCCCTCCGCCGCACCCAATGTGATGCGCGATGCGACCAGGACAGCAACCGAGCTTGTCCATACCATCGGCGACAGCGACAGCGACCAGACAAGGACGAGAACGAGCAGCAACCAACGCGTCGGTAGTCGATTGGCGAGGAAGCCGACCAGCACCCCGGACACACTGAACAACAGGAAGAAGCTGCTTGCTACCAGACCGTAGCCAGCGGCATCCAAACCGAACGCTGCGCTCAATGGTTTGGAGGCCAGACCCAACAGAGCCTTATCGCCAAAGTTGATCACGATGAACACGAACAACAGACCCGTCACCAGCCATGCACGTCGGGTCGAAGGCATCAGCTTCACGGCATCAGGAAGGATTGGCTCCTTCGTTTCATTGGTGGTCAAGGGAACTCCTGGTGACCTGATTCGCGCCTGTAACAGGCCGCATACATCATCGGATGCCATGCAGCACACAGCTATGGCATGGTTCGAGCGGCACGATGCAACGCTCAGGAATAGGCGTCGGAGCCGAGGCGAAAATTGCAGCAGCCTGCTGGGAGACGCGATGCCGGCCGCCTCGGCCCGCGGCCGGGAAAGTCAGGAAGAAATTCCGACGGGTCGCTCGCCCACGATCGAGATTCGATCCATTATTCGTCGCGCAGGAAAGTAATCGCTGGCGGCATAGTGTTGACAAGTCCGGTTGTCCCACATCGCAACAGTGTTCGGCTGCCAACGCAGCCGCACCTGAAACTCCGGGCGCTGAACATGCCGGAAAAGCATGGTCAGCAGTTCGTTGGACTCCGCCTCGGAGATTCCGACGATTCGCTGAGTGAAGCCGCTGTTGGCAAAGAGGACTCGTCTACCCGTCTCAGGAATCACCCGAACCACGGGGTGTTCCACTGCCGGGAATTGGGGGCGAAGCATGTCCACGGTCTCCGCCGGCATGAACCTGCCGAAGGAGTTGATCCAGTCATGTTCGGCAACAAGGGGATCGATTCGCGCCCGGATATTTTCGGGAAGAAGATCATAAGCCGCTGCCATATCCGCCCACAGGGTGTCACCTCCGACCGCCGGGACTTCCACCGCACGCAACACGGCCGCGAACGACGGCAGCTCGTGCCAAGTTACGTCGTTGTGCCAGGTGTTCTCCACGCCACTGGCCATCGCATCCTTGGCAAGGGTCGCGACATCCGCGTCCGTCTGGCCGGGCTGGGTGTACTTGAAGAAGGGATGCCGCTCGAGTGCTCCCCACCGTTGGGCAAATGCGCGGTGCTCGCTGCGGTCGATGTTCTGATCACGGAAGAACAGCACCTTCCATTCGAGGAGGGCTCGTCGCAGCTCGGCCATCGTCTCGTCGGGAAGGTCGCCGGTCAGGCGGATTCCCGAGATCTCGGCGCCGATGGTCGGCGTGCTCGGCGATACCGTGAGTCTCTCGTACGGCGCACCGTCGAACGCCTCATTGGTTCGTCGCGCTACCAGCGGGCCCATGACAGCCAACGGATCTGTGGGTGTGGGGCTGATTTCGGCAGTGGAAAAGAAGGTCGTCATGTCAAAAGTCCTTGATCGCTAGTGGTGGCCGACACCTGCGCTGCCAGGATGGCCACGCAGGAATCGATGAGTTCGGAAATGATCCGAGCCGTCAGCTCCAGGCTGCGGTCCTTGTCCTCCCATCTTGCGAGAGTGATGATGGCGAGATTGACGATGTTCACGGCACGCCATTCAGCGACCTCTCGCGGAGCGTTGGCAACCGTGATGACCATTTCCTCTGCGCGCCGAAAGCTTTCCGCACTCATATGTTTCTGAATTTTCTCGGCGAGCACGGGGTCGAACATTGCCTGACTGAGGAAGCGGGCGTAACGACTTCCTTTGCGTCCCAAAGTCTCGGCCGCGATCGGCCGGACCAAGATCTCGACGGCTTGGCGAATGCTAGGAGGCGAACCGTGAGCGTCCAATTCAGCGAGTAGGCGTTCACGACACTCGTTGACCGGCGACATCCGTGCGCCGATGACCGCGTCGAGAAGTCCGTCGCGTGAACCGAAGTGATACTTCGCCGCCGACCGGTTCGACTGACCGGCGGCGATCTGAACCTCCTTCAGAGTCAGCGCTGATAATCCGCGCTCCGCGATGAGCTGCTCCGCAGAGTCGATCATCGCCTGTCGCGTAGTGGCCTGCGTCATATCGGCCACATTAAGACTGTGGCATTAAAGTGTCAATGGTATTGGCGCACAAAATGTTTACGGTCTTCTGACAGAAGAATGGCGAGATTCGTTGTCCTGACCGGCTCACGCGACCCGCAGAACAGACAGGGGCGCGCACCACCAGTGCTGCCACAAGTAGGACCGAAAAAACCGGACGAACTGGCACGCCGCCGTCGAATTTCAGTGACTCCGTTGCGAATTCAGCAGTCAAGAGATCTCGCCCTGCTGTGATGGCGGAAGTCCGCCGCTTCGTGCAATGCCGGCGCCGTTGACCCGCTGCTCCCAACCTGCGCCCGTGGCATCAGCTCAGCGGATCGGCAGCGCGGCGTGGTAGGCATGCTCAGTGTGGGCGACTGTGCACAAAGACATCCGAGACGACCGACAGCACCGCCACGCCCACACCATTGACGAGCTCCGCGGACGTGGTAACCAGGCCACGCGCCCGGTCGTCCAACGAGACCTCTTCGATCACCATCGATCCGGTCAGCACGTCGTTCGGCCGCACTGGGCGAAGGAACTTGGCCTCACGGATCTTTCGCCCCGCGATGACATTCCATCGTCCGCTCACCCTGGTGACGGCGAGCCGCTGGTAAATCGAGAGGGTGTGCAGGCCACTGGCGATGAGTCCGCCGAACTGACCCTTGTCGGCGACCTCCCGGTCGGTGTGGAACAGCTGCGGATCCCACACGGAGGCGAAGTCGATCATCTCCTGTTCGGTCACGGTGTGGTGAGCGAACTCGTACCGTTCACCCACCGTCAGGTCATCCGCGTGGATGAGACCAGCTTGTTCGCTCGCCGACATCATCGTGGAGGCATCCGGACGGCACCGTCGAGACGGATGGTTTCGCCGTTGAGCATCGGGTTGGTCACGATGGCCTCCACCAGATGCGCGTACTCCCTGGGATCCCCGAGCCGGTGCGGGTGCAGCGTCAACGCCTCCAGTGCCGTCATCACCGTATCCGGAAGCGCCGCGAGCAGTGGCGTCTTGAACAGGCCCGGGGCAATGGTATTGACCCGGATCAGTACCGACGCCAGGTCCCGGGCGATCGGCAGGGTCGCCGCCAGCACGCCGCCCTTGGAAGCCGCGTATGCCGCCTGACCGATCTGACCGTCGAAGGCGGCGCCGGAGGAGGTGTTGATGATGACGCCACGCTCCCCGTCTATCGGCTCGTTCTTCGACATGGCGTAGGCCGCGAGGCGCAGCACGTTGAAGGTGCCGACCAGATTGATCTGAATGACCTTGTCGAACGCGGCGAGCGGGAAAGGCCCACTCCCGCTGACCGTCCTGATGCCGCTTCCGACCCCAGCGCAGTTCACCACTATGCGCAGCGAGCCGTCGGCGTTGGCGATCTCGACCGCTTTGGCCACCGCGTCCTCATCGGTGACATCAGCGGCTACGAACTGGACGGACTCGCCGAGGGCGGTGAGGGTGTCGGTGTCGGCGGACGGGAGGTCGATCGCGACCACCCGAGCGCCGGACTTCACCAGTGCCTCCACTGTGGCGAGGCCGAGCCCGGATGCTGCGCCCGTGACCAGCGCGCGACTGCCTGCAATTTCCATGTGATTGCTCCTTCGATCCGAGAATGTTGTGCGATAGCGAATTTCGGTAGCTACAGGCTCCGCGCGATGAGGACCTTCATGATCTCGTTGGTGCCGCCGTAGATCTTCTGCACCCTGGCTGCCGCGTACATCTGGGCGATCGGGTACTCCATCATGTAGCCGTACCCGCCGAAGATCTGCAGGCAGCGGTCGATGATCTCGACCTGCTTGTCGGATCCCCACATCTTCGCCATCGATGCCGTTGCCGCATCGAGCTTTCCGTCGAGGTAGCGCCCAATGCAGTAGTCGATGAATGCCTTGCCGGCGAGTACCTCCGCCTTGCACTCGGCCAGTACGAACTTCGTGTTCTGGAAATCGAGGATCGGCTTGCCGAAGGCGGTGCGCTCCTTGGCGTACTTGATCGTCTCGAGCAGTGCTGCCTCGGCCATCGCGACCGCCTCGATGCCGATGGTGAGCCGCTCCCGCGGGAGTTGCTCCATCAGCTGGGCGAAGCCCTTGCCCTCCACACCGCCGAGCAGGTTCGCCACCGGCACACGCATGTCGGTGAAGGACAGTTCGCGCGTGTCTTGGCCGTGCTGGCCGATCTTCTCGAGCACCCGCCCACGCTCGAACCCGGAAAGTCCGTTCGTCTCGGCCACGATGAGCGAGATCCCGGCGCCCGTCCTCGCGACGATCACCAGCAGATCGCAATGGGAACCGTTGGAGATGAACGTCTTCGAGCCGTTGATGACGTAGTCGTCACCGTCGCGGACTGCGGTGGTGCGAATCGACTGCAGGTCCGATCCGGTGCCGGGCTCGGTCATCGCGACCGCGATCACCATTTCCCCGCTGACCAGCTTCGGGATCCACCGCTTTTTCTGCTCCTCGGAGGCGTAGCAGGCGATGTACTGCGAGCCCAGCACGGAGTGCACTCCGAAGCCGAACGCCGTGTCGTGTGCGTAGGCGCGCTCCTGCATGATCACCACTTCGTGGCCGAAACCACCACCGCCACCGCCGTATTGCTCGGGCAGGTTCAGGCACAGCAGTCCCGCAGCGCCCGCCTTGTCCCAGAACTCGCGGTCCACCTGCTGCTGCTTTGCCCACTTGGACTGGTTGGGCGTTGCTTCCTTCCTGAAGAACTCGGCAGCGTGCTTGCGCAGCAGCTGCTGGTCCTCGTTCTCCCAGGGAGAGACGTAGTCGGGGAATAGCTCAGACATGACGGTTTCTACTTTCCGGTGAACTGGGGGGCGCGTTTGTCGAGGAACGCAGCCTGGCCCTCGTGGCTGTCTGCGGAATGCACCGCGACAAAGAAGTTGCGCTTCTCGTGTTCGAGTCCCTGCGTCAGGGAGGTCTCGAACGAGTGCAAGGCCGCATCCTTGGCGAGCGCCACAGCGAGCGGCGAATTCTTGGCGATGCGCTGCGCCATGCCGACTGCCCGGGACAGGGCCTCCCCGTCAGCCACCACCTCGGCGATCATCCCTGCGTTGTATGCCTGGTCGGCATTCATGAAATCGCCGGTCAGGAGCATGACCATGGCCTTGGACTTGCCGATTGCCCGAATGAGCCGCTGGGTTCCGCCCGCGCCGGGGATCGCCCCGATCTTCGCCTCGGGAACCCCGAACCTGGCGGACTCGCCGGCGATCACGATGTCGCAGGCGAGCGCCAGTTCGCAGCCACCGCCGAGTGCGAAGGTCTCCACTGCGGCGATGACCGGTTTCGGGAAGGTCGCCAGAACCGACCAGAAGGTGCCACCGGATTCGCCGCTCAGCAACGGCTGAGCGCGGATCTCGTCGAATGCCGTGATGTCGGCGCCGGCGCAGAACACGCCGTCGGCACCGGATATGACGACTGCCAGCACACTCGCGTCGGATCGCAGCGCCGCGAGTTCCGCAGCCATCGCGGCGAGCAGTTCGTCATTGAGGCTGTTCTTCGCCTTCGGGCGATTGATCTCGAGCAGAGCCACCGCCCCGTCGCGAGCCGAACGCAGGATCTGCTCGCTCACTGGTCCGCATCCTTGTACACGTCGGCGTGCTCGACCCGCAGAACCTTCTTATCCAGCTTGCCAACACTGGTCCGCGGCAATTGGTCAACAAAGAGGACGGTGTCGGGCCACTGCCACTTGGCAAACCGTCCTTCGAGGACACTGACGATGTCGTCTCGATTCAGTTCCGCCCCCTCGACGGGAACGACGAGGGCCAGCGGGCGTTCCTGCCACTTCGGGTGCCTGATACCCACAACCGCCGCGTCCTGTACCAGTGGGTGTCCGACGATGGCGTTCTCCATGTCGATCGACGAGATCCATTCGCCGCCACTCTTGACCACGTCCTTGATGCGGTCGGTCAGCTTGAAGTACCCGTTCGGGTAGATCATGCCGACATCCCCGCTACGCCAGTAGCCGTCGAGGAAGCGATCCGCGTCGTCGTCGAGCTTGTGGTAACGCTCGATGACCCACGGGCCGCGCATCAGCACCTCCCCCACACTCTTGCCGTCGGGCGGAAGGTCGTTGCCGTCCGCGTCGACGATCCGGATATCGATACCGGAGGTCGGCAGTCCCTGGAAGCGTTTGAGGTCCCACTTCTCGTCGTCGGTGATCTTGCCCTGCAAGGAGGGCTTGATGCCCATGTTCATGGCGATCAGCGGCGTCGTCTCGGTTGCACCGTAGCCCTGGACGAAGTCCGCGCCGGTCAGTTCGTAGAACTCCCGCATCAGCGACAACGCGGGCTCGGTTGCGCCGGAGAGCAGTCGAGTCTTGCTGAAGTCCGGCTTCACCTCGAGGGTCTTGATGTAGTCCAGCATCGGCTGGAAAATGGCCGGCGCGCCATTGGCGATGGTCACATTCTCTGCGATCATCATGTCGACCAGCAGTGCCGTGTTCTCCGCCATATAGCGGCCGGGCAAGATGACCTTCGCCGCCGCCCACATCGTGGTGTGCGGCAGCGCCCACGACTGTCCGTGGAACATCGGGGTGATGAGCATCGCGGTGTCGTCGCGGCGCATGTTGATGGCTGCGGCCATAGCCATCGCGTGGAGGTAGCTACCACGGTGTGAGTAGTAGACGCCCTTCGGCCGACCCGTCGTTCCCGATGTGTAACACGCACTGTAGGTGGATGTTTCATCGATGACAGGCCAGTCGATCTCGGTGTCGGCCTCGGTCATGAGGTCCTCGAAATGCCGGACGTTCTGGAGGGAGGTGCTGATCTCGGCGAGCGGCTTGTCCGACATCACGATCCAGCCCTTGACCTTTGGCACGTGCGGAGCAAGTGCCTCTGCGATCGGGATGAGGGTTTCGTCGACCAGGATCCACGACGCGTCGGCATGGTCGGTGACGTAGCTCAGGTCTTCCGTGGACAGCCGCAGGTTCATCTGCAGCATCACCGCGGCGATGCCGGGAATGGCCCAACTGAGCTCGAAGTGCCGCTTGCTGTTCCAGTCGAGGAGTCCGACCGTGTCGGCTGGGCCGACGCCGAGGCCCTTGAGCACGTTCGCGGCCCGCTTGACCCGAACGTAGGCGTCGGCGTAGGTGTACCTCTCCCATTCGCCATCGGTCTTGCGGTACACGATTTCCTGTTCCGGGTAGGTGCGCACCGCATGCCGGATCAGATTGGTGGTGTTGAGCTGGTAGTGGTCGCCGTGCGTCGACGGCAGGCCCTTGACGATGTTCGTGACCATGGCTGTTCCTCAGATTCGTTCAATGATGGTCGCGTTGGCGGTGCCGGTCGCCTCGCAGATGATCTGCAGGCCGTAGCTCTTGCCGGTGCGCTCGAGTTCGCACAATAGGTCGGTGAGCATCCGCGCCCCCGTGGAGCCGAGCGGATGCCCGATCGCGATCGAGCCGCCGTTGACGTTGAGCTTGTCGTCGGGAATTCCGAACTCGCGCGCAACAATCAGGGGCACACCGGCGAAAGCCTCGTTGACCTCGAACAGATCGATGTCGTCAATGCTCAGGCCGGAGTGCTTCAGCGCCTTTCGGGTGGCGTCGAGGACTGCGGTGAATTGGATGACCGGATCCGCCGCGGCAACCGACATAGCCCGGAACCGGGCGCGCGGGATGAGCCCGTTTCGCTGCGCGAACTCGCGGTCGGCGATCAGCAGGGCCGCGGCGCCGTCGCTGATTTGAGAAGAGTTGGCTGCCGTGGTGTGACCGTCCGCGGCGAATACCGGCTTCAGGGACGCGATCTTGACTGGGTCGATGTGCTCTCGGATCCCCTCGTCAGCATCGACTGTCGGGCCCGACGGGTTGTGCGGGTCTGCGGTGATCGGGACCATCTGGTCCCGGAACTTTCCCGCTCGGGACGCCGCGAACGCACGTTCGTGACTGCGGACGCTGAAGGCGTCCAGAACCTGACGTTCCAGTTCGTATCTGTGGTTCAACAACTCTGACGCAGCCCCCTGCGCGACCATGCCACCGTCGTATCGGGCCAATTCGAGCGGTCCGTACTGTGGCCCCAGCGGTGCGCCCGGCAGAAACGCCGACGGCATCGGCACCTGGGACATCGACTCCACGCCACATGCGATCGCGAGACCGTAGGTTCCGGCGATGACGCCATGCGCGGCGAAGTTGACGGCCTGCTGGCCCGATCCACATTGGCGGTCGATGGTGACGGCGGGCACCGACTCCGGCAAGCCCGCCGAGAGCACCGCGTGCCGGCCGATGTTTCCCGACTGGTGTTCGTGCTGTAATGCGCATCCGGCTATCACGTCGTCGATGTGCGTCGCGTCGATCCCGCTGCGCTCGACCAGGTTTCGCAGGGTGTGCCCGAGCAGGTCCACCGGGTGCCACCGGCTCAGGGCACCTCCCCGTTTGCCGACCGGTGTACGTACCGCGCCGACGATCACTGCTTCCCGATCACTCACTTCGCATCTCCTGATGTTGGATTTCGGATACCGATGAGCGGGATGTCCACCTTCTCGGCGAGTTCTTCCCACTGTGTGGTGCTGCCAGCAGCAAAGGCGCGCTCGAACTCTTCGCGCGTGTCGTCCACGCCTAATGCATCGAGCACCCTCGTACGGAAGTGCGGTTCGAGAGCACCCAACGCGATATGGCCGTCTGTGGTGGCATAGATTCCATACGTCGGGGTTGCGCCACCCAGCGGCGCGCCGCTCCCGGCAAGTCCGTGCCGCACCGCCGCCGCAGCGTCGGCGGCCGCGTCCTCGAGCACCACCCGATAGCGTTGTCCGACACCACGCCCCGCCTCAGCTCGCAGGGCGAGGAGCGCGGCGGACACTGCGCGTTCGGCGCCGAGAAGGTCGACGACCGGAACGGTCGGCATCAATGGGGGTTGCAGGGTGCCCTGCGCCGCCTGGTACGTCAGGTCATGTCCGGGAACCTCCGCCAATGCCCCGTCGTACCCGACGATCTCCACATGCGACAGCCCGGGATACCTCTCGTGCGCGTCTTCGAGCCCGAGCCTGCGCAGCGCCGACGGGCGCATCGCGGTAATCAGCAGATCGGCACCCGTCAGCAGTGCGTCCAGCTCGGCGCGATCACCGGCGTCCTTCAGATCCAAGACCGTGACCTGCTGGTTGCTGGTCAGTTCGGCGTACCAGCCCGGCGCGACCGCAGCCAGGGGATCACCACCCGGAGGTTCGATCTTGGTAACCGACGCGCCGAACCCCGCCAAATGCGCCGCCGCGAGTGGGCCCGGAAGATTCACCGCGAGGGATACGACGCGAACACCGTCGAGACAGTCCAGCATTGCACTCCTTCCATCCATCAGCGCTATACAAATGTATAGCATACTGTCTGAATGTACGGTGATTTACATGATCTGTATACTTCTGCCGTGACCAAGGGGGCCAGATGACGACGAATGCCGATCCACGCGCGGGCGTGGATGATCTGACCGGGAAGGCACGAATCCGCAACGCGGCGATGGACCTGTATGCGGAATTCGGGGAAGATCGCACCTCGATGCGGGCGATCGCCGCGGCTGCCGGTGTCACGGTCGGGCTACTCGTGCACCACTTCAAGACCAAGGACCGCATCCGCGACGCCGTTGAGCAACTGGTTGTGGATTACTTCGCTCAGGCCATCGCGCAGGCCCCCGGGAACGGCACACCCAGGGAAGTCGCCGCAGCACGCGACGCCGCGGTCGAACATATGCTCTCGTCGAATCCGGCCGTGGTGAACTACCTACGCCGCGCTCTACTCGACCCCGCAGGACCGAAAGGGCAACTGCTCGAGCGACTGACGGAGCTGACCCGCAACGAGCTCACCAAAGCTCGTGATGCCGGAATCGCATCCACACGCCGACGGGACTCAACGCAGATCATCGACATCATCATCCGTCAACTGGGACGACTCTTTCTGCAACCCATGGTCGACTCCATGTGGGATCAAGTCGCCGAACCCGACGAGACGGACGACGACAAACCGGCGCTGATCGTGACCGTGCGGCTCCCCGGTGCCCGAAATTAGCCTCTTCCGTCGGATTTGCCGATCTCGCCTCGGCCATAGGTCCGGATGGCGGGGCGGTCGGCTGCCGGATCACCTCAGCCTCAGCGCCACCGGGATGTGGCTATCGGGCCATGATCGAGCTACGGGCGAAGGCGTTGCGAAGGCGAATTCCGTGGCATAAACACTGCCTTCGCCGGGGAGCGTGCCCGAGGTTCATCGGGGCGATCCCTGTGATCGGGCGAGCCGCGGCAATAGCGGCGCGATGGTGCGCTGGCGCAGGCATCCGGCCCAGACGCCGGCCCCGTACGCGAGGTCGTCGGCCAAGCGCAGTGCCGCCCACCGGATGCCACGTCCGCCCAGCATGTCGCTCAACGCGCAGGCCGATACGATCGCTGCGAACAAGACTCGTCCACGGTGGCTGAAGAGGGCAAACGGCCACCAGGTCCGCCGCATCGCGTGGACCAATTGCGCGATGGTCGCGAAATATGCTCGCGCAGAGAAAGATGCGGCATTCGGTAGAGGGACACCGCCGCGATGTAGCCGCCGTGCCCAAGCGATGACGGTCGCGCTCGACATCGCTGCCGCCTGTACCGGATGTCCGGTAGCTGCCAGTACGCAGGCAGTGGCGTTCAGCTTGGTGAGCTGAGCACAGCTCAGATTTCCTGGGTGTCGGATGGCGAGCGGCGCCGCGGATGTGCCGTAGTCGAATCGTTGCCGTAGCCAGTCCCGAACGGTGCCGCGTGGTTCGTGCCACACGATCGAATTCGGTTGGTAACGAACTGTTCTCCCTGTCGCGAGGATCCGCCACACCAGGTCGACATCCTCGCCGAAACGTAGTGAGTCGTCGAATCCGCCGATGACGCGCATCACATCTCGCCGGACGACGAGCGCTGCCGACGGCACATAGCGGACCCGTCCGTTCGGCCGCACGCCCGCTGCGTCCGGGCCCATGTCCAGGCTCGATCGGTCCGCTTCGTACCGCCCCACCGGCCCATGAACAAGCGAACGAATACGTGGAGCCACGACCGCGACGCTGGGGTCGTGGAACAGGGGCAGCACGGTATCCAGCCACTCGGGCTCAGGGATGGTGTCCGAGTCGAGGAAGGCAACGAGATCGGTTGTGGCGGTGCGCCATCCGGTGTTGCGGGCGGCCGCCGGGCCCCGCGCGGTGGGATGGCGAGTGGTTGCGTACGGGATAGGCTCGCTTGAGCCGTCGTCTACCACGATCCGGTCGGCAAGATCCGCGGTCGCCCGTAGCGTTCGGGCAACTCCGTCGGGATTGTCCTTCACCGGGACAACCAGAGTCACATCCCGGACCGAGAAGCCCTGGGAGACAATGGGTACCGGGTGCGCGAATCCGGCATCCACCAGTCGGCGTGCCAGCGCACCCTCGGCCGCGTCCGTCCCTACCGGTGCGCCCGCAGCCCACCGCTCCACCAGCCGCGCACCGGCGTCCGATAGCCGCAGCAGCCGCAGCGGTGCGCCCCCGAGCATCACGCGACCGCGGTTATAGCGGCGCGTCGAATTGTCGATCCGCAGCGTTGTTCCGGCCGGGGCAGGAAGCGCGTCGGCGGCTGTGGTTCGCTCGATCGCGCCCATCTCACAGGCCTCGGGTGAGCCCGTGGGCGCGCTCGAGGTGGGTGACCATGTCCTTCATGGAGCGTCCTTGTGCTCGGTCAGGACCGGTCGAGTCCGGTCAGAGGGCTGGCGTCACAGGCCCGTTCCGGGATCGGCCGACGGGTGCCGGGCAGGCCGAGTACGACCTGACGGGTGCGGCGGGAGTGGTCCTTGTCGGGGCGCGGTGCCGCGCCCACGGTGGCGAGCGCGAGTTCGGCGTTGCCCCGGACGCACTCGGGGTCCGGGCCATCCAGCGGCAGGCCGGTGAAGAATTTCGCGGCCATGCATCCGCCCTTGCAGGCGTCGTAGGCCGAACACGAGGTGCAAGCGCCGCCGCTTTGCGGGTGCCGCAGTTGGGTGAACAGTTCCGAAGTGCGCCAGACGGATTCGAAACCGCCCGGTGAGCGGACGTTACCGGCGAGGAACTGGTCGTGGATGGCGAACGGGCACGCATAGACATCACCGATCGGATCGATCAGGCATACCACTCGCCCCGCCCCGCACAGGTTCAAGCCGGGCAGCGGGGTGGAGCCGAGCGCATTGAGATGGAAGAACGAGTCACCGGTCAGCACGTTCTCGCCGTTGGCGACCAGCCAGTCGTAGATCCGCAACTGCTGGTCGGCGGTCGGGTGCAGCTGGGACCAGACATCTGCACCGCGCCCGGACGGCCGTAGCCGGGTGATGCGCAACTGGGCTCCGAATGTGTCGGCGATGGCTTTGAATTCGTCCAGCTGTGCCACGTTGTGGCGAGTCATGACAACCGAAATCTTGAAGTTCTCGAAGCCGGCATCGGAAAGGTTCTGCATCGCCCGGTAGGCCATCGCGAACGAACCCGGTCCGCGTACAGCGTCGTTGACCTCTGCGGTAGCGCCATCGATGGAGATCTGCACATCCACGTAGTCGGTGGCGGCGAGTTGCCGGGCGCGTTCGGAGGTGATCCGAACTCCGTTGGTGGAGAACTTGACTCCCACCCCGTGATCGACCGAGTAGTCGAGAAGCTCCCAGAAGTCCGGTCGGACAGTTGGTTCGCCGCCGCCGATGTTGACGTAGAAGACCTGCATCCGCTGCAGTTCCTCGATCACCGCCTTGCATTCGGCGGTGCTGAGCTCCCGCGGGTCCCGGCGGCCCGACGATGACAGGCAGTGCTCGCAGGCCAGATTGCAGGCGTAGGTCAGCTCCCAGGTCAGGCAGATCGGTGCGTCCAACCCGTGTTCGAAGTGCTCCACCAATCTCATCATGGCTCCTGTCCGACGTGGGCCGGGTCGCGGAGCCGGATCGTTCCGGCCGCGTAAAGTCCGGCGAGCGCCTGCAGATATCGGTCGCGTTCGAGGGCGGGGACTGCGGCCGCCGTCAGGGCGTCGCCCGCAGTGGGCTGGTGCTCCAATTCCCGCACGACGGTCACCAACGCCGGGGTCTTCAGGAACGAGAGCCTGCGGGTCACGTAGTCGTAGACCAGCGCGCCGAACGGCTCTGGTCGCAGCGTGACCGACGCTGCCAGCGAATACGGTTGTGCCGGATCGAAATCCGGGCGCTCAGTAGACACCGCACATACCGTCGATCGAGACCTCCTCGACGAGCAGGTCCGATTCGACCAGCGTGTCGTCGGTGCGGGATAGGGTCTGGTTGGTCTCGAGTTCGTTCATTGATCGCTTCTCCCTGGGTCGATAGACGGAGTGTGACGGCCAGCATAATGTCACCGGGTGCCATAATGGAAGGGATAGATGTCCGGCAATTCATCGGCAACCCGTTCGGAGGGTGTGCGCCGAGCGGGTCGGCGGCCATCGACCAGTGCGCACGAACTGGAGTGCGCCGCCTTCGAGCTGTTCGAACGCAAGGGATTCGAGGCGACCACCGTCGACGACATCGCCGACGTCGTCGGCATCAGCAAGCGCACGTTCTTCCGCTACTTCGAATCCAAGAACGATGTCGTATGGGGCAACTTCAGCGAGCAACTGCACACGATGCGCCAGAAGTTCGTCGACTGCCCCGCCGATCTGCCGATGATGGAGGCGATCCGGCGGGTAGTCGTGGACTTCAATCGCTTCGACGTCGCCGAAGTGCCCTGGCATCGCAGACGGATGGAACTGATCCTGCGAGTGCCCACACTGCAGGCGCACTCCACGCTGCAATACGTCGAATGGCGGGCGGTCGTAGCGGAATTCGCGGCGACCCGGCTCGGCGTGGCCCGAGGCGACCTTATTCCGCAGGCCATCGGCCATTCCGCACTGGGGGTCGCCATTGCCGCATACGAGCATTGGCTTGCGCATCCCGACAAAGAGCTCACCGGCGTGCTCGACCAGGGGCTGCGGAGTCTGGCCACAGGATTCGCGTAAGATCGACGGCCGCCGGGTTGTTCCTCGAGGTAAGCGATCTTCATTGGGCACGGGTGTAGATGGACGTTGCGCCATCAGAATGGGTGTCGTTGCGACCGGCGTACTTCGCAGCGATCGACGTCGTCCACCAATCGGCCTGCCACATACGGGGTCTCGCCAGCTTGGACATTGTCGACGAGATGTCACTGCACCACGCCCCGCGGATCCTCGGGCAACTCACGCGAGCAAGGGCGGCCACGCGAGACACGCTTGCGGAGGTGACCGATGAAGCTCGCTGGCACGCAATGCAGCTGCTGGAGCTGACCAGGGCGGCGATGGTCGGGTCGTGCGAACTGGCCAAGCAGCTGCGACCGACACATAACGAACGGTTCTGCATCATCACAATGCTGTCCCAGACCTGCCTGCCCGGCACCCGGAATCGGCGGCTGCTCATGCGGCCCTCTGGGAGCAAGAGCAATTCGACAAGAGGTGACAGTCAGCATCACACCTTCCGGCCCCGACAGGTGAGGCGGTCGGCTCTACATCGCAGCGGCAGGCGACGCGGGGGGATTGGTGATCTCGGGATCCGGGCTTCTGTCTTGCTGCGGTATCGCGGCATCTGACCGTTTCATGCGCCGAGTGCTGTCCGTAGCGTGCGTGGCGATCGCGGTGATGTTATCGCCTGCGGCGGAAAGTAGTTGGCGCGCCTGCTTCGGCGTGATCTCCAACAGTTCGGCGATGTCATCGTAGTTGTGGCCTTAGCTATGGATCACCGATGCGGCGACCGCCTGCTCAGTCCGTCGCTCTACGATCGCCGCTTCCGCGCTTTCGCGGATTTCGGCGATCCGCTGCTGGAGTCCGGCGATCTCACTGTCGCGACAGCGCTCGAGCTCGTCGATCGTTCGCCATGCCCCGATATACCGCTTCACCGCTGCGGTCACGGTCTTCTCGCGCTCCCGCGCCGCAGTCCGACGCACACGAATGCGATTACGGGCACGTTCCAGCCGTTCTACCAGTTCTCGTGAACCGTTCACGCTGGACCGCGACGGCTTGCGGTTGTCGTCCACGACGATTTCCTGACCGCTGATCCAAGTTCTTCCCTGGCATCCACCATAACCGCGAAACGGCATCGACCCGCGACCGTACTACATTTCACGCTCGGCACCGCCCCTTCGGTGAGCCGAACCTCTACCGTCCGTCCCGACGTCGAAAGGCCGCCACATGAAGCCGCACACCACGACATCGCCGCACTCCCCCACCGCTGATCATCGACATTCACAGCACAGCAGAGTCCAATATTCTGGAGATCACCACCATGCCGGATATCAGCAGCGGTGTTGTCGCGCAACAGTCCTCATCGCAGCGCAATACCGCCGGGAGGGGACCTGCTCATGGACACCGACATCTCATGCCCCACCTGCGGACAGATCGACCGCGTCCAGACCGTACCGGCGATCCGCGCAACCGGGGTCCAGTCCGTCTCCGGCTCTAACTCCTACAACGGCATCGGGATCACATCGTCGGGGTTCGTTCCCGTTTTCGGCACAACGACAATCGAGCGGACCCACACCTCGATGCTCGCCCAAGCACTCGCACCGGAACCCGCCCAGCGATCCTCGGGGCGCCTGCTGGGCTTCGGCGCGCTCATGCTGATCCCATTTCTCGCCGGACTCCTGCTGACCTTCGCCGCTTTCCATAGGCCAGACCCCGGCGGCGACTTGCCTTCGGCGATGGTGGTCCTGACCTTCATGCTTCTCGCGTTGGCTACTCCAACAACCCTGGCGTGGACTGCCGCGGTCAAGCGAGAACGCCGCAGCAGCCGGATCGCGCGCGGACGTCCAGTGGCCTACTCGGTGTGGCGGGCTGGGCAGTATTGCCATCGCTGTGGTGTGTGTTTCTGGCCGTGCTCACCTACAGCCGACGTTCCCGCGCGACAGTCGCTGCCGCCGAACCAGTTCCGGTGGATTGTCTGGAACGCTGGGGGCTACGCGGACCGCTGATAGCGAGGGTCCTACGGGATAGGTCCCTGCCTGGTTCCACACTGTTGCAGCGGTTTCCGCGGCCGATTCCATGCGAATCTGTCGCTACTGACCATCAGTACTCACCGCGAAATCCGACGACGTCCGCCCGGATGGTTTTATCCGTGAATCACGACATCGTTGATCGGTGAATCTCGACACCGGTCCGGGTCGGAAGGTGTTGGTATCCGCGAATTTTGACACCACCCGGCGGGTTCCAGTGGCAGGATCACCCTGCTATCAGTCT
>NZ_JBKOQN010000036.1:0-66375 GCF_046764895.1 Nocardia sp. CWNU-33 | reverse complement strand
CCGGAGCGTCCAGCGCGGTGGGGCAGCAAGTCCTTCCGAGCCTCGAAAGAGGCAAACACCCATCAGCTACACCCCACCGCTCTGGGCATCCAGGGCACCAACCCCAGACACCTACAAACTTAGGGAAACACTCATGAACATCGACATCCCCGAAGGCAAAGATCCCATCGGCTACGTCTGGGGCGAAATGGTTCCCGGCATCGGCCTCGCTGCGTCGAACTTCTCCCTGTCGGTTTACTCGCACACCACCCTCGGCCTGCGCGAATTCGAAGCCGCACGGCTGCGTATCGCCCAGATCAACGGGTGCATCTTCTGCCTGGACTGGCGCACCGAACGCGACGGCACAAAGGTCGAAGAGGGCTTCGCCGACGCGGTGACCAACTGGCGCACCACCGATGCCTTCGACGAGCGCACCCGCCTGTCCGCCGAATATGCCGAACGCTACGCCCTCGACCACCACAACCTGGACCAAGAGTTCTGGGACCGCATGACCGCGCACTACACCCAAACCGAAATCGTGGAACTGAGCATGAGCATCGGCTCATGGCTGGCTTTCGGCCGCCTCAACCACGTCCTCGGCCTCGACGCGGTCTGCGTACTGCCTGGACACTGAGCGGTCGCATCGCATCGAATGCGCCGACGGACATCCTGTCTTGCTCGCGTATCGAGTAAGACAGGAATATGAAGCGGCACACCGAGGCGGACTGGCGAGCTGCGTACCCGAATCGGATGCTCACCTGGCCGAGCTATGGCCGGGCGCCTGCCGAGGTGATGCGGCTCGTGCTCGACGATCTCGCCGCCGCCTACGGATCGGCGCGCCGATATCTCACCGAGCAGGTCGGGCTCGGCGAGCCGGTGCTCGAGCAGCTGCGGTCGCGGCTGCTCAGCTGCAAGCAGTCGCCACATTCACAGGAACTACACGGGTGATTCTGGTGCTGTCCTCACGATGGTGCGGTTGGCTGAGGTGGTGCTGATCGGCAGCACGGGCAGGGTGTCCGAGGAGGTCAGGCCGTGCACACAGCAGTGACGACCGCCATCATTCCTCGTGAGCCGGTGTGGCTCACCGGTATCGCGGGGGAGTCGGTGAGCAGACGCGGGGGGCGGTCGATCAACGCCGATGCCGCGGCTACCTATACCGATTCGACGGTGGGACGTACTGCTTTCGCCGTAGCCGATGGTGTCGGTGATCACCTGCTCGCGGCGCGAGCGGCACGTACCGTCGCGAATATCGCAGCGCGGGTGGGTGCGCGCAGCGGGGCGGTAGCGGGAATCCTTGCAGCCCAGCAGAAATTGTTGCACGAGTTTCCGCAGGAGGGCGCCGACAGCGTGCTTGTCATCGCCGTGCTCGAGACTGATCAGCCCAAGGGTCCGTGCGACATAGCGTGGGTCGGCGACTGTCGAGCGTACCGGTGGAACGGCCGGGTGCTGCATCAGATCACGACGGATCACACTGTCGCCGAGCACTTTCGCGCCAGCGGACTACACGCCGCGCCACGGCTGAATCACCTCGTCACCACGTCGGCGCGCACCGTGCGTCCGGCGGCCGTCGGGCATACCGCCACCGGATCGAGCAGAGGCAGGCTGTTGCTGAGCACCGATGGTGTGCACAAGTGCCTGGAGATGACCGACATCAAGGCGATACTCGCCGGCGGGGCGACAGCGGGGATCGCCGCGGAAGCGTTGGTGGACAATGCTTTGCGATCCGGCGGAACCGATAATGCCACGGCATTCGTGGTGGACGCAGGCTGAGGCACCTCGCAGCCGCTACGGCGCACTGGGTGGTTCGGCCTGGTAGGCCTGGTGCAGTAGGTCCACGAACGCCGGGGCCTCGGGCAAAGCGACAGTGTCGATGCGATGTACCGCGATGCCCGGGGTCCATGAGTTCATGACCACGGCTCCGGTCAGCGTGGGCAGGTCGGCGGGCGTGATCTCCCGGTTGCGCTGGGGAATGCCCAGGCGATCGAGCTGCCTGCGCACGATGCCCATGGTGGTCCCGCCCAGCATCTCGGCGACCGGCCACACCACCGCGGTGCCGTCCCAGAAGGCCAGATTCCAGATCGAGGCCTCGCTGAGCCTGCCCTTGCGGTCGACGAAAGCCGCGTCGTTGAGGCCGTGCCCCACGGCGCTGCGCAGGAAATACGTCTTGGCGACCTCGCCGACATGTTTCACCGTGGGCAGGATCCGTTCGTACTCGACCGTCGCCAGTGTCAACGGGCCTTGCGGACCAGCAGTTGCCGGTCCGGTGCGAACCAGCACATCGGGCTCGACATCGATTCCGGTCGCGGTGAATTCGCCCGCGGGGGAGTACATCGTGGCCGTCAGCGAGACATCGGGCGGACTCGCCGCCAATGCCGTCCGCAGGTAGGACCGCACCCGATCGTCGGGTAAGGCCTGGCCGAACAATTCCACCGAGGCCACCCGCAGCCGCTCCAGATGCAGGTCGAGGCCCCGTATCCGGCTGTCGCGCACCTGCATTGCCGTGAAGTGGGCGTAGCCTGCAAAAGCGAGTGGCGCCAACTCTTCGACGGTCGCTGCTTGGCCGTTGCGCTGAACAATGAAGGCGGTCATGGATCCTCCCTGAGTAGTCGTGTCGTATACAGTCGGCAACGCGAGCATTGCTGCGCCGGGTGGGGCATTCGGGCTATTTCCTCGGCGCGCCGACGGCCGCGACCAGGCCGCCGTCGATGATGAGGTCCTGTCCATTGATGTAGGACGCTGCATCGGAAGCGAGGAAGGCGACCGCATCGGCGACATCTTCGGCGGTGCCGATGCGACCGGTGGCCACCTCGGCGACCACGGCGGCGGCCGCCGCCGCAGAGACGTTGTCGTGGAACATCGGGGTTTCGATGTAGCCGGGGCTGACGGAGTTGACCCGAATTCCCTTGGGCCCCAACTCGGCGGCGAGTGTGTGCGCCAGATTGTGCACCGCCGCTTTGGTCGCCGAGTAGAGGGAGGCGTCAGCCAGGCCACGGTGCAGCGTCCACGAGGCATTGATGACGATCGCCGCATGCTCGGGGAGCAACGGAACGGTCCGCTGGATGGTGAAGAACACGCCTTTGAAATTGATGCCGACGGCCCGATCGAATGCGGCCTCGGTGATCTCACTGTGTGGCTGGAACACGCCGACACCTGCATTGGCGAAGACCACATCCAGCCGCCCATAGCGTGCACGGATCGCGGTCGTCATGGCGTCGAGATCAGCGAGGTTCGCCACGTCGCCGCGGATCGCCAGGACGCGGTTCCCGCCGTCCAGTCCGTCGACCGCGGCGTCGAGCTTTATCTTGTCGCGCCCGGTGATGACCACCTGTGCGCCTTCGGCGAGCAACCGGCGTGCGGTGGCGAGTCCCATGCCGCTGCTGCCGCCCGTGATGAGTGCGATCTTGTTGTCGAAACGAGAGTTGCTGTGGGGCATGGCAATCAGCCTCCCCAACGATGCGCACGACAAACAGTGTGCAGTTATCCAGGGTGTGGCACCACCAGGCTGGTGATCAGGCCGGGGCGGCGAGCCGGACGTGCGTCAGGCGTTCGAGCCGAACTTCTGTCCCGGTGCCCGGGCGCGGGTTGTACAACTCCACGTGCCAGTCGGAGTGATCGGCGACGGCCAACGGCAGCATGTCGAAGATCAGGTCGCCGACCTCGGGGTGGCGTACCGCCTTCACGGCCTGGGTGGGGCCGGCCACGTCGTGGCGGGCCCACAGTTCGGCGAACTCGGGGCTGATGGAGGTGAGCTCGTCGACCACCCTGTCGAACTCCGGGTCGCCGGGAGCGCGCGCTGCTTCGGCGCGAAAGGCGGCGACGACATCGGGCGCAACCGACTCCCAGTGCAGGTGCATGGCGCGGTGCCGAGCATTGGTGAAGAAGGTGAAAAGGCAGTTGTGGTCGACGCCGTCGTAGCCGAGCGCCGTGTGCGCCGCGTCGTTGATCGCCAGCAGGTTCCAGTACCGGTCCCGCAGCACCGCGGGCCGTGGCGCCCACGCGTCGAGCAGCGCTCGCAGCTCCGGGGTGACGACGGCATCCTGCGGCCCGCCGCTCATCGGCGGGTTGAGCCCGGCCAGCACATACAGGTGCGCACGCTCGGGCTCGGTCAGCCGCAACGCACGACCGATGGCGTCGAGTACTTCGGCCGAAACCTTGATGTCGCGTCCCTGCTCGAGCCACGTGTACCAGGACACGCCGACTCCGGCCAGCATGGCGACCTCCTCGCGCCGCAGCCCCGGCGTCCGTCGCCTGCCCGCCGCCGCCATACCGACATCAGCGGGTGTGAGCCGCGCCCGGCGGGTGCGCAGGAAGTCACGGAGCTGCTCGCGGCGCCGCTGTGTTACCGGTGGCGATTCGCTGGTCATACGACCAAAGTAGCAACGACCGGTGTTCGAGATTCCGCGCCGGGACAACCGTGCCGCCGTTGCCGGCGCAGGGCAATGCGGTGATCCGAGCGTCCGCGTGCGGTCTCGAGGTCGGCAGCGTCGTGCCGAACCGCCGCGGTGATATCGACGCAAGCGGCACGCAAGAAGACGCAAGGTGGGCGCAATCAGGTCTCGGCACAGTGTGATTCATGAACGAGACATTCGATGTGGTGATCGCCGGAGCCGGGCCCGTCGGCTTGATGCTGGCCTGCGAATTGCGGCTGACCGGGGTCGATGTGCTGGTGGTCGAACGGCTGAACGAACCCGACATGACGCTCAAGGCCGGCGCTATCAATGTGCCGACGGCGCGAGCGCTCGCCCGGCGTGGCCTGCTGCCCGAGTTGGTCGAGCGGCAGGACGAGACGCTGGCGGTGGTACGGAAGTTTCAGGCGCAGCGTGGTGGCACGGTGATCGGGACGACGAGTAAGCGGCCGGGCGCCGGTCATTTCGCCGGGGTATTCCTCGATGTCGAGGATATCGACTACGACGACGAGGAATTCGCTGATCTCGGTCCCGCCGCCGCGGTGTTTCTGGTGCCGCAGCAAAGCATCGAAGCAATCCTCGCCCGGCGTGCCGAGGAACTCGGTGTGGTGATTCGCCGCGGTGTCGAGTTGACCGGCTTCACCGACGCCGCCGATGCCGTCGTCATTCAGCTCGGCGATGCCGAGGTCCGCACGGCGTGGCTGGTGGGTTGTGACGGTGGCCGCAGCCTCGTACGCAAGCTGGCGGGATTCGAATTTCCCGGCCTCGATCCCGAGATCACCGGTCATCAGGCGGTTGTGGAGATGACGGGCGCCGAAGGACTGGTGCCGGGTTGGAGCTCGACGCCTACGGGCATCTACGCCTACGGGCCGACGCCGGGTCGTTTCCTCACCGTGGAGATGGATGGGCCGCCCGCCGATCGCGACGCACCGATCACGGCGGACGAGCTGCAGGCAAGTCTGCGTGCCGTCTCCGGAGTGCCGGTCGAAATCACGGCGGTGCACTCGGCTACCCGATTCACCGACAACACTCGGCAGGTCACCGACTACCGCCAGGGCCGGGTGCTGCTGGCCGGCGATGCCGCGCACGTGCATTCCCCGTTCGGCGGCCAGGGTCTCAACCTCGGCATCGGCGATGCCGTGAACTTGGGCTGGAAGCTCGCCGCCGTTGTGCACGGCTGGGCGTCGGCAAACCTGCTGGACACCTACACCGCCGAGCGGCACCCGATCGGCGCCTGGGTGCTGGATTGGACCCGCGCGCAAGTCGCACTGATGCGGTTGGACCAGCGAAGCCGGACACTGCGCACCGTCTTCGCCGAACTATTGGCCACTACCGACGGGGCAACCACTGTCTTCAAGAACATTTCGGGCGTTCGCCACCGCTACGACCTCGGCGGCGGCCACGCACTCACCGGAGCGCCCGCCCCCGATTTCGAACTGTCCGATGGCAGCCGCGTCGAAGACCATTTCGTGGACGGCGCCGCAATCCTGCTCGACCTCGTCGACTCCGCCGAACTCCGAAACCTGGTGGCCCCCTGGTCTTCTCGAGTCCGAGTCGTCACCGCAAAACCCACCCGTTCGCGCTCGCTCGCGGCGATGCTCATCCGCCCGGACGGCTACGTGGCATGGGCCGCGGACTCGACTGAGATCGACGGACTGTCGAGCGCAGTGACTCGGTGGTTCGGCGCGCCCGAATAGTAGGTCGGCGTTGCGCTTGCGGTGCCCGGGCCCGGGCACCGCAAGCGAGCCGATCACACGTCGAGTTCTTCCTCGATACCCTTGAGGCGGTGTCGGGCCAACGCGAGGTTTGCCCGGCCTCGATCCATGGCGAGGTAGAGGAAAAGGCCCTTGGACTTGCGGCCGGTCATCGGCCGGATGATGTGGTACTGGCCCGAGAGCGTGATGAGGATGTCTTCGATACCGTCATTGAGCCCGAGCTGCTCCATGGTGCGCATCTTGGCGCGCACCACCTCGGTATTGCCCGCCGCCGCGACCTGCAGGTCCAGGGACTTGGAACTGCTGAGCATGCCGAGCGCCATGCCGCTGTTGTAGTCGACGACGGCCGCGCCGATCGCGCCGTCGATCACCATCATGTCTTTGAGCGCCAGATCCATGGTGGACATGTCTGTTCCTTTCAATCGGTGTTAGTTGTCTTTGTCGAGTTCGTTCGACGTCGCCGCCAGCTGGTCAGCGATCGTGCGGGCCACCGGGCGCGACTCCAGATGTAGCCGGCCGACATTCACCTCGGGGCCCGCCAGCACCGTCAGCGAGGTCCAACCCGCCGCGTAGATCACCACATGCCCGTCGGTCCCGCGCACCACGACCTCGTGGAAGCCACCGCCGTGCGCGGTGGTGGCCAACCGGTGCGACAGCGACAGTTGTGCGGCGGCCATCGCGGCCATCGTGTCGGGCTCTATGTGCCGCGGCAGATCGTGGGCGACGAGCAGGCCGTCGTTGGATGCCACCAGCGAGCCGGTCAGCCGCGGGACGCGATCGCGTAGCGCTTGCAGTTGCGCGAGCACCACCGCATTCGGTTCGGGTCCTGGCATCGCCACCTTGGTCAACCTTCCCATCAGTTCGCCGAGTAGTTTCTTGCGCGCGGTCACGTCCGCTCCGCAGGACACGGCTCGGACTCCGGCAGCAACGCCAGGGTTTCCAACATCCCGGTGTGCCTTTCCTTCTCGAGCCGATGTGGTTGGACCGCGAGCTCAACGCTCATGACCGTCAGCTGCAATTCGGTGAGAATGCCCTGGAGTTGAAATCGCGCCATCCCGAGATTTCCGGTGTCGTCGTCGAATAGCACGTGCACGAAGAGTTGACCATCGAAGTCGCCGTTCACCAGATTCAACAGGTGATATCCCCGGGTGCCGCACACTATGAGCTCGGTGATGGCGTTGTCACGGCCGGTGGCGAGCGCCGGGCAGTCGAGTACCGCTCGGACCACGTCGGTGGTGGCCGCGGCGTCCTCGTGCTCGTCCACCAGAGCGTGCCTGCCGCTTGCGGCGATCGCCAGGCCGCTCGCGCCGTCCACGAGCGTCACGCTGCGCGCACCGGGAATGTTCATAATGCGTTGCACACAGCCGTCGATTCCGATCACGCGCCCCTGGCCTGTCCTGTGAGGGTTTCAGGATTTCAGACGGTACACACCGTCACGAGTGATGTACAGAAAATGTCAGGAGAATTCCGATCGGGCGAGCATTTCCCCCGGAAATGGCACAAGAATACCTCTCGGTATCAATACCTTTCGGTACCCTGCCCGATGAAAGATGTCGAATACCATTCGGTATCAATACCTTTCGGTTTCCGTCACCACGAGTAGCCGAATATCGTTCGGTACTGATAATTTCGATACGTAATCCCGCTACTGACGTCGGCGGCCACGCGTCGATGATCATTGCCGAGTCGGTGGCGTTTGCCGGTCGGGTAGCCCGCGGCACCGATCCGGAATCCGGCGCGGCAGCGGCTACGATGTCGGCGCGGCGTGCAGCGCAGGCAGGAGGGTGTCGGCTATGGCGTCCAGCTGATTGCGTGCGTCGAGGGAGCCGATGCGCAGCACCACGTGTGTCGCACCGGCCGCGAAGTAGCGCCCGAGCCACTCTACGCATTGATCGGCGGGCCCGCCGAAATATGCTTGGATCGTGGACATTTCGTCCAGCGACCGTCGATAGTACTGGTGGACGTAACGGTCGAGCTCGGCGCGGGCCACTGCGGTGTTGTCGTTGATATTGATCGTGGCATAGAAACCTGCGGTGACCGGGCGGGTGGTCAGCTCTCGAATCGTGTCCCAGGCGCGGGCGTAGGCCGCCGGATTCGGCAGGAACGGCAGCCAGCCATCATAGAGTCGGGCGACACGCTGTAGGACCCGTGGCGTGTCGCCACCTGCGAGCCAGAGCGGTGGCCCGGTGATGTCGTGGGCAGGCAGCGCGCGCGACAGGTCGTCGAGATGCCAGTAGCGGCCGTCGAACCGGCCGCCGCCCGACCAACTCTGCCGCCAGATGGCCACTGTCTCGTCCAGCCGGCCGACCCGCTGTGCGAAAGGCGCTCCGACGGACTCGAATTCGGCCGCGCTCTCCGGCATCGGGAAACCGGCGCCGAGCCCAAGGACCAGTCGGCCGGCACTGAGCTGATCGACGGTGGCCGCAGTGTGTGCACCGAGCAGCGGGTGGCGCAGCGTCGCGGTGTAGGCGGCCGTGCCCAACCACACCCGCGACGTGCTCGCCGCGACGGCGCCGAGCACCGTGAGCGGTTCGGCCCTCGTACGCGCCAACGGCGAATCGCCCACCCACACCGAGTCGAACCCGGCATGTTCGGCCGCCCGCGCGAAATCCACCAACCCGGCCGCATCATGCCGGCCGGTCATCGCCGTCTCCCGGCTCGGCAGCAGCACACCGATTTTTGTCATGCCGACCAGCCTTGTCCGCTGGTGGATCTGGGGCAATTACGTCGAAGGTAAAGAGTGCTCGCGTCACCGCGATCGAATTCGCCGCCGGGTGCGCGCCGGCTCGGTGCGGTCGCCGAGGGTTGCGATCACCGCGACGCAAAACATGGCGGTGGTGGACAAGTTTGACGATCGTCATACCTATGGCGGTGAGCAACGGTAGAAAAGTCTTCGCGTTGGGTGTCGAAGTGGACGGCGAGGGCTACCACCCGGCCGCATGGCGCCGAGCCACGCACGAACCCGATCGGTTCCTGACCGGCCGCACGGTGCAGGCGCGCGTGGCAGCGGCCGAAAATGCCGGCTTCACGCTGGCGACCTTCGACGATTCGATCCTGGCGCCGAGCGATCAACCCGCGGGGCGGATCGATGCCGTGACCCGTGCCTCTTTCGTTGCGGCGACGACCAGCACCCTGGGCCTTGTTCCCGCGGTGGCGACCACGTATGCGGAGCCGTTCCACACATCCTCGCAACTGGCCACTCTCGACTACACCTCGCGCGGTCGCGGCGGCTGGATCGCGACGACGATCGCCGACCCCGCCGCGGCGGCGACCTGGGGCCGACCGGCACGCACCGCCGAGGCGGAACTTGCTCAGGAACACCGTGATTCGATCGAGGTCGCGCGCCGCCTGTGGGATTCCTGGGAAGACGACGCGGTCGTTCGCGACTATGCGACAGGCAAATTCCTCGACCGCGACAAGCTGCATTACGTCGACTTCGTCGGCGAGAGCTTCTCGGTGAAGGGCCCCGCGATCGTGCCACGCCCGCCGCAGGGCCAAGTGGTTGTCTTCTCCGAGGGCGCCGCTGAACCCGGGCAAGCGGATGTAGCACTGGTGTCGGGTGTGGATCTCGCCCAGACCCTGGCGGCCGCCGATCGAGCTCATGAGTCCGGTGCGCTGGTTTTCGTGGAACTCGATGTCGCCCTCGACCTTCCGCTGGTGTCTGCGGCGGAGCGGCTCGCCGATCTGGACCGCTACGCGACCGCGAAACATGCTGCTCGCCTAGGGTTCTCGGGCAAATCGAAGGATCTGGTCGCGCTGCTGACCGAACTCGCCCACCACGTCGACGGCGTGCGCCTGCACCTGGCGGTCATCGATGAGGACCTGCCGGTGCTCGCGCACTATGTTTTGCCCGCTCTGTTCCGATCCGGCCTGGCCCACCGTCCCGTGCCTGGTTCGACACTGCGTGCCAACCTCGGACTTGCCCGGCCGGACAATCGATACGCGAAGGATCAGCACTGATGACCGACGTTCCGTTCCCCGACGCACAGGTGCATTTCGGCGTCTTCTTCCAGGGCGTCAACCACTCCACCATCTGGTCGGACCCCACCAGCGGGTCCCAGATCGACTTCGAGACCTTCCGACGCACCATCACCACCGCCGAACGGGGACTCTTCGACGCCTTCTTCCTGGGCGAAGGTCTGCGCCTGCGCGAGCAGAACGGCAAGATCCTCGACCTGGACATCGCGGGCCGTCCCGACGCGATTGCCCAACTCGCGGCGCTGGCCGCAATCACCAGCCACATCGGGCTGGTCGCCACGCAGAACACCACCTACAACGAACCGGCGGACCTCTCGCGCCGCCTGTCCGGACTGGATCTGCTTTCGGGTGGACGCGCAGGCTGGAATGCAGTCACCACCGACAATGCCTGGACGGGCGAGAACTTCCGGCGCGGCGGATACCTCGACCACGCTCAGCGCTACGAGCGCGCGGGCGAATTCATCCGGATCGCCCGCGAACTGTGGGATGCCTGGTCGGACAACGCTATTGCGACCGGACGTGATGGCACCGCCTGGCTGGAGCCTGGCGCGGTGCGCACCGTGGCACGCGACAACGAACACTTCCAGGTCTCGATCACCCCGACACTGCCGCGCTCCGCGCAGGGGCATCCGGTCATCTTCCAGGCCGGCGATTCACCCGCCGGTCGCGAGTTCGCCGCCGCGCACGCCGATGTCATCTTCTCCAGGCACGGAACGCATTTCGATGCCGCGCTCGCGTTCGCCGACGACATCCGGGCCAGGCTGCGCACCGTCGGACGCCCCGACGACGACATCAAGATCCTGCCCGGCACCCAGATCGTATTGGCGGAGCGGGAATCCGAGGTCGAAGAGAAGGCCCGCTGGGTGCTGGAGAGCCAGTTCACCGGCCAGACCGCGCTGTCACTGGTCGGACAGGTGTGGGGCCGCGACCTCTCCGATCGCGATCCGGACGGTCCGCTGCCCGCGGAGGACCCGGTGTCGACCGTGATCTCGGGAGCCCGTGGCGCACAGCGCGACGGCCAGGACCCGGTGGCGATTGCCAGGCAGTGGCGGGCACTGGCCGAGGCGAAGAACCTGTCGCTGCGGCAGGTGGCAATCGAAACCTCGCAGCGATCCGGATTCCAGGGCACGCCCGGCCAGGTTGCCGACGAACTCACTCGCTGGGTCCGGTACGGCGCAACCCACGGCTTCAATATCTCGCCCTACCTGGTGCCGACCGGCCTCGACGAGATCGTCGACTGGCTGGTTCCCGAACTCCAGGAACGTGGTTCCTACCGCACCGGATACACCGGAACGACACTCCGCCATCACCTCGGCCTCCGCCCACCGCTGACCAGGCGCTGAGCGCGCCGGATTCGACTCGGGCCGCGCGGGTGGTGTGCGGTGAGCGTTGTTCGAGAGCCGCGGCGCCTCGGCTCGCTGCCGATTTGACCTCAACCTTCGTTGACGTTTGATGCTCTGTGTATGACCCCAACAGTTAGTCCGCTTCAGCTCGCCGTCATCGTCGGAAGCACCCGCTCCGGGCGATTCGGCCCGACCGTCGCCAAGTGGTTCGTCGAACTCGCCGCACAGCGCCAGGACCTCTCCATCGACCTCATCGACCTCGCGGACATACAGCTGCCGCCGCACATGTCCGACGACCCGGGTGAGCATGGCGCGCAGGCTCTGGCGGAGACGGGTGCCCGCCTCGCGAACGCGGACGCGTTCGTCGTGGTGACACCGGAGTACAACCATAGCTATCCCGCGCCGCTGAAGAACGCGATCGATTGGCATTTCACCCAGTGGCAGGCGAAACCGATCGGATTTGTGTCCTATGGAGGCATTTCGGGCGGTTTACGTGCTGTCGAACACCTGAAGCAGGTCTTTACGGAGCTGCACGCGGTCACTGTGCGTGACACCGTCAGCTTCCACGGCGCCGCACAGCAATTCGATGCTCTGGGCCTGCCGATCGAGCCCGCACCGAGCAAGGCCGCCGCTACCAAGCTGCTCGACCAACTTGTCTGGTTCGGCGAAGCCCTCCGATCGGCCAGGTCCGAGCAGCCCTATGTCGCTTGACCCGCGACGTTCGATTCAGTAGTCCTCGAGGGTGATGGCGTTGGCAGCGTGGTTGAGCGGCTTCATGATCGGGCGCAGTGCGAGGTCCTGCCACGGCAGGTAGCGCAGCATCCGCATCATGGTGGTCTGCATCCGAATGGCGCTCTTGCTGCCCGCCACCATCTGGCCGGCGTTGTTCCAGCCGAGGGTGAGGTTCAGCTCGACATAGTCGCGCATCTTTTCCTGGTATCTCGGGAAAGCGACGTTGTGGTCGCCTCCGGCCGAGTTCAGTTCCCCCGCAAGGACATACGCGCCGACCACGGCAAGGCTGGTGCCCTGGCCGGACAATGGCGACGGGCTGTAGGCAGCGTCGCCGACCAAGGCAACGCGCCGCAGCGACCACTGGTCGAGGCGGACCTGGCTGACCGAGTCGAAATAGAAGTCCGGGGAGTGGGGCATCGCCTGCAGCAGCGTCGCGGTCTCCCATCCGCCGTCGGCGAACGTATCGGTGACCAGGCGCTGCTGTCCGGCGATATCCCGGCGGTCGGGCAGGGTTTTCGGTGTCGGAAAGACGAACTGGGCCTTCGCGGCGGACTGCTGGGTGCTGTAGACCTGCACTACTCTGCCCGGCGTGGGATAGATGAGCTCCCAGCGGTCCAGATCGAGGTGATTGGGCACGCTGAATACGCACGCGTGCATCCCGGTGTGGCGGACGAACTCGGTTTCGAGCCCGAACACCTGGCGCCGCACGGTCGAATGCAATCCGTCGGCACCGACAACCAGATCGAACACTCGCGTCGGGGCATGCTCGAAACTCACGTGCACCCCGTGCGGCACCTGGGCGATATCGATGATCGAGTCCCCGAACAGATACTCGACCCCACTCTTGCTCGCGTCGAACATGATTCGGGCGAGATCATCGCGCAGTACTTCCTCGTCACCGGGGGCGCGCATGCCGATCAGATCGGGGCCGAGTGTCGCGAGCGTCTTGCCCGACCTGTTCACCCACGCGCCGCCGCGCATCTGGGTGCTCGCTTTCCGGATCTCGGATCGCAGCCTCATCCGCTCGATGACATTCATTGCGACGCCACGCAGGTCGACCTTGTAGCCGCCCTCCCGAAGGGCAGGAGCTTGTTCGACGACGGTGACGGTAAACCCGTATCGGTGTAGCCAGTAGGCGAGGGCCGGGCCTGCGACGCCGGCGCCGGAGATCAAGACGGTCTTATTGGCGAAGCGCTGTGTCCTTGTCATATGGCAAGCGTCGGTGTCGGCGGTCACCGAACGCTCACCCTCTGCCGACCGTCACGCACCCGCCAGTTGCAGCACCTCATGACGGGCTAGAGCGCTGCCGCGCTGCCGGGCATCGAGGTACTGCTTCGGCCCGAGCAGCCGCTCGGCTTCGGCGACAACCCGCGCGACATCGCGGTCGCCCGACGGTGGCGCACCGCGCAGGGCAGCTCCGGCGCCGAGCAGCAGGGCTGCGCGCTCAGCGTCGCCTGCCAGCAGACAAGTGTCGGCCAAGCCCTCCACCGCGCCCGCGGCGACGGGCAGGTTGCCGCTGGCCATGGCGGCGGCGAGACCGACCAGGTGTGCCGACCTGGCCTGCGCCACGTCGCCGTGCGCCGCGGCGACCCAACCCGATCCGATGAGGATCCGCGCCCGCGTCTCCTGCGCGCTGAACGAGATGTGCTCGCTCAGTTCGAGCGCCAGCGCGTACTCCCGGGCCGCCAGCGCGGAGTTGCCTTCGATCCGAGCGATATCGCCGAGTCCTCTGCGCGCGTTGGCGCGCATGCTCGGACATCCGACTGTGCGTGAAAGCTCCTCGGCACGTTGGTAATCCGAGCGAGCCGCGTCGAATGCGCCGCATCGGACCCTGGCATCTGCCCGGCGGTTGAGCAGGTCTGCGGTGTCCTCGACCGTGCCGAGCTGTTCGACCAGCGCGATGGCCTCATCCATCAACTCCACCGAGCGCGCAGGTTCGCCGCGACAGTCGGCGATCGCTGCCAGCTTGTCCAGCGCGGTCGCGATCGCCCACCGGTCGCCGAGCGGGCGGAAACCGTCCAGCGCGGACGTGAATTCGCGCTCCGCCGCCGACGGCTGTCCGGCGAAGATGAGTTCGAGCCCCTGTCCGACGCGCAGGAACGCCTGCGACCACCGATCGGCACCGAAGAGGGTGCGCTGTTGTTCGGCGGGCATGTCGATTTTGCCGCCGCCGATCATCAAGAGCAGCAAGAGATATGGTCGTTGCAACGGCCGGTCCTGGTTCGCGATCGCGGTCGCGGCGTGCGCGAGGTGGTAGCCGGGATCGCCGTGATCTTGGGCGGCGGTCGCGACGCACAGGGCGTATTCCTCAGCAGGAGTGTCGGAACCGAGCCGGTCCAACAATTGGGTGGCCAGCGGCGCGGACTCGGCGCGCAGCCCGCGCAACCACCAGAACCATGATGACGCCGCGATGAGTCGTACAGCCAACTTCGCGTCGCCGGGGTCCGGCGGCGCATCGAGGTCGGAGACGGTTGCGCCCGCGCCGACGGCCCAGCGTAGGGCGGCGAGCAGATTGGCATGCTCGGCGGCGAGCCGGGCCAGGAATTCGAGTTGCTCGGGCCCGCGCAGCCGGAGGTCTGCGTGTTCGACCAATGCTACGAAGTACTCGGCGTGACGCCGGTTCAGCTGTGCTGTCTCACCGGCTTCGGCGAGCCGCTCTGCACAGAACTCGCGCACCGTCGCCAGCATGCGGTATCGGCCTGCGTCGACGTCGACCAAGGACTTGTCCACGAGACTCGCCAGCAGATCGTCGGCGTTCGATGAGCCGCACACGCGCTCGGCGTCGGTCAGTGTGGCGCCACCCGCGAATACCGTGAACCGCCGTGCGAGCGCTTGTTCGTCGACGTCGAGCATGCCCCAGCTCCACTGGACCACGGCGCGCAGTGTCCGGTGTCGCGGTGCGGCTGTCCGGCTGCCGCGTGACAGCAGCCGGAATCGTTGGGCCAGACGGGTTTCGATCTCTTCGAGAGTGAGCGTGCGCAGCCTGGCGGCAGCCAGTTCGATCGCCAGCGGCAGACCGTCGAGGTCCGCGCAGATCCGCCGAACCGGCCCGATGGTACCCGCGTCCACGATGAACCCTGGCCGCGTCGCTGCCGCGCGGTCGGCGAACAGCCGCACTGCGGGAGCGCCCGATGCCTCAGCAAGCTCCACATCTGGTGTAGGCACGGCCAATTGCCCAACTGGGAACAAGGTTTCACCGGTGATATTCAGTGCTTCACGGCTGGTGGCCAGAATTCGGAGGCCGGGACAGGCCGCGAGTAGCCGATGAGCGAGCGCAGCGACGACGTCGATCACCTGCTCGCAGTTGTCCAGGATGATCAGCTGCGCACGGTCGGCGAGTGCGTCGAGGAGTCGGGATTCAGCGTCTGCCGGGCCGGAAGCCGCAGGCAGCAGCCCTGTTTCGCGCACCCCGAATGCCCCGGCGATGGCCCGTACCACCTGCGCACCGTCAACCGACGGCGACAGATCGATAAAGCACACCTCGCCACGCGCGCGGGCACCGACCTCGACGGCGAGGCGGATCTTACCGGTGCCGCCCGGACCGCTGAGGGTCACCAGTCGTTCCTGCGAGAGCAGGGCCGTCACTTCGCGGAGCTCACGGTCGCGACCGACGAAGCTGGTGAGCTGGGCGGGCATGTGACGCGCGATCGGGGTTGCCGCAGACTCGGCCCGCAGGATGGCCAGGTGTGCCGCCGTGAGCTCCGCAGTTGGTTCGGCGCCGAACTCGTCGGCGAGCAGCTGCCTGGCCTTTGCGTACACGGCAAACGCCTCAGCCTGCCACCCGCCCGCATACAGCGCCCGCATCAGCAGTGCGACGGCTCGTTCACGCAGCGGGTCGGTGGCCAGCAACTCGGGCAACTCGGCCGCGACGGCACGGTGGTCGCCCAGCGCGAGCAGTGCCGCAGCGCGATCCTCCAGCACGGCGGCCCGTGCGTCGGCAAGGCGTGCCGCATGCGGCCGCGCGAATGGGGCGTCCACGACATCGGCGAGGGCCTCTCCGCGCCACAGGCTGAGCGCCTCGGTCAACAGCGTCGCCGCGGCGGCCGGATCCCCGGCAGCAAGCGCCCGCCGCCCGTGATCGGCCAAACAGCCGAAGCGGTGCGCGTCGACCAGCTCCGGGTCGACGGCGAGCTGATACCCCGTCGAACTGTGCTCGACGGTTGTGCCGGATGCCGTCACGTCACGCAATCCACGTCGCAGCCGCGAAACCTGCGACTGCAGAGCGTGCGCCGCGCCTCCGGGCGGTTCTTCGCCGTACAACCCGTCGATCAGCCGTTCACGCCCGACGACGTGTCCGGCATCCAGCAGCAGCAATGCCAACAGTGCGCGAACCTGCGGCCCCCCGACCACGCCCGGGCTACCGTCCTCGCGCCACACCTCGATCGGTCCCAGAATTCCGAAGAGCATCAGGCATCGCCCGAAATCGCAACTCTACCTGGGGTAACCATGCCGCAGAATATGCCAGCACCGATCTCTGCGACACCAAGCGGTGAGCCGCCGGTGAGCATGTGGTGAGCACCTCGGCCGAGGCTTGTCCCGAACCGCAATCCATCACTTCGGAAGTAGGGCTCGGGACTCGATATGTCGAATCTGCACGGTAGGACCGCACTGGTCACCGGGGCGTCGCGAGGCATCGGTCGGGCCGTCGCGATGCGATTGGCATCCGACGGCGCGAGCGTCATCGTCCACTACGACGGTAGCGAGTCGGCTGCCGCACAGACCGTGGCCGATATCGAGGCCGGCGGCGGAAAGGCGTTCGCAGTGCGCGCCGCTCTCGGCACTCCGGACGGCGTCGACACCCTGTTCGCCGGACTAGCGGCCGGACCGTTCGGCGAGCGGCTGGACATTCTGGTTATCAACGCGGGCGGTGGCGATTTTGGTGGCTCGATATCCCAGGTGGAGCCGGAGGAGTTCGATCGGCTTTTCGCGGTCAATGTGGCCGCCCCGTTCTTCATCCTCCAGCATGCGCTGTGCCTGCTCAACGACGGCGGTCGCATCGTCAATATCTTCTCGTGTGCGCCCCGCTCGGCCGCACCGTCGCAGGTGGCCTATGCGATGAGCAAGGGCGCCATCGACGTCCTCGGCAGAACCCTCGCCGTCGAACTCGGGCCGCGCGGAATCACGGTGAACACGGTCGCCCCCCGAGCAACCGAGACCGACGCCACCGCAGCCATCGTGGATGTCACCGCGACGGTGGGTCCGATGACCGCGCCCGGCCGCCCCGCGGACATCGCCGATGTGGTTGCGTTCCTGGCCTCCGGCGATGCAGGCTGGATCTCGGCCGACAGCATCGACACCATACGTGTCTGAGACCCACGACGGGACATCGAATGCCTGGAAGCGGCTGATGGGCAGGAGTAACGTTATCCGTCCACTCTCCGAGCGGGAGGCTTTCGTGCACGAAATGGCGATCACGCAGAGTGTCATCGCTGCCGTGTGTGGACACGCGGCGGGACGGAAGGTGCACAGTGTCACCGTTGTGGTCGGTACGCTCTGTGCGGTGGTTCCGGACGCGATGCAGTTCTGCTTCGAGCTAGCCGCCGAAGGCACGGTCGCGGAAGGGGCACGGCTCGAGATCGAGCAGGTACCGGGCCGGGCGAGCTGCCGGTCCTGCGGCGCGGACTTCGCGCTGACCGACCTGATCGTGTTGTGTCACTGCGGAAGTGCCGACGTCGATGTGATTTCCGGGCGGGAACTGCGAATCCGGTCGATGGAAGTGAGCGAAGAATGTGCGCAACCTGCGGATGTGGTAACGACTCAACAGCCATGATCACCGTCCCGCACGATCACGATCATCACCACGATCATGGCGATGGTCACGATCACCACCATGATCACGGCGCTGATCATGTGCACCTGCCGGTGACCGAAACGATCACCCTCGAGCAGAAGATCCTGGCGAAGAACGACCTGCTGGCTCGCCATAATCGTGAATGGCTCGAACAGCGAAATATCGTGGCGTTCAACATGACCAGCTCGCCGGGCGCGGGCAAGACAACACTTCTTGAGCGCACCATCAGAGAGCTCGGCGAGGTACCGATCGCCGTCATCGAGGGCGATCAGGAGACCCTGTTGGATGCCGAGCGCATCAAGGCGACCGGCTGCGCGGTGGTGCAGATCAATACCGGCGCCGGTTGCCATCTGGACGCCGACATGCTGCGGCGCGCATTTGATGCCCTGTCGCCTGCACCGGGCACTCTGTTGTTCATCGAGAATGTCGGCAACCTGGTGTGCCCTGCGCTGTTCGATCTGGGTGAGCGCAGCAAGGTCGTCGTCATCTCGGTGACCGAGGGGACCGACAAGCCACTCAAGTACCCACATATGTTCGCGGCCGCAGGGCTTGTCATTGTCAACAAGACCGATCTGCTGCCCTATGTGGATTTCGATCTGGATAAATGTCGCGAATATGCCCGTTCGATCAATCCGGGCGTCGAAATGCTGCCGATGTCGGTGACCACCGGCGACGGCGTGGCGCGCTGGTACGACTGGCTTGCGAAGGAACGCGGTGCGGCCAGTCTTGATCATGTTGTCGAGCGAGCCTAAACTCTTGTGATCAGGGTCACATAGCGGTGACGTTCTTCAAAATGGGCGAGACCGTCACCCGGTGTCCGGACTTCGGAAGGTGGCGTTTGTGCCAACTCAGGAAGCAGTCCGAGCCGAAGAAACGCTGATCCATGTCTTATGGATCAACGCCGGCCTAGGTTGTGACGGTGACTCGGTGGCTCTAACTGCGGCCACTCAGCCGAGCATCGAAGAGATTGCACTGGGGGCGCTCCCCGGCTTGCCGAAGATCGCGGTTCATTGGCCGCTCATCGATTTCGAATGCGGACCGACGGGCGGTGCCGACGACTTCCTCGAATGGTTCTTCAAAGCGGATCGCGGTGAATTGGAACCGTTCGTGCTGGTCGTGGAAGGGTCGATTCCGAACGAGCAATTGCACGAAGAAGGCTATTGGTGCGGGTTCGGCAATAACCCCGACACCGGTCAGCCGATGACGACCAGTGAATGGCTCGACCGCCTCGCACCCAAAGCGACCGCTGTTGTCGCGGTCGGCACCTGTGCCACCTACGGCGGCATCCATGCGATGGCAGGCAACCCGACCGGCGCCATGGGCGTGCCGGACTACCTCGGCTGGACCTGGAAGAGCAAGGCGGATATCCCGATCGTCTGCGTTCCCGGTTGCCCGATTCAGCCGGACAACCTATCGGAGACACTGACGTACCTGCTGTACATGGCAACCGGCCAGGCGCCGATGATCCCGCTCGACGAAGCGTTGCGGCCGAAGTGGCTGTTCGGCGCTACCGTGCACGAGGGCTGTGACCGGGCGGGCTACTACGAGCAGGGTGACTTCGCCACGGAATACGGTTCGCCGAAATGTATTGTGAAACTGGGATGTTGGGGCCCGGTAGTCAAATGCAATGTGCCCAAACGCGGTTGGATCAACGGCGTCGGTGGCTGCCCGAATGTGGGTGGCATCTGCATCGGCTGCACTATGCCCGGATTCCCCGACAAGTTCATGCCGTTCATGGACGAGCCGCCGGGCGGAAAACTCTCCTCCTCCGCATCAGGCCTCTACGGGTCGGTGATTCGCAGCCTGCGTCACATCACCGGCAACACACTCGACAAAGAACCCCGCTGGCGCCACAAGGGTAAGAAGCTGGAATCCGGCGCGTCGCGCACCTGGTAGGAGAATCTTCGATGACACAGATTATCCCGGAGCCGTCGCACCGAAAGATCGATCCCGACAGTCTCGTCGAAATGGCGTGGGATCCGATCACTCGAATCGTCGGCAGCCTAGGTATCTACACCAAAATAGATTTCGAGAATCGTGAGGTGGTCGAGTGCCACAGCACCTCGTCCATCTTCCGCGGATACTCGATCTTCATGCGCGGCAAGGATCCTCGTGACGCGCACTTCATCACCAGCCGCATCTGCGGAATCTGCGGCGACAATCACGCCACTTGCTCTTGCTATTGCCAGAACATGGCGTACGGAGTGAAGCCGCCGAACCTGGGAGAGTGGATCGTCAATCTGGGCGAGGCCGCCGAGTACATGTTCGATCACAATATCTTTCAGGAGAACCTCGTCGGCGTGGACTTCTGCGAAAAGATGGTCGCCGAAACCAATCCCGGCGTGCTGGCGATGGCGGAGAAAACGCTGTCACCGCATTCCAACGAACACGGCTATCGGACCATCGCCGACATCATGCGGGCTCTCAACCCGTTCACCGGCGAGTTCTATCGCGAGGCACTTCAGGTCAGCCGCTACACCCGCGAGATGTTCTGCCTGATGGAGGGCAGGCATGTGCATCCGTCGACGCTGTATCCCGGCGGTGTCGGCACGGTCGCGACGATTCAGCTGATGACCGACTACATGTCTCGGCTGATGCGCTACGTCGAGTTCATGAAGAAGGTCGTGCCGATGCACGACGATCTGTTCGACTTCTTCTACGAGGCACTGCCCGGCTACGACCAAGTGGGCCTGCGTCGCACTCTGCTCGGCTGCTGGGGTTCGTTCCAGGATCCCGAGGTCTGCAACTTCGCCTACAAGGACATGGAGGCGTGGGGCCGCAAGATGTTCGTCAGCCCGGGCATCGTGGTCGACGGCAAGCTGATCACCACCTCCTTGGTCGACATCAACCTCGGCATCCGAATCCTCTTGGGCAGTTCGTATTACGAGGACTGGACCGATCAGGAGATGTTCGTGAAAACCGACCCGCTCGGCAATCCGATCGATCGTCGCCACCCGTGGAACCAGCACACCAATCCCAAGCCGCAGAAGCGCGACATGGACGACAAGTACAGCTGGGTGATGTCACCTCGTTGGTTCGACGGCACCGACCATCTCGCACTCGACACCGGCGGCGGGCCGCTGGCCCGGCTGTGGGTGACGGCGCTGGCCGGTCTTGTCGACAACGGCTATGTGAAGTCGACGGGGCACAGTGTGCAGATCAACCTGCCGAAGACCGCGCTCAAAGGCCCGGTGACCTTCGAATGGAAGATCCCCGCCTACGGCAGCAACACCATCGAACGCAACCGCGCCCGCACCTACTTCCAGGCCTACGCGGCGGCGAGCGCGCTGCACTTCGCCGAGAAGGCTTTGGCGGAGATTCGCGCGGGCCGCACCAAGACCTGGGAGAAGTTCGAGGTGCCCGACGAGGGTATCGGCTGTGGCTTCACCGAGGCCGTGCGTGGCGTGCTGTCGCACCACATGGTCATCCGGGACGGCAAGATCGCGAACTACCATCCGTATCCGCCGACGCCGTGGAATGCCAACCCCCGCGACAGCTTCGGCACGCCCGGCCCCTATGAGGACGCGGTGCAGGGTCAACCGATTTTCGAGGAGAACGATCGGGAGCATTTCAAGGGCATCGACATCATGCGTACCGTGCGCAGTTTCGATCCGTGCCTGCCATGCGGCGTGCACATGTATCTCGGCAACGGAAAGACGCTGGAGAAGCTGCACTCCCCGACACAAACGCTCACCGCTGAGTGAGCCGAACCGGGCGACGCGACAGGAGACGACAGTGGACGATCGCCCGGGGCAACGGCACGTCGCTGCGGCGGACGAACCAGAGCAGGCGGAATCGGGTCGCTGGCGAGATGCGGGCGAGCGCATCGAATCCCTGCTGGAAGCGAGCGCCGTCGGCGGCACGGCGGCGCGCGAACGCGCCGAGCAATTGGTGCGTGAGGTCGCGGATCTGTACGGCGCCGCGTTGGCACGCGTATTACAGCTGGTCGACGGCCCCGCCGTCGACCGGCTGGCGCGTGACGACCTGGTGGCCAGCCTGCTGCTCGTGCACGGCCTGCATCCGCATGACCTGCACACGCGAGTGCTGACGGCGTTGGACAGTGTGCGGCCCTACCTCGGGTCGCACGGCGGAGATGTGGAGTTGCTCGGTGTCGCCGACGGGGTGGTGCGGCTCGAATTCGCGGGCAGCTGCCGTACCTGCCCGTCGTCGTCGGTGACGCTCGAGCTGGCGGTGGAGGACGCGGTGCGCGCGGCCGCACCGGAGATCGAACGCATCGAAGTGGTTGCCGCACAACAGGAGTCGGCGTCGAGCTTGATCTCGGCCGACTCGTTGTTCGCCCGGGTGCATGCGCACGAATCCCAGTCGGGCAGTTGGATCGCCGTGCCAGAGCTTGCGCAGTTGCAGCCGGGCGAGGTCGGTGGGTTCTCCGTCGGCGGCCTGCCGATCTTGGCCTGCCGGGTCGGTGAGGGTCTGTTCGCCTACCGGGACCAGTGTCCGGCGTGTGGGAAATCGCTGGCGGGCGCGGCATTGCAGCGCCGGGTCGGATTCCCGGTCGGCGACGCGGTGCTGCGGTGCCCGACCTGCCTTGCCCATTTCGATGTCGTGCACGCCGGCGCCCGAGTCGACGGTGACGGGCACCTCGATCCGCTGCCCGTGCTGGTGCGCTCCGGTGAGCTGTCGGTAGCGGTGCCGGTGGGGGTGCACGGGTGACGACACCGTTCCATGTCCTACAGCGCATCACCGCCGACCGGAGACCGGCGGTACGTGCGGGCGAGCGGTGTGAAATGTGCGCCGAGCCGATTGCCGATGTCCATCAGCACGTGGTGGATATCGAAGGTAGGCAATTGATGTGCGTCTGCCGAGGCTGCTACCTGCTGTTCACAGCTGAGAACGCCGCCCTGCGGTACCGGGCGGTGCCGAATCGCTATCTGTTCTTCCCCGACTTCACCATCAGCCAGGGTGAGTGGGACGCGCTCGAGATCCCGGTGGGCCTGGCGTTCTTCTTCCGCAACTCCGCGCTCGCCAAGACCGTCGCGTTCTATCCGGGTCCGGCGGGAGCGACGGAATCGGAACTGCCGCTGGAGCAGTGGCGTTCGGTGCTGGAGCGACATCCGGAACTCGACGTGCTCGCCGCCGATGTCGAGGCATTGCTGATTCGCGTGCCCGAGCGCGGCACCACCGACGCTGTATGCCTGCTGCTGCCGATCGATGCGTGCTACGAATTCGTCGGCCGGATGCGGATGCTGTGGCGCGGTTTCGATGGCGGTCAGGATGTTCGCCGCTATATGGACGAATTCTTCACCGAGATGTCGGCCCGTGCACGGCCGGGTGGTGTGCGATGAGCCCCGTCTACTCGACCACCTTCGCCGTTCTCGGGATCAAGCCGGAGCCCTACGCGGTGGCGCCGATCCTGTCCGCGCGCGTCGGCATCGCGGCGCTCGGCGAAGACCCGGTGCATGCGATCGCACTGCGAGCGCAGGTGCGCATCGAGCCGTACCGCCGTACCTATACCGACGAGGAGAGCGCAGGTCTGGCCGACCTGTTCGGTCCGCGTGAGCGGTGGCAGGACACGCAGCGCTCGTTTCTCTGGATGCATTGCGCCACCATGATTCCCGGATTCAATGGCGGCACCGAGGTAGACCTGCCGATGCCGTGCACTTACGACTTCGAGGTGACAGGGTCCAAGTATCTGCACGCGCTGCGCGGTGGCACCGTGCCGTTGATCTTCCTGTTCAGCGGCACCGTTTTCTTCAAGGGGCAGACCGGTTTCGCCATCCAGCAGATTCCATGGGACCGCGAGGACAAGTTCGATATGCCGGTTTCGGTCTGGCACGACCTCGTGGCCGCGCACTTCCCGAACTCCGGCTGGGTGCGCTTGAGCAGGGACACCCTCGATGCGCTCGCCACGTACAAGTCCGGCCACGGCATGCTCGGCTTCGACGACGCGGTCACGCACCTGCTGGCTTCCTCGACCGAGGAGATCCCATGAGCGCCGCCATATCTCCCGGCGCAGCGCGGGCCCGTGCGGTCGCCGATGCTGTGCTCTACGAGGGCTATCTGCTCTACCCCTACCGGGCGAATTCCAGCAAGAACCAATCCCGTTGGCAGTTCGGTGTGCTGGGGCCCGAAGGCGCGGCGCAGGAAGGTCTCGGCGAGGAGTCGAGCCTGTCGGCGCAATGTCTGCTCACCGCGGGCGACGCGGCATTGATCACGCTGACCGTCCGCTTTCTGCAGTTGCAACACCGCCTCGTGGTGGATGCCGACGGTCACTCGGTCGACGAACTCGTGGTCGGCGCGCGATCCTGGATCACGTGGGACGAAGCCGTCGAGCGTGAACTGACCTTCGGCCCACTTCCGGCCACCGATACGACACAGCCGGTGCACATTCCCGGTGGCTTCGATGTGGAGGAGATCGTCGACGCCGAGGGCCGGGCGGGGGGCCGATTGGTACGCACCCGTCTGCCGGTGGAAGGCCGGCTGGCGATGTCGGTGCAGCGCGATGAGGGCTACCTGCGCCTCACGGTCGAGGTCCGGAATGTCGGCCCGGCCGCAACTGATAAGGACGATGCCATCGCGCGCTCACTGATCGGGGCGCACGTCATCGCCGAAGTCGATGGCGCGCGGTTCATTTCGCTACTCGAACCGCCCTCGGACGCGACCGACGCCATCGCGCGCTGCCACCAGCACCGCTGCTTTCCGGTGCTGGCGGGCCCGCCCGATGACGACAGCCTGCTGTTGATCTCCCCGATCATTCTCTACGACCACCCCGAGATCGCCGAGCAGAGCGAGGGACCGCTGTTCGATTCGACCGAGATCGACGAGATCCTCACCTTGCGTGTGATGACGATGACCGACGAAGAGAAAGCGCAGGCCCGCGCCACCGATGCGCGCGCGGCCCAGATCATCGATCGCTGTGACGGCATGACTCCGGAGGCGATGCAGCTACTGCACGGTGTGCTGCGAGACCCACACCTGGGGCGACCGGATCCCGGTCCACTGGACCCCATCGATTCGGGCGCTACGCTACCGCGACTGGTGCCGGAAATCCCCGAAGGCGTCGACTGGTGGGATCCATTGGCGGACAACGCCGTTGCACCGGAATCGGACGCGGTCTCGGTTCAGGGTGTTCGCGTGAGCCGAGGCAGCCTGGTCCGGCTGCATCCCGCACGGCGTGCGGACGCCCAGGATCTGTTCTTCGACGGCAAGCTCGCGCGTGTCACCTCGGTGCACGAAGACGTCGATGGTCAGGCCCATGTCGGGGTCGTCATCGCGGACGACCCAGCTGCCGACCTGCACGAATGGTATGGCCGCTATTTGTATTTCGCGCCGGAGGAAATCGAACCACTCAGCAGCCCGGAGAACGGAAAGGAAGGTCTGCCATGGAAACGGTGGGATTGATCGCGACAGGAGTGGTCGCGCTGATAGTAGTGGGCGGTCTCTACCTCGGTGTCCGGTCGATACCGGACCTCAAGCGCTATTTGAAGATTCGGCACATGTAGCCGACGGGAAGCGCACCGGGAAAGGAGCGAGCAGACGGCCAAACTACTGGTCGCCGGGATCGGCAATATCTTCTTCGGCGACGACGGATTCGGACCGGAGGTGGTGCGGCGGTTGCCGCCGCATCCCGAGAGTGCCGTGCGCGTGGTCGACTACGGAATCCGTGGCATGCACCTCGCCTACGACCTGCTCGACCAGTGGGACGCACTGGTGCTGATCGACGCCGTGCCGAATCGCGGCACTCCGGGTGCGCTCGTGGTCTTTCACACGGAGCCCGATCCGACGAGCGCGGCGCCACTCGATGCCCATGCCATGAATCCGGATGCCGTGTTCGCGGGTGTGCGAGCGCTCGGCGGGACAGTGCCGCCGACAGTCGTCGTCGGCTGTCAGGTCGAGTCCGTTGCGGAGGGGATCGGCCTGTCCGGGCCGGTCGCCGCGGCGGTGGACGCGGCGGTGGACGCCGTCGATCGGGTCGTCGCAGACCTGCTGAATACACGACAGGAGGTGTGAACGATGTGCCTCGGTATCCCGGGCCGGGTCGTCGAGATTCTCGACGGCTACCACAACCAGATCGCGCTGGTGGATGTCTCCGGCGAGAAGCGGAAGGTGAATGTCGGCCTCCTCGAGGATGATCCGGTGCAACCCGGCGACTGGGTGATCATTCACATGGGCTTCGTGATCGAGAAGACCGACGAGGCAGGCGCGGCGCAGGCGTTGGACGGACTTCGCCTGCTCGGCAGCGGTGGCGAGCCGTGACCGGCGCGCGAGCACGGCGGCGGCTGATCGTCCGCGGCGTGGTGCAGGGCGTCGGATTCCGTCCGTTCGTCTACACCACAGCGGCCGAACTGGCGTTGTCCGGCAGGGTGTCGAACAACAGTTCCGGTGTGATAATCGAAGTCGAAGGCGCGCCTGCGGATCTGGACGAGTTCACGCGCCGGGTTCGACATCGCCCCCCGCCGCTCGCCGTAGTCGAATCGGTGCACGAGGTCGCTGTCGCGGTGCGCGGTGGCACTGGATTCCACATTGCCGACACCACCCGAGACGGCGGCGGACGCACCCTTGCCTCGCCCGATGTCGCGATGTGCGCGGACTGTGCTCGCGAATTGCGTGATCCACAGAACCGCCGCTACCGCCATCCCTTCATCAACTGCACCAACTGCGGTCCACGGTTCACCATCATCGCCGGTCTGCCCTATGACCGCGCACAAACCTCGATGGCCGATTTCGCGATGTGCGAGCGCTGCGCTCGCGAATACGCCGACCCGGCCGACCGGCGTTTCCACGCCCAGCCGATCGCGTGCCCGGACTGCGGTCCGACCCTCGACTATTGTGCGGGGGACACGAATGTACCTGTGTCACAGAGCATCTCGGAAGATGTGCGCTGCCATCCCGGCGATCCGTTGACCGCCGCAAGGGACTTGCTGCGCACGGGTGGGATTCTCGCGGTGAAGGGCATCGGCGGCTACCACCTCGCCTGCGATGCCGGGAACGAGGCCGCTGTTGCCGAGTTGCGCAGGAGAAAGCGTCGCGGCGACAAGCCTTTCGCCGTCATGGTCGCGGATCTGGCTGCGGCGCGCTCGATCGTCCATGTCGAGGAGACCGGCGCCGCCCTGCTGACCTGTCCGCAACGACCGATCGTGCTGTTGGCCCGCGCTGACCGCGTGCTCGCCGAATCCGTCGCGCCGCGCAACCCCGATCTCGGCATCATGCTCGCCTACACTCCGCTGCACGTGCTGCTGTTCGGTCTGCCCGGCGATCCACCCAGCCCGCAGGCCCTGGTGATGACCTCGGGCAACCTCGGCGGCGAGCCGATCTGCTACGACGACGCCGATGCCCGCGAGCGGCTCGCCGATCTCGCCGACGGCTGGCTCTCGCACAACCGTCGCATCCTCGTACCGTGCGACGACTCGGTGGTGCGGCTGGTCGACGGGATCGAACTCCCGATCCGGCGATCGCGTGGCTATGCGCCGATGCCGCTGGCGCTACCGGTCCCCGTGCCGCCCACCGTCGCGGTGGGCGGCGACCTCAAGAACACCTGTGCGGTGGCCGATGGCCGCTACGCGTGGCTCAGTCAGCACATCGGGGATATGGACGATCTGGCGACCCTGCGCGCGTTCGGCGCTGCCGAACAGCATCTGGAGGACCTCACCGGCGTCCGCCCGACGCAGCTTGCGGTCGACGCGCACCCGCTCTACCGGTCCACCGCGTGGGCGCGGCAGCACGCGGGTGACCGGCCCATCCGGACGGTCCAGCACCACCACGCCCACATCGCCGCGGTGATGGGCGAGCACGGGCTCGGCGAATCGGCGACGGTCGTCGGTCTTGCCTTCGACGGGACGGGGTTCGGTCCCGACGGGGCAGTCTGGGGTGGTGAGGTGCTGCTCGCCGGCTACAAGGGGTTCCGGCGACTCGCGCACCTGAAATACGTGCCGCTGGCCGGTGGCGATGCGAGTGTCCAGCGGCCGTACCGGATGGCGCTGGCACACCTGCGAGCGGCGGGTATCGAGTGGTCGCCGTCCATCGCGTCGGTCGCGGCATGCCCGGTAAACGAAAGAGGTGTGCTGTCTCATCAATTCGAGACCGGCCTCGGCTGTGTGCCGACCTCGAGCATGGGGCGGCTGTTCGACGCCGTGTCATCGTTGGCCGGCGTGCGGCACGTCGCCGATTATGAAGCGCAGGCCGCGATCGAGCTGGAAGGCCTGTCCCGCGACGTCGCTGCCGACGCCATCGACCCGCACACCTACCGGTTCGCGCTGGATCACGACGTCGAGCCCGTTGTGATCGACTCGGCGCCGGTAGTCGCGGCCGTGGTCGCCGACTCGACGCGCGGCGTCGCACCCGCTGTGATCGGCGCGCGATTCCACCGGGCCGTCGCGCGACTTGTCCTCGAACTGGCGCTCGCCTACGCGAGCGAATCGACGACCGTCGCCCTGTCGGGCGGGGTCTTCCAGAACGCCTTGTTGTTGTCGCAGTCGCGAACGTTGCTGCGGGGAAACGGATTCCACGTCCTGTGTCATCGTCGGCTGCCGCCGAACGATGGCGGTCTCGCGTTCGGGCAGATACTCGCCGCGGGCGCGGGCTGAGCGAAAGGAGAGCCGACGATGTGCCTGGCAGTCCCAGGAAAGGTGCTCAGCCTCGAGGAGCGCGACGGCACGCTGATGTCCGTCGTCGACTTCGGCGGCGTGCACAAAGATGTGTGCCTGCAATACATCCCGGACGCGGCTGTCGGTGACTACGTGGTCGTCCACGTCGGCTTCGCCATCCAGCGTCTCGACGAGGAGTCCGCGCTGCGGACCTTGGCCGAATTCGAGCACCTCGGCGTGCTGAACGAGGAATTCGGCGACGGGTTCGCGCTGGCAGCCAGACAAGCCGGTCTTGCCGACCCCACGGCCGAAGAGGCCGAACCAACAAAGCCGCAACACGACACAGAGGTGGCGCCATGAAGTATCTCGACGAGTTCAGCAATCCGGAGCTGGCCAAGAAGCTGCTCGACAAGATCCGCGGGGCCACCACACAACGCTGGGCCATCATGGAAGTCTGCGGCGGCCAAACCCATTCGATCATCCGGCACGGTATCGACCAACTGCTTCCCGATCAGATCGAGATGATCCACGGACCGGGCTGCCCGGTCTGTGTGACCCCGCTCGAGGTGATCGACAAAGCATTGGCTATCGCCGCACGACCCGGTGTGATCTTCTGTTCGTTCGGTGACATGCTGCGCGTGCCCGGCAGCAAGAAGGACCTCTTCCACGTCAAGAGCGAGGGCGGCGACGTCCGAGTGGTCTATTCACCGCTGGACGCGCTCAATATCGCCAGGGAGAACCCGGATCGCCAGGTGGTGTTCTTCGGTATCGGATTCGAGACGACCGCGCCTGCCAACGCCATGACCGTCTATCAGGCGAAGCGGCTCGGCATCGAGAACTTCTCGCTGCTCGTCTCGCATGTGCTGGTGCCACCCGCGATCGCTGCGATCATGGAGTCACCGAGCTGCCGAGTGCAGGGGTTCCTCGCGGCCGGGCACGTGTGCAGCGTGATGGGCACCGAGGAATATCCGCCGCTCGCCGAGAAGTATCGGGTGCCGATGGTCGTCACCGGCTTCGAGCCGCTCGACATCCTGGAGGGCATCCGCCGCACCGTGATTCAGCTCGAAGAAGGCAGACACGAGTTGGAGAATGCGTATCCCCGCGCGGTGATGGCCCAGGGCAATACCGCTGCGAAAGCGATGCTGCGGGATGTCTTCGACGTCACCGATCGTGCCTGGCGTGGCATCGGGGTGATACCGCAGAGCGGGTGGCGGCTCTCGGAGCGATACCGCGACTACGACGCCGAGCAGCGGTTCTCGGTGGGCGACCTGCACACTGCGGAATCATCGATCTGCCGCTCCGGTGAGGTGCTGCAGGGTCTTATCAAACCGCACGAGTGCGCCGCATTCGGCAAGGAGTGCACACCGCGAAACCCGTTGGGCGCCACCATGGTGTCGTCGGAGGGCGCGTGCGCGGCCTACTACCTCTACCGGCGCCTCGATCAACCCGCGGAGGTGGCTCATGCCTGACCAGATCGGAATGCCCTCGCCGGCTCCGACGATCGACATGGAGAGCTGGGTGTGCCCGATGCCCCTGCGGGACTCACCGAATATTGTGATGGGGCACGGCGGCGGCGGCGCGATGTCGGGCGAGTTGATCGAGCACCTCTTCCTGCCCGCGTTCGGGTCCGCCGCCGAGGCAGGCATGGGCGACTCCGCGGTGATCACGCTCGGCGGCGCTCGGCTTGCCTTCTCGACGGATTCGTTCGTGGTGAAGCCACTGGTGTTTCCCGGCGGTTCGATCGGCGACCTCGCCGTCAACGGCACCGTCAACGACCTGGCGATGGCTGGTGCGCGGCCGATGGTGCTCTCGACCGCGTTCATCCTCGAGGAGGGCACCGCGCTTGCCGATATCGCGCACATCGCCAAGGCATTGGGCACAGCGGCGCTCGCTGCCGGGGTCACGCTCGTCACCGGTGACACCAAGGTGGTCGATGCCGGGCACGGCGACGGCATCTTCATCAATACCGCGGGGATCGGCATCGTCGATGAGGGCGTCGACATCCGTCCACAGCGCGCCGCGCCAGGCGATGTCGTGCTCGTCAGCGGTGACATCGGTGTGCACGGGGTTGCGGTAATGAGCTGTCGCGAAGGGCTCGAATTCGGGACCACCGTGGTCAGTGACACCGCGCCGCTCAACGGTTTGGTCGCGGCGATGCTCGCGACCGGCGCGGATGTGCATGTGCTGCGCGACCCCACCCGCGGTGGTGTGGCGGCGACGCTCAACGAGATCGCGAGCGTGGCGAAAGTCGGTGTCTCATTGGACGAACGGAATCTTCCCGTGCCCGCCGAGGTGCGCGATGCTTGCGGCCTACTCGGATTGGACCCGATGTACGTCGCCAACGAGGGCAAGCTGATCGCCTTCGTCGCACCACAGGACGCGGATCGAGTGCTGGCCGCGATGCGCGATCATCCGCTCGGCGCTCGGGCGGAGGCGATCGGTGTGTGTGTCGCGGAGCATCCGGGCATGGTGGTCGCGCGCACCGCATTGGGTGGAACGAGGGTGGTCGCCCTGCCGGCCGGAGAGCAGCTGCCGCGGATTTGTTGAGCAGGGCGGTGATTCGCCGCTGGAGAGATAGCGAGGTCCACGTCATCGTGTCGATCACCAACTATCCGAGGGCGTTGCGGCCTGCGTGGATCGGAATGGAATCTCGGCAACGGGTCGGCATTGTCGGAATGGTCGCCACCATCCTCACCCTGCACATCGTCGGCTGGGCCACGTTGTTCTTCCTTGTCGTCCCGAACAACTATGTTGTAGAGGGCACGGTATTCGGTGTCGGGCTGGGGGTCACCGCCTACACCCTCGGCATGCGGCACGCCTTCGATGCCGACCACATTGCCGCGATCGACAACGCCACTCGAAAGCTGGTGGCCGACAAGCAGCAGCCGCTGTCGGTGGGATTCTGGTTCTCGCTCGGGCATTCCACGATCGTGTTCGTTCTCGTGGCGTTGCTCGCGCTGGGTGTGAAAGCGCTGGCCGCCAATATCCAGAACGAGAACTCCGACCTGCAACAATGGACCGGCGTGTTCGGCACCGGCGTCTCGGGCACCTTCCTGATCCTTATCGGGCTCCTGAATTCAGTATCGTTGATCGGGATCTGGCGCGTCTTCCGCACTATGCGCCGGGGTAGTTACGACGAGACGCAGCTCGAAGCGCAACTGGAATCCAGGGGCGCACTGAATCGACTCTTCGCACCGATGACGCGTGCGGTGCGCACGCCGTGGCAGATGTATCCGGTCGGGATGCTCTTCGGCCTCGGCTTCGACACGGTCACCGAGGTGAGTCTGCTGGTGATCGCGGGCGGGGCCGCGGCGACAGATCTGCCGTGGTACTCGATTCTGGTTCTGCCCGTGCTCTTTTCGGCGGGTATGTCGCTGTTCGACGCCTTGGACGGGACCTTCATGAACTTTGCCTACGGCTGGGCATTCGCCAGGCCGATCCGCAAGATCTATTACAACATCGTCGTGACGGGACTGTCGGTGGCGGTCGCCCTGCTGATCGGTGCGCAGGAGATGATTTCGATTCTCACCGAGAAGCTCGATGTCACCACGGGGCCGCTGGCCTGGGTCGGGAACCTCGATCTCGGTGCGATGGGTTTCATCATCGTCGGACTGTTCGCGCTCACCTGGATCGCGGCCTTTGCGGTGTGGCGCATCGGCGATGTCGAGCATCGCTGGCAGGCCGACCCGGCCGGAAAGCCGCAGAGGTGATGGACGCACGTGGCACGGACATGTTCGCGCGATACACCTACGCGCCCAACCGGCTCGGCTATTGCGGCCCTGCGGAGGCGGCGGCATTGCGCGCCGGCTCCGGTGCCGAGATTCGGGCGGTCGCTACCCGCTTTTCCGGCGTGTGGCCCTACCTACAGGTGATGTCCCGGCTGACCGGGATCGACGATCCGCTGGACCATCGCCTCGTCGAATCCTACTGGCATGGTGGCGGAATCGGCGCTCAGCTCGACGCAGGGGCCTTCATGACCGAACTGCTTTCGGTGATCGGTCCGGTGGCAGGAGCCTACTGGGCGCACCTCACCCCGGAACTGGCCGTGGAAGCCGCCGCCAACCACTGTTTCCATGTGTTCGGTGTGTACCCGTGGTCGCGACTGTTGGGCAGGGGGATGGACGAGCATCCGGTGAGCGTCCTCGACAATTGCCGGATCAATTGGGGAACAGTCGTTTCCCGTGACCGAACCGGCGTCGCCTTGCGATGTCGAACGCTGGTGCGGAATGGGCAGACGCTCGAGCTGTCCACGCCGTCGATACTGCGCGCGGACATCTGGTCCGATGGATACAGCTCGGTGCCTGACGTCGAGGTCGGCGACGAGGTCGGCGTGCACTGGGGTCGCCTGTGCGGTCGCCTCACCCCGGAACAGGCTCGAGACCTGGCGGCCAGTACCGCCCACCAGCTGAAGGTAACCAACCTTCGGCTCGCCGAGTCCGCTCGGCGGAAACAATCAACGGAAAACTCCTGAACCATCACGCCTTTTCGGCATTGTGGAACGCTGACCGGTAAGCGTTCGGACTGGTGCCGACTATGCGCTTGAAGCGGTCACGAAAGGCCGTCGGCGAGCCGAACCCGACCTGGCCCGCGATCCGGTCGACCGGGTGTGTCGTGGCCTCCAGCAGGTATTGGGCATGGCGGACGCGCGTGCGGTGCAGCCACTGCAACGGTGTGGTGCCGGTCTGTTCGCGGAAGTGGCGGTTGAGGGTGCGGGTGCTCATACCTGCGCGGAGGGCGATGTCGTCGAGGGTGAGTTCCCGCGCCGCGTTGTCTTCCATCCAGTGCAACACCGGCTCCAGAACCGAGCCGCGCGGTGCGGGCGGGTTGTCCCGGACGATGTACTGGGCTTGTCCGCCTTCACGTTCCAGCGGCATAACCGACAGACGTGCCGCGCCGGCGGCCACCGCGGAGCCGTGATCGCGGCGAATCAGGTGCAGACACAGGTCGATTCCGGCCGAGGCGCCCGCAGAGGTCAGGATGTGGCCATTGTCCACGTAGAGCACATTCGGATCGACCTCGATCAGCGGATAGCGTGCGGCGAGTTCTTCGGCGGCGAGCCAATGTGTGGTGGCGCGATGTCCGTCGAGCAGCCCGGTGGCGGCGAGAACGAACGCGCCCGAGCAGATCGAGGCGATGCGGGTTCCGTTGTGCGCCGCCAGTTTCAGCGCGTCGATGACCTCGGGCGGTATCGGGGCGGTCGGGTCGGAGCAGCCCGGCAGGATGATCGTGTCGGCGCTGGTCAGCGCTTCCATGCCGCAGCGTGGCTGGAGAGTGAACGCGCCCGCGTCGACCGTCTGCGTCGCACCGCAGACGCGGACCCGGTAGGGCGTGCGTCCGTCGGGCAGCCGGATGCGGGTGAACACCTCGATCGGTGTGGACAGGTCGAAGGGGATCACCTTGTCCAGCGCCAGGACGGCGACGGTATGCATGGCTACAAACTAGGCCTGACCACAATTCCTGCCAAGCATTCCGGCCTGGGGTTGGCCTGAAAGCAGGAGTTCAGCAAGTTGGCGAGAATCCGTTGGGATATGGCAATCCAGCCGATTCCGATGATCGCGCGCACTGGCTACCGTCGGCGGGAAGCGCCAACAGAGAGGAACGAATGCCGATGCTTGTGTCCGCAGGATTCGTGTCGTCAGGGGTCGTCGCGTCGTGACCGAGTTCCTGCTCTCGGTCCACGTCCTCGCCGCGATCATCGCGGCCGGACCGGTCACCGTCGCCGCCAGCATGTTCCCCGCCTTCGCCCGCCGCGCGGCAGCAGAACCCGTTGCTGGACAACCCGTTGTGGTGTTGTGGACCTTGCATCGCATCTGCCGGGTGTACGCGGCCGTCGGGATCGTCGTCCCGGTGTTCGGAATCGCCACTGCGATCAGCCTCGGCGTGCTGGGGGATACGTGGTTGATGATCTCGATTGCCCTGACCGCCGCTGCGGCGGGGGCCCTTGCGCTGATGGTGCTTCCTGACCAGGCAAAGATTCTCACCGGACTCACCGGGATGCCGCATCCCACTGCGCCAGCGCGCACCATGATCAGTCAATTGGCGATGTACACCGGAACATTCAACCTGCTGTGGGCGACTGTGACGGTCCTGATGATCATTCGTCCCGGGTCCACAACCGGGGCGTGACATCGCACCTGCTTCGGCGGACAAGCCGAATATTGCTGTATGGCAATCATATTCGTTATCGGCGGATGCCTTGCCGATTGGCGAACCGGACGCTCGAGCGAGCGCCCGGTCTTCCGCATCGGCGTGCATTCGCCAGGTGAGCGTTTGCGTGCCTGTAGTCGGAGCCTTAGCGAATCAAGCTGCTACCGAGGCTGAGCACGCTGCTGCCCGCACCGAGGATCAGACCCAGGATTCCTTGCATATCCATTGCTCACTCTTCTTTTCGGGGGATCCGCGCTGAGATCGCGGATCCTGGTAGGTGAAGCGACGTCAATGGGCGGGTTCGCCACATGTCGGCGAGCTCGATCCATGGGACTCAGCGTCGCGGCCGCCTCAGTGAAGACGACGTGCGAGGACCGTAGCTGGGGAATCAAACTCGAGTTTCCGGCTGACTTCCCACACCTGGAGACCTGAAGCCGGCGGGCGGATGGACGACACTCGCGAAGCCGCCCTTGCTGTGCGGGATGGCCTCGATTATCGGGCATTCCCGACATTGGTAAGGCCGAGTAATCGATGGGACTGTCGGTCGATGTGCCGGCGTCGCCGACCCATCGAGCTACAGGCTGAAGGCGATTGTGCGCAGAATCAGCGCAACGACGAACACTGCCGTGAACGCCAGGTCGATCGACAGCCCGCCCGCTCGCACTGGTCGCAGCACCCGGCGCGCCGGTGCGATCACCGGCTCGGTCCAGTTATAGGTCAGCGTGCGGGCGCGGTTCGTCCACGACGGAGCATTGGCAAGCACCCCCACCCAGTCCAGCACCATCCTGGCGAGCAGCAGGAGTACGAACACCGTCAACGCGTACCCGATCAGCGTTCCGATGAGGGGCATGACGAACTCCTTCGTAGTGGCCGGGTCGGCCGTCCTATTGGTGTCAACGTGCCCGGTGAGGTCCAAAGTGTCACCTTTGCGATGTTCTCAGTGGACTATCAGGTCCGACCAGCAAGGGGCAACGGTGTGAACGCACCTATGGTGGGTGGATGGGTACATCGTCTGGCTCGTTGGTGATGGTCGCCGAGGATATGGAATCGGTGACGACGGTCGGGAACGAGGACGATCCGGCCGACGCCGGTCTGACTCGTGGTGCGGTCGAGTCGCTGTGGGAGTCGGTGCGGGGGTGGTACCGGCTGGGAACCACTCCCGCGATCCAGGTGTGTCTGCGACGCAACGAGAAGGTCGTGTTGAATCGGACCATCGGACACGGTTGGGGGAACGCGCCGGCCGACGGGCCCGGCGCAGCGAAGGTGCTCGTCACGCCGGAGACGCCGTTCTGCGGGTTCTCCACAGCGAAGGGTGTGTCGGCGGCGCTGATGTTCATGCTCATCGAGCAGGGCGCGTTCGCGTTGAATGATCCGGTGTGTCAGTACATTCCGGAGTTCGCCGCCAACGGCAAGGCGGCCATCACGATCGGTGACGTCATGTCTCATTCGGCGGGCGTCCCCTTCGTCACGCCGCCGTACAAGGGCATGGAGTTGGTGGTCGATGAGGAGCTGGCGGTGCGGGGGCTGACCGATCTCGTCCCGAGCTGGCCGCCGGGCCGGTTCCGGGTCTATCACGCGCTGACCGGTGGACTCATCCAACGACTGCTTGTCCAGCGGGCGACAGGAAAACGAATGCGTGAGCATCTGGCCGAGCAGGTGCTCGACCCGCTCGGGTTCCGGTGGACGAACTTCGGTGTGGCACCCGAGGATGTCGACAAGGTGGTCCCCAGCGTGAAGACCGGGCCCCGGGCGTCCCGCATGTCGACCTTCCTGGCGCGCAAAGCGCTCGGTGGCCGGATGGACGGTCGGGTGTCCGATGCCGCAACGCGAGCCCTCCTCACCGCGGAGCTTCCCTCGGGCAATCTCGTCACCACGGCGTACGAGCTGTCGCGGTTCTATGAAATCCTCACGCGCGGTGGCGAACTGGATGGCATCAGAATCATCGAACCGGACACGTTGCGACAGGCGGTGCAGCCGGCGAATCGGATGCCGGGTGTGGCCGGGGCGGTAAGCCGAGCGGGCTTCGAACTGGGTGGACGGCGGTCGAAGTTCGGCCGCAACACCGAATCTCATTTCGGGCGTAGCGGATTGACGACCCAATACGGTTGGGCCGATCCGGCCCGCGGGCTGTCCGGGGCGATTCTGACCAGTGGCAAGGCGACCACCGATACCAAGCGGCCGTGGCAGCTGTGCGCTCAGATCTCCCGCACCATCGGTCGTCTGGACACCGCTGACCGAGTGTTCAGCCTCTGATCGGATTCCTTCCATTCGGGAACAGTTCGGAAACAACGGGCCATGCTCGATGCCTTTTCGTTATCGATGCATGCGGTTCGGCCGTGATCTGCCTGGTTGGCGCGCACTCTTGCGAACGCACAACAGCATGGGCGCTTGCACGAACGCATCGATGCTTCCCGAGTCGACGAAGCGGTTCGGATGTGGCAACCTGCTTCTCGAGATCGGGGTGTGAGCATCGACTCGGGCACCGATTGGTTCGGCTGCGGCGGCCCCACCGCAAGGTGGGGCCGCCGGCAGAACCGCAGAATCTAGGGGAGCCCGCGGGTGGCGGCGGTGATGGCATCGCACACCCGGTCTATGTCGGAGTCGGTGGTGCGCCAGTTGCTCACGGCGGCGCGCAGGCCAGGTTGCCCGTCGTAGACCGTCGGGGTGACGAACGCTTTCCCGCTCGCGGCAATCGCCTCGGCCAGTGCATGCACCCGTTCGGAGGTGGGCTGGTCGGCGAGAGTGAAGCAGACGACGTTCAGACGGACCGGGGCGAGCAGCCGGATCACGCCGGTCGCGGCGAGCTGATCGCCGAGGCGGCCTGCGCAGGAAATGTTGCGCTGCACGATCTCTCGGTGTCCGTCGCGGCCGTAGGCCGACAGGGTGAACCATGCAGGGAGCGCACGCAGTCGCCGCGAGTTCTCCGGTACCAGATCCCCGAATCCCGGTTCTTCGGTCGGTGCGCCGAGGTAGGCGGCGCCGGAGTTCTGGAAGGCTCTGGCCTGTAGGTCGCGGCGCCGGGTGAACTGGACCGCGGCGTCGTAGGGCACGTTGAGCCATTTGTGTAGATCGACGCACACCGAATCGGCCTCGGCGAGACCGTCGACCAGATGCGCATGCTGCGGCGAAAGCGCGGCGAACGCTCCGAAAGCGCCATCGACGTGCAGCCAAAAAGGAAATCGTTCGCGCAATGCCGCAATGGCACGCAGGTCGTCGAAGTCGACGGTATTCACGGTTCCGGCGTTGGCGACCACGATGGCGGGTCGACCGTCCAATGCGGTGAGTGCCGCGGCGAGTTGGTCCACGTCGACGGCTTCCCGATCCGGCAGCGTGGGTATCCGCTGGAGCCGATCGCGGCCGATGCCGAGCATCGACAACGACTTGGTGACGCTCGAGTGCGGCGACCCGGACAACACATGGACGGGCCCGAGCGCGCCGACCCCGGCCGTGGCCACGGAAACCCCGAGTTGTTCGCCGAGCCATTCCCGCGCGATTGCCAACCCGACCAGGTTCGAGGTGGTCGCTCCGCTCACGAATGCGCCGGTGTGCTGCGTCAACCCGAAGAGCTGCCCGATCCAGCCGACGGTCTCCTGCTCCAGATCGATCGCCGTGGAATCACCGCCGGACATCACATTCTGGTCGAATGTGCTGGTCAGCCAGTCGCCTGCGATCGACGCAGGGGTCGCGCCACCTGTGACGAAGCCGAGGTAGCGCGGGCCCGCGCTGCCGGAGAAGTTCGGTTCCCAACGGTGCTGGAACTCCGAAAGCGCTTGGCGCAGACCGATTCCCCGTTCCGGCAGGAGTGCCGCCGGAACCGGATCCTGCGGCAGCGCCACCGGGCGTTCGGCGATTCCGGTCAACACCTGTTCGGCAGCATGGCGGACTACCTCGAGCAGCGCGGGTAGCTCAGCGAGATCGTCGGCAAGTTTCTGGTCCACATCTGCAGACGTTACGAGGGCGCCACCCAACTTGTCCTGGTCCAGTCGGAAGGAACTGGACCTCCGGGCGCGGTGGCCTAGCTCGCTTCGCGCTGTGGGCCCCCTGGCCTCGGTTGCTTGTAGCTGCGGGCGATCAGCGCGGATCTGAGGTACCAGACGCCGGAGGCTTGGGCGGGGTCGAAGCCGGTGAGCTGACCGATGCGCTTGAGTCGATAGTCGACGGTGTTGGTGTGCACGTGCAGGGCGCGTCCGGTGCGCTGACGATTGAGGTTGTTGCTGATATGGCGTTGCAGGGTTTCGAGCAGTTCGGGGTGCTCGTCGAGCGGGTCGAGCAGGGTGCGTAGGTGGTCGAGGCCGGGGCCCGGCCGAGTGAGCTGGTATTCCAGGGCGAGATCGTCGAAGCGATACAGGCCGTGGGCGCAGTGCAGTCGGGCCACCATGTCGAGCAGTTCGTGGGCTTGATCAGCTGCGGCGGGCACCTGGGGCGGGGTCGCGGGCATGACCGCGGCGGTGATCGGGACCTGCGCGGCGTGGGAGAGTTGGTCGACGAGCGAGTCGAGGGTGTCGTCCTCGAACAGTGCGGCGGGAAGCAGGATGGTGCCGCCGTCGACGCTCAATAGGGACAGCGCGCCCTCGCCACATCGGGTCGCGAGCTCGGCCTGTACGCGGCGCAACTTGCGCCGGGCGACCACGGTGCTGTCGACCCTGGGATTGCATTCCTCGGGGTGTTGCGGAATCGACACGGCGAGAACGGAATACGATTCGGCGATCTCGATCCCGCATTCGCGCGCCATGGTGGAGGTGGGGTGGCCGCCGAGCAGTGCCGAGGTGAGAGTGTGTGCGGCGGTGTGGTGCTCACTGACCACCGCCCGCAGCTCCCGGACATAGGCCTGCGAGACGGTAGAGGTGATGGTGTCGAGGATTTCGAGCAATCGCCGGCTGATCTGCTTGAGATTGTCGAAGTCGGCGGCGGTGGCATTGGCCAGGATGAGATCGAAACCGAGCTTGAAACCCTCGTGCACGGCGTGGTGGATCGTGTCGATCGGGATGCCCTCGCGGGCCCACCCTGCGGCGACCTTCTGCAGCTGCTGGGTCTTCTCCGGAATATCGGTGCCGTCGAACATGCTCACCGCCAACTCCAGGCAGACCCGGGTGACAGTGGTGATGTCGCCGTTGAGCGCCTCGCCCGGCAGCGTCCGGCATGGGACGACGTTCTCGACGAAGTGCCCGACCATCTGCTGTGACAATGCCCGGACATCCTGCAGTGAGGACGTCACCGGCCTGCCCGATACGGTCAGATCCGGTCGATCCGAACTGGTGACGGTCATCGTGACTCCCTTCCGGCGTCGCAACGTGGCGAAGCACCCCACGGTAACGCGGCGACCTCGCAGAACAAGGGGGCCGTCGTCGGTTCCGGGCATGTTCCGAACCTGGCGAGGGCATGCCTGTGAGGGTTCACAATCAATCCGCACCCGAGTTCGTCCATTCGCCGAAACGGGCCCGTCAGCTCGAAGGCCGGTACGTCAGCCCGTAGCGTCGAAATCCGATAAGGGCTTTACGCGGAGGGAGTCCCATGACGATGCGCCCACACGACGAGGCCTGGGCGACGGGCCCCGACGCGCTGCTCAAGGCAGGTTTCGAGCTCGCACTCGTCCTCGTGGATGCGGCCGAGGCCTCGGGTTCGATGGTGATGTCATGGTTCGAGCACGCCGCCGCCCGTTGCGCCGCGGCGGGAATTCCCATCGAAGCGGTACACGACGCTGTGCGTGACAGCGTGAAAATCGCTCTGGCCCAGGCTGGTCCGGTCGAGGAGCCGGTGGCGTGCACCTGGGAAAGCGGGGTCGAGCCCGGCGCCGGCGGAGTCGTCGATATGTTGACCTCCGCGGTGACGCGGGCCTATGCGCAATAGGCGATGTCGCGCAGGCGTTCTCAGGAAACTCTCAACAAATCCGCGCTCTGATCTCAGGACCGACCCGTTGAATGACGGCAGCTGCCCCGCCGGTTCGCTCTAACCAGGCGGGGCAGCGCCAGCTCGGTAGCACTGTTGCCGCTTGCGTCGATGTCCTCGGCAATTCAGCCCATGCTCGGCGTCGCAGGCGTGAGATACATGTAGCTCTTCTCCTCGACGCGCTGCTTGATGCGCCATCGGCCGTCGATGCGGACGAAGGTGTCCAGGTACCACAGGCCGCAGAACATGACGCTCTGCTGTCCGTCGCCGTTCTCGACAAGCATCGGGTTGTGGCACATCGTGCGGCCGGTCGCGGTGTCGCCGTGGACAGTGATCGACGAATTGCCGACCAAATGCTGGAATGCCGGGAAGTTCGGGAGCACCTGGGCGAGAAAGGCTTTCGTCGACGTGAGGTCGCCGATCGCACCGCCCATTGCCGAGTAGTCGATGTGCGCGTCCGCGGTGAAGACGTCGTCGAGCAGGTCCCACTGCCGAGTGTCGACCGCGTGCGAGTAGCGGACCATCAGATCCTGGATCTCCAGGCGATCGGAAATCTCCTGCAACGACAGCATGCGCGCCTCCTTGAATTGACACAGGTTTCAGTAATGCCATCAGTGTCGGAGCAAGTAAGCAAGAGCGCGTTCCGGCTGGTGACGCAGAACGGCCCTGTCGGCGGAATCCGCGTGACAGGGCCGTGCTGGTCGAACGGGGGGTGTGGCCTTACAGGTAGGCGCCGCACACCGGCCATGCGCCGGGGCCCTGGGTGGCGAGCACGTTCTCCGCGACGCGGATCTGCTCGGAGCGGCTGGCGCCGCTCGGGCTGCCGGAGCCGCCGTTGGCCTCCCAGGTGCTCTGGGTGAACTGCAGGCCGCCGGAGAAGCCGTTTCCGGTCTCGGTGCCCCAGTTGCCGCCGCTCTCGCACTGCGCGACGCCGTCCCAGTTGTGGCCTGCGGCCGACGCGGTGGCGGTGGCGGTGGCGACACTGAACGGGACGGCAACGAGGGCGCCGATGACGGCGGTGGTGCCAAGCGCGCGGGTGGTGAACTTACGGTTCTTGAACATATGGATTCCCTGCCTGCGCCCTACCGGCCCGTGGAAGCTGCACACGAGTCCCTGCCCCCAGGGATGTCGGGGATCCTCGAACCGTGGGGCAGGGTTGCCGGTGTTCGGCGATTCGAGTCAGAACCGGATGTTGATCCGGGCCGCCAGCGACGTTAACCGAGAAGTCGCGGAGGATCACGTCGAGATAACGTCCGAATTGCCTGAACTCTATCGATAGAGTGACTTCGTTTTCCGGGATGGCGCTGGGAAAATGCAATATTACAATTTTCAGTTATTGTTACGTGATGTGTCCGGGATCACTATGAAATAGTGATTCGGGTCGCGTCGATCGGTGTTCGATCGTGCGGTCTCGAACTTCTCGAACTTCGATGCTGACGCCGATGGAACCGTTCGACGCCGAGTGTGAACACCTGGTCGGGCATCGATCGGCCTGCCTTCGGGGCGATCCTGTCGGGGTAGGCCTCGTCGACGAGCGCTGATGTGACGGGGTTCCTGCGGTAGGTGCTGGCCGTAGCGCTCGCCGTGCTTTACAGTACGTCCGTACGGTTTGACGCGATTCAATGACTTGGAGGTCCGATGTGGGATCCCGAGAAGTACCTTGCGTTCGACGACCACCGTTCACGCGCGTTCTTCGATCTGCTGAACCGCGTGGCCGCCGAACAGCCGCGCCGGGTAGTTGATCTCGGATGCGGGCCGGGTCATCTGACCCTCGCACTTGCCCAGCGCTGGCCGGGAGCGGTCATCGAGGCATCCGACTCCTCACCCGACATGGTCGCGGCCGCACGAGATCGTGGTGTCGACGCCACCCTCGGCGCCGTCGAGGAGTGGCACCCTGCCCCTGATACCGACGTCGTGATCTGCAATGCCGTGTTGCAATGGGTGCCGACCCACACCACCCTGCTGTCTCGATGGGTCGACCGCATGCCTTCGGGAGCCTGGCTGGCCTTCCAAGTTCCCGGCAACTTCGACGCGCCGTCCCACCGAACAATCCGCGAACTGGCGTCCCGGGATCGGTGGCGCGCGGAACTTGCCTCGTCGGGCATCCTCGAACCGCGAGCGGTGCTCGACCCAGATGGATACGCCCGGCTACTCACACGTTGTCAGGTCGACGCATGGGAGACCACCTACCTCCAACGCCTCGAGGGTGAAGACCCCGTACTGGAATGGCTCACCGGAACTGCCCTACGTCCCGTTCGCGATGTGCTCGACGACACCGAATGGCAAGAATTCACCGCACAACTCGCCCCACTCCTGCGAGCGGAATACCCGCGCCACACCGACGGCACCACCTGGCTGTCTTTCCGCCGAGTGTTCGTCGTCGGCCGTAAGACCGGGTAGGGCAGCGGACCGTATGGCGGCACAGGCATTCCGTGGCTTGCCGACCGCTATTCGTGTTCCGTAGATCGTCGCGACGATCTACATTGAACGCAGTCACTGGGAGTGACATTCGAGGAGACGCATTATGTTCGTTGCGACCGTCATTATTTCTGTATTGCTTGCCGGCATGTTGTCCATGTCGGCGTTCTTCAAGATCACTCGGCGCCCGCAGTTCGTCGAGGGGTATGCCGCCATCGGGGTGCCGGAGAGATGGCTGAATCCATTGGCCGCACTGCTGCTCGCGGGTGCGACGGGTCTGCTCATCGGCCTGTGGTTCGCGCCGGTCGGGATTGCTGCCGCGGTCGGGCTGATTCTCTACTTTCTCGGCGGTATCGGCTTCCACGTGAAGTCCAAGGACTGGAAGGGCATGCCCGTGCCCGCGGCCATTCTGATCCTGTCGATCGTCGCACTTGTGCTGCGTATCGCCACTGCGTGAACCGGTTCGACGGTCAGTCAGGAAGCGCGGCCAGCTCGAGCTGCCGCAGGCGAGCCGGATCGGCGTACACCTCGTAGGCCGCGATCCGATCGCCTTCGACAGTGACCGTGAGCGCAAGCAACAGCCGACCGCGCGGCGCCACAATGATGCCGACTGCGCCGTTGACCAGGGCAAGGGCGGCGACCTGCGAGCGGCTGCGAAGCACCAGAGTCTCTTTCGCCACGGCATCCGCGCCACGGGCAACCAAGGCTATTCCGGCGGGCAGCGCGGCCGGATCAGCGGTACGGACCACCTCCGGTGCCAATACCGCCAGCAAAGCACCGAGGTCACCACTGCGTGCGGCGGCGAGGAAAGCCTCGACGACATGGCGCTGCTCGGCGAGTTCGGCGCTGGACGCAGTCGCGTCACCGCGTGCGCGCGATCGGGCCCGGCTCGCGAGTTTCTTGGTGGTGGCAGTCGAGCGCCCCACGATCGGCGCGATCTGATCGAACGGCACCGCGAACATGTCGTGCAACACGAACGCCACCCGCTCGTCGGGGCCGAGGGTGTCCAGCACCACCAGCAGCGCGCGCCCCACTGAATCAATAAGCACGGCTTCGTGTTCCGGGTCGTTGTCGTAGGCCGTGTCGCCGTGATCGGCGATGGAGTCCATGGGGTCTTCGCGCCGCGCGGCTCGCGATCGCAGCATGTCCAGGCAGATCCGTGAGACGACCGTCGTCAGCCAACCCGCCAAATTCTCCACATCGCCGGTGTCGGACAGCGCCAGCCGCAGCCATGCCTCCTGAACCGCATCTTCGGCTTCGCTCGAAGACCCGAGCATCCGATAGGCAACCGACCGCAGGTGGCCGCGATGCGTTTCGAATCGGCGCGCCAACAAATCCTGTGCATGCATCGGTCACCTTTCCTCGCCGCCATCCGTCATCTGGATGACGAACTCAACACCGCCCGAGTGACCGCGGGTGCGGCGCTTCGCGGGCCCCATCACGATCGCAGACCTCGGGTGCCATCGAACAGGAGAGTATTTCCCGTGCATATCGCCTACATCGTCGTCACCGTTCTCGCCGCGGTGGCAGCCGCGGTCGCGGCAGCCATCGATGTTGTCCGGCCGCAGTGGCTGCTGGACAACATGCAGAACTACGGCATCCCTGCGCAGGTGCTCGGCCTGCTGGGTGTCATCAAAGCCATCGGCGCGCTCGGCCTGCTGGTCGGCCTCGCCATCCCGCCCATCGGCTTGGCTGCCGCTATCGGCTTGGTTCTGTATTTCCTCGGCGCGGTCGTCACCATCGTGCGCGCCCGCTGGTACTCCGACATCGCCTACCCGCTGCCGTGGCTCGTGCTTGCAGCCGGATCTCTCGGCCTCTTCGTGGCTGCATGAGCCCGCCGCCGACAACGACGTAGGAACCCGAAAGGCGGCCGATGCGGAGACGCGCGCTGCGCACTGGCGCAGCGCGAGCAATGTTGCACGCCATGCCAATTCGGCATCCATGCTGAGGCTGATGCCGAGATGTTACGGAGATCGCGCGAGCCTTTCCCGACGCCCGGCTGAAGGGCCGGCGCCAGGAACACAGTCGTCGGCGCCGACGCAGTCGCGGGTGACGATTTGCGCCGTGATCACCTGTGCCGGCCATCAATGAAGACGCCGTCGACGAGCAGCGGCACTACGTCGGTGGCATCGAGTTCGGCGGCAATCGCGACGTCTTCGGCGAACCCGCCTTCCGCGAGCTCACGACCGGAGGAACACTCGGTGACGATGGTCGCGATCTCCACATCGGTGTAGCTCGCCTCGGCGACGAGTGCCTCCGGTGACAGCGCGCTCGCACCGCGCTGGTTCAACCCATGGATGATCGCGCCCGCACCGAGCAGGTCCTCGACCGCGGGGCGGAGCACCGGCTGTCCCGGCCAATGCTCGCCCGCGGCGATCACCGTGACCGGCAGCTCCGGTGTGCCCCACCCCTGCCGGTGAATCCACGCAGCGACTGCATCGGCATTCCGCAGCGACCCGGCGACCACCGGCACTCCCGCCACCGCCGCCGCGATGGCCGAACCGTTGGGAGAGGGCAACACCAAGCGCCGTGCTGTCGGCGCGCGCCGCAAAGCGGCAGGCGACAACGACCAAGGCTGCTGTGCGCTGACCGCACGCCGCCCGACGGCGACTTCCGCATTGTGTCGCTCGGCGAATTCGGCAGCACTGTCGTTGCGCCACGGGTAAGGAATGACCTCCGTGCCCGCCTCGACGGCCACCGAAACCGATGTGGTGAACGACAACACGTCGACAATCACCACACACGCGCTCCCGGGCGCCAAAGCCAGTGCACCCGCCACACCCCACTCGAAGCGCACGCCCCATGATCGCTGTCCGAACCACTCGTCACCCGACACGACCGACCTTTCTACCGTGTCGAGCGCTTCGACCCGTGATCAGGGCGAGGTGGCGCTGCTCGACCGGGCCAGCATGAAAGGTGAACCAGGGGAAGATGGCTGCCATCCGCGTGCCAGTCCCAGACGTATGCTCGTGGCAACGTCGGCTGGACGGATGGAAACCGGGGGGATGTCCATCCAGTTGCGGGGATGAGCGTGGCCGGTGTCGACGACCAAGGTGGTGCCGGGATGGGCGGCATGCTCGACGGCAAAGTTCAAGCGTGTCAACGCGATTCCTTGCATATAGGTCGGCCGTCGCCGGACGCGCCATCGGTACGTGGTCCCATCGACGACGATGCGCCGGGCACCCTTCTTCGGCAGCGTCACAGTGTCTCCCTTCGAGGCTGTCACGCTAGCGCGGAACCCGAGCCCGACACCACCGATTTTCGAGGTCGGACCGCACCGGCCGCGGTCCGCTCTACCCCGGTAGGGCAGAGCGGTGCAGCCGCGAGTGTTATTCGGGAGTGCCGTCGGCGATCCAGCGGGCGAAGGCATCGATATGGTCTTGGGGCCAGCGGCCGTCGCAGGGCATGGATCCTTGCTGGAGTCGGTCGAGGATGCCGGCGGCGTGCTGTACGACGTCGGTGTGCGACCACAGATCGAAGACGAAGCTCATCGATTTGCGGTCCATCGCCCGGAACAGCGGTTTAATGTGCCGGTCGAAGCTGACCGGTTCGTCCGGGCTCGGTAGTTCGATGGTGTGGTCGGCTTCGGCGGGAGGTGTGAGGGCGGAAACCCGGGACCCGGGTGTGGCGTTGCATACCCACCACCACCGTGGCACCGGCATGTGTGGCGGTGGAGTTGCGCCCGGCTGCGAATTCTCCAGTGCGATACGCGATCCCCACTCGATATAGGCGGCGAATGCGGCCCGGAATTCCGCGTCGGTCGGCAACCCGGCGTCGTCCGCGGCACGAGAGATGAGCTGCGCCCACCGCGCCCGCCACTCCTCGGTGAGCGCCTTGCCCGCGTGCTCGGCGACCATGTGCTCGTAGCCACCGTACATCTCGGTGTACAGCTTCGGTCCGCCGAAGGTCTCGCCGAGCCAGGCGGCCACGCGCTCGGGATGATCGGGTGACATGCTGGCGAAAAGCGGTGCGAGTAGCGGATCTTCGGGGACGTACTTGCCGTAGAAGATGTGCGTCATCCGGGTGAGCGCAGGCAGGCCGCCCGCCCACTCGAACAGCGTCGGCTCCTCGGAGGGCACCGGATCGGCGAATCCGACATAATAGTGCATCCCACTGCAGAACGGCTTGTTCTGCGAGTGCCCACACCGGCAGAGGCTGTAGTGCTCGCTCGACGCGCCCGTGTTGCGTTGGCCGCAATCGACCAGCGGGATGCCACCGGAGATCCGGTACGGGCCGTCCTTCGATACTTCGATCGCGGGTTCCCTGGCCGGGGCGTCGCCCTCCTTACCGTCGATTGCGTAACCGAGAGCGCCGGAGGGGCAGGCTCGTGCCGCCCGTTTGATCTCGTCCATCCGGCCGCCGCTCGGTGCGACGAAAGGTTCTGCGCTAGCACGGAATACGTTCGGCAACCGATCGGTGCAGAACCCGGAGTGGGCACACAGGCCGCGGTTGTCGAGAACGGTGACCGCAACGCCTTCGTAGGTTTCCCGGCTGTCGGGCACCCGCTGCGGATCTTTGGCGCCGCTGAATCCGATGCGGGCATGGCTGCCGTCGCAGAGCGGTTTGGTCTCCGAAGCTCCACAGCGGCACAGGGCCAGCTGTGGAAGTGTTCGGATGGCCACCCCGAGCCAGTCGGTGATCTTGGTGGCGTTGGTGACCAGGTACGGCCCGTCGGGGGCAACCTGGATCTGGGATTCCAGGCCCGACTGGAGCGCGGTGAGCTCGGCCACGCGAGCGTCCGGGTCGTCGGCGGACAGGACAGCCAGGTGTTGAAGGGCGGCGGTGGCCTCCTGGACCCCGGTCGGTAGTCCGGGGTTGCCGCGGAATCGGGTAATGTCGCGCGCCAGCTGCCACACCTGGTCTGTGGTTTCTGCTCCGGTTTCGTCGTCGGCGTTGACGTCGGGGGCCCGGCCGGTCATCTCGGTGAACGCTTCCGTCAGTGGTCGGATCACCGAATCTTGCAGGGGCGCAGTGCTTCCTGCCGGGTGGCCTTCCATAAGCTTGGCGAAGTGCCGGTCGAGCGTCAGGGCCCGGGTCAGCAAGGACTCCAGTTCGTTGTGCACTCCTGCTCCTGTTTTCTCGGTCTAGCGGTCCAACTGAACAATGATTACTTCATTACGTTGTTTCGTCCACGAAGGGGAATCCCCGACGCCGGGAATGGGCGGCGATTCCGTCACCAGCGCCGACCTCATACCGCGCACGCGCCCTCTCGAGCAGGCCGCTGGTCAGAAAATCGGGCACTCCCGATTGCACGCCACTCGGCCGCAGGCCGCCGACTGCGGCGCGGTGGGTTCGCCTGCGGCATTGTCCGCCCTGCTCATCGAGAAACTCTCGGCACGGACCAACGGGAATAAGCCATCGCGCGCCGACCGCGGCGCTGCCTTCGGAGAGTTATTCGTCGAGGACGTCGGTACGTTCTTCTGGCTCGTTTGCCGAGATGGACGCGGATGCTCCGCGCAGAATCGAGTTTCCTGGTGCTGAAGTGGTCAGCGCCCTGCGCTGAGGAACTTGGCCGCTTGTTCGCCGACGAAAACGCTCGGGGCATGGGTGTGGCCACGGATGAGCAGCGGCATCACCGACGCATCGGCGACCCGAAGTCCGTGCACGCCACGGACTTCCAGTCGCGGTGTGACCACGCTTGCTTCGTCGGTGCCCATCCGGCAGGTGCCCACCGGGTGGTAGAGGGTGTGTGAGTAGCCGTTCAGCGCCAGCTCGAGGGCTGCTTCCATCTCGCTCGGCGCTTGCGGCGGATAGATCAGGGGCCCGAGTATCGCTTTCATCGCAGGCGATGCCGCCAGTTCGGCGCAGGTCCGCAGTCCGGACATGAGAGCGGCGCGGTCGGCCCCCGCACTGTCGGAGAGATATCTGGGATCGATGACCGGTTTGGCCGCCGGGTCGCCCGAGGCGAGGGTGATGCGGCCGCGGCTGTGCGGCCGCAGCAGTACCGTCGCCAGCATGACGCCGTGCTCGGTGGGGTCGAGCAGCCCTTCGTAATAGAAGGGCGCCGGCGCGAAGATCAATTCCAGGTCGGGCAGGTCGAGATCGGATCGGCTGCGCACGAACCCGTAGGCCTCACCGACATTGGAGGTGAGCATGCCGCGGTGCCGGATCAGATAATCCAACAGCTGGCGCGGCTTCTCCGCGGCGAACAGCGAGTCCGCTTCGACGCCGTAGCCGATGCCGGCGACCAGATGGTCTTGCAGATTCGCGCCGACCTCTGGGGCGTGGTGCACGACCTCGATGCCTTGCCTGGTGAGCTCGTCCCGATCGCCGATGCCGGAGAGCATGAGCAGCTGTGGGCTGTTGATCGCGCCGCCGCAGAGGATCACTTCGCGGCGCGCGGTGACCGCGTGCGAGGCCGCGCCCTGCAGGTATTCCACGCCGACTGCGCGCGGTGCGCCTGCCGGATCACGTTCGAAAAGAACACGGGAGACAAGCGCTTCGGTCCGGATGGTCAGATTTGTCCGCCGCAGCGCAGGCCGCAGATAGGCATCTGCCGTGCTCCATCGGCGACCGCCCCGCTGGGTGACCATAGTTTCGCTGAACCCGTCCGGCTGCGGCCGGTTCGGCGGTTCCACCGCGAACCCGGCTTCTTGCACCGCGGTCAGGTAAGCCGCTGTCGACGCGCGCGGACTGCGCTGCCGCGAGATGTGCAGCGGCCCGGCTGCCCCCTCGTCCGGGTACTGAGCTTCTTCGACGTTCTCGATGCGCCGGTACTGCTCTACCGCGGCGGCGAATCCCCACTCCTCACCCGCCAGCAGCGCCCACTCGTCGTAGTCGGCGCGGAATCCGCGGACCCACATCATCGCGTTCATCGACGACGATCCGCCGAACATCTTCCCACGCGGCCAATAGATCTGCCGGTTGTTCAGCCCCGGCTGCGGCTCGGTGAGATAGTCCCAATCCACTTCTGTGCGAAATAGTTTCGCGAAGGCGGCAGGAATGTGCGCAAACTTGTTCTTGTCGGGCGGCCCTGCCTCGAGCAGCACCACGGTGGTGCCGGGGTCGTCGCTGAGCCGGTTGGCGAGGACCGCACCAGCGGATCCCGAACCGACGATCACATAGTCCGCGGTTATCCCAGCTGTCTGCACTGTCCCACTCCGATCCACACTGCGTAGGGCAAACATACGAGTATCCGGCGGCTGCGGGTTCGCTTTCTTGGAAATCTGGACAGCAAACCGCCGGAAACCCACCGCTGCGGCTCAGCGGTGGGTCCCCGGTGAATCAAAAGTGGACGGTGCTCAGCGCGCTGCCCGGGTTGCGAGCGCGGCGGCGGCCAGTACCGTCGCACCCTCGGCGATCGCCGTGCTGCCCAGCGCATGGGCCGCCGACAAAGCGGTGGTGCCGAGTAGCCCGAGGAAGATGGTGCCGAAGCAGGCGATGCCGACGACGATGCCCAACTGCACGCTGGTGACCAGGATGCCGCTCGCGTCCGCGGCAAGCGACATCGGGATCTTGGCCAGGGTCCTGGTCATCAATGGGCTGAACGCGAGTCCGAAGCCGATGCCCTGGATGCCGAAAATCGTCAGCGGCAGCGGGCCGAAGTCGGCGCCGTTGCGCAGCAACACGCCGAGCGTCACCATCGTCGCCGCGCCGAGTACGAGCCCCAACGGGATCATGGCGGCATGGAAGCGGTGTGGAATGCGCTCCCAGTTCAGGCTGGCCAGTGCGAACGTGACACCCATCGGGATGAACAGCAGCCCCGCATGTAGTGCGCTGTAGCCGAGGGTGCTCTGCAGGTGAATGGCCATCACGAACATCCAGCCGCCGAAGGTCGCCATGATCACGAACAGTGTCGCCGCGGTGAGCACCAACCCGGGGGCTCGCAATACCCGCTGCGCGAACAGTGGTTCGCCGCCGCGCACCGCGACCGCTCGTTCGATGGCGATGAATACCGCGACACCGATCACGCTGGCGCCCAGGGTGATCCATGTCCACAGCGGCCAGTTCTGTTCGTGGCCGAGCACCATCGGAAGGACGAGCAGCAGCACCGAAACGGTCAGCATCGCCAGTCCGGCCAGATCGAGCTTGCGGTCGAATCGTGCCGTGTCCGAAGGCAGTACCCGCGGCGCGACCAGCAGCAGCACCACACCGATCGGCACATTGACCAGGAACACGCCACGCCAGCTGCTACCCCAGAGATCGGCGTTGACGATCAGACCGCCCACGACCTGACCGACAACCATGCCGCCGGAAATGATCGCAGAGTATGTGCTGAGCGCCTTGGCCCTGGCATTGCCGGTGAAATTCCGCTGGATCAGGGTCATGATCTGCGGGACCATGGCCGCCGCGCCGACGCCCTGCAGGAATCGGAACACGATCAAGGTGACTTCGTTCCACGCCAGCCCGCAGGCGAATGAGGCCACGGTGAACACCGCAAGGCCGACGATAAAGGTACGACGCTGAGTGAACCTGTCACCCAGCCGGGCGCCGGTGACCAGCAGCACGGCGTAGGCGATGACGTATCCAGCGACGATCAGCTGCAGCGCCGATCCGCTTGTGTGCAGCGAGGTGCGGATGGAGGGAATAGCGACATTCACGATGGAGGCGTCGAGCACCGCCATGAACTGCCCGGTCAGGATGACGGCGAGGATCGCAATGGTGCGCCGCGCGCCGTACGCGGGAGATGCTGGGGGAGTCGGCGTGGCGGGTGTCGTCTTGGCCGAACCCGGTGACAACGTGTGGGTCATGCACTGAGCTTGCAGCCGATTCGACACCAGTAACAGGAGCCCAATAAAACTGGTATTGGCAGCACCTGGATAAGGTCCAGGGTTTCGGGGACGATCACAAGATGACCGATGTTGTGGACATGCGCACCTTGCGCAAGGCGCGCCGTGCCGAGCTGGGCTCTTTTCTGAAGTCACGGCGTGCGCGGATTTCGCCGGAGGACGTGGGCCTGCCGCCCGGGCCCCGGCGGCGCACGCCCGGCCTGCGGCGTGAGGAGGTCGCCCAGCTGTCCGGGATCGGGATCACCTGGTACACGTGGCTCGAGCAAGGCCGCAGTATCAATGTCAGTGTGCAGGTGTTGAATTCGGTGGCGCGGGCGTTGTCGCTGGATGCGGCGGAGAAGGCGCATTTGTATCGGTTGGCGGATGTGCCGACGGTGCCGACGGCGCATGCGGGTTCTGCGCTGCCGGAGGAGTTGCAGGTGATTTTGGATCATTTGGAGCCGTTGCCGGGGGTGGTGTTGAGTGCGCGGTATGACGTGTTGGCTCATAACGAGGCGTATGAGGCGTTGTGTCCTGGCTTTCTGACCGGTGAACGTAACGTGGCTCGCCGGGTGTTTCTTACTCCGGAGTGTTGCAATACCTATCAACACAATTGGGATGACCTGCGTCGCATGGTCGGCTATTTGCGTGGTGCGTATGCGAAGAATCTGGGTGATCCGTATTGGGAGGAGTTCATCGTCGAGTTGTGTTCGGAGAGCCCGAATTTCAAGGCTTTGTGGGCTCGTAACGATGTCGCTGTCCCGGTGAGTCGTACGAAGCAGGTCCGTAATTTGGCGGTGGGGGAGTTGGAGATGTTTTTGACGAGTATGTCGTTGCCGTCGGTGCCGCATGCGTGGATGCAGATTTATACCCCGACGGATGAGGTGGCGTGGGCGAAGTTGCGTGAGTTGCTTGCGATGTCGGAGCAGGAGCGGCAGCGTCCTTGGGTGGAGCATCGCCAACAGCTCCACCCGGCAGCGGGGTAGGTGACCAGCCGCGGAGTAAAGCGGTGCAGCATGCGTCGAGTGAATTTGTTGGGAGATAGGTGGCCCCGGCGTGGCTCTGTTCGACGTCCGGAAACAGGCCCTCATTCGAGGATGCGAATCGGGCACCAGCCCCTCGAACTCAGCGGTCACGAGGGTTGACGGAGGTGTCCGGAGAGGGTCGAGCGCTTCACCCCGAGGATGTCGGCGATCTACTGCACCGTGCGCTGGCGTTCGTCGTAGAGTCTTTGCGCGGTGGCAGCCTGGTCTGCGGTGAGCTTCGGTCGCCGGCCACCCACCCGGCCGTGGGCCCGAACCGTAGTCAGCCCGTGGTGGGTGTTCGCGACGATCAGCTCTGGCTGTCCACGAGCACCGGCGGTATGAGGCTGCGGCCGTGGCATCCCGCCCGAACGAACGTCCGGAACCCGCACCGCCTATCGCACGGTCGTTCGGTTGGGGAGACACCTGACGAAGGTCAAACGTTCGAATTAGAGGTCGCGCAGATTGGTGTTCTTAACACTTCGCGTGTATTGGGTGGTTCAATCCTCATCCTGGTCCAGGATGGCCGGGATAGTGGGTATGGAGTTTGTGACGTTTGAGAATGTTCGGGCGGCGGCTGAGCGGCTCGGGGGCATCGTGCTGCGGACGCCGTTACTGCCGTTCTCCGACACGAGCCAACCGTTGTGGCTCAAGCCGGAAAGCCTTCAGCCGATTGGGTCGTTCAAGTTGCGCGGCGCGATGAACGCCATCGAGGCCACCCGGGCATATGGCGCAGAGGTGGTCGAGGTACCCATCGGCGAGCAGACCGCGAAGGCTCACGCCTTGGTGGCCGAGCACAGGCTCGCTCTGATCCCGCCGTACGACGACGGCGAGGTCATCGCAGGCCAGGGCACGGTCGGGCTGGAGATCGTGGAAGACCTTCCGGACGTGGACGTGGTGCTGGTCCCGGTCAGCGGTGGCGGTTTCGCATCCGGGGTCGGTGTGGCGGTCAAGGCGCTTCGCCCGCAAACCCAGGTGATCGGCATCGAGCCCGAGTTGGCTGCGGACACTGCCGAGGGTCTGCGTCTGGGTTAGCAGGTCGACTTGCCGGTAGCGGACCGGGCCCGCACGATCGCCGATGGGATTCGCGCACAGCCGTCTGAACTGACGTTCGCCCACCTGCGCAAGGTTCTCGACGGCATGCTGACCGTCAGCGAAGACGAGTCCGTGCGGCGGTCCGGGCTCTCGCACGCCAAGCCCACCTGATCGCCGAACCCAGCGGCGCCGTAACGACCGCGGCCTACCTCTTCCGCAGCCACGAACTACCGCCCGGAAAAAAGGTGGCCATAGTCTCGTGCGGCAATCGTGTCGGCGAGGTCGCGGAGTTCAATATCGCCGGTATCAATATTTCGCTCTGCCGGATTTCGCCCTGCCGGGCGCGGTGGGCTACAACCACGGCACCCCGGCTCGGAGCAGCACATTGGCGTAGGGCCGGGCCTCACCGGTTCGCACCACGAACCGGCAGGCCCCGATGCGCTGCTTGAAGTCGTCGTGGTCGATCAACTCCGCGTGCAGGCGGTGGCGGAGCAGGTTCGCCGCTTCCGGGTTCTGGTCCGCGACGTCGCGGCTACCCCAGGCGGCTTCGATGGTGACCTCGTCGAGTATCAGGTCGAGGATGGGCTCGAACCGAGGGAATCCGTAGCTGATACCCAGGTCGATGACCGGCACCCCGGCCGGTGTCGGCAGACCGGAGTCGCTGACGGCGAAGAGGTCGGTGTGGCGCAATGCCGTGAGCGCCGATAGCAATTCGGCGTGAATTAGTCCGCTAGTGCGCAAGGTTCGGTCCTTATCGAAGAGGGTGAAGCCCCGGTCAAACGAGTGGCCTGGCCGCCGGGATGGTCGCGAGCGCGGTGCGGATCTGGTCCGCGGTGGGGTAGGAGGCATGGGTTCCCGGCGTCTGAACGGCGAGGGCACCGGCCGCGGTGGCGTAGGCCACGGCGGCGCCCAGCTGCCTGCCATCAGCGAGTGCGGTGGCTAGGGCGCCGACGAAGGCGTCGCCCGCACCGGTGGAATCCACCGAATTCACCTGTGGCGCAGCCTGATACCCGCCAGCGACCGGTGGCACGTCGCAGCGGTGCGCCCAGACCGAGCCGGTGGCGCCCAGCGTGGCGACGACGGAGGCCACCCCGCGCAGGCATAAGGAGCGGGCCAGGTGGAATGCCTGCTCGGGTGTCCGCGCGGTGGACCCGGTCAACGCCGACAGCTCGGATTCGTTGACGACCAGCGGGTGGCAACGCAGCAGCAGCTCATCTGGCAGCACCGTCGCCGGCGCAGCGTTGAGCACGAGCCGGCGAGCATGCCGCGCGGCCCAAGCGACGACGCGCAGCGGCACCTCCAGTTGCACGACAACCACATCCGCCGACCGCAGCAACTCGACCTCGTTCAGGGTGTCGAGCTCGGGTTCGGGTTCCCAGCAGAAGTTGGCGCCGGAGTCGACCACGATCTGGTTCTCGCCGTCGGCGACGGTGATGTAGGCGGTGCCGGTCCGCGCGTCCTCGACCTCGCGCAGAGTGGCGAGCCCAACAGCATAGTCGCGCAACGACTTCCGTAGCCCGGGATCGGCATCGCGGCCGATCCTGGCGATGAACTCGACCCGGCCGCCGGCTTGGGCTGCCGCGACGGCCTGATTGGAGCCCTTGCCGCCCAGATTGGTTCGTGCGCGCAGTGCCAGCACGGTTTCGCCGGGGCGCGGCAGCCGTTCCACCTCACACACGATGTCCTGGTTGACCGATCCGAGGACGACAACGCTCACGACTGCGCCTCGCTAGCGCTCGGCTCCGTCGTGCGCGAAGGCGCACTGTGTTCATGGTTCACTCGCTGTCGCTCGCTCATGATTCGGCGCCGGTCCCGGCGACCTCCAGATTGCCGGGTGCGGCACCGGTGATCAGTGCGACCAGCCGGTCGCCGTCCACCTCGTCGATCCGGTGCGCGGCAACGGATCTGCCGCGTCGCAGCACCACCACGTTGTCGCAGATCCGCATGACCTGTGCCAGGTCGTGGCTGATGATCAACACGGTGATTCCGCGGTCGCGCAGGCCACGTACCAGCTTCTCGACCGCGGCGGTCTCCCGCACGCCGAGCGCGGCGGTGGGTTCGTCCATGATCACCATGGATTTGCCCCAGGCCACCGCACGGGCGATGGCGATGCTCTGGCGTTGGCCGCCGCTCATCCTGCGTACGGTGGTGCGCACCGAGGGCACGTCGACATCCAGGTCGCGTAGGATATCGCCGCTGCGGGCGATCATTGCCCTGCGGTTGACAATGCCGAGCTGATACATCAACTCCCGGTTGAGAAATAGGTTCTGCCACACCGCCAGATCGTCGATGAGAGCGAGATCCTGGTACACGGTCTCGATGCCCATTTTGCGCGCGTCCTCGGGCGAACGCAGGCGCACCGGTTCGCCCTTGAACCGGATGTGCCCGGTATCCGGTGCCTGCACGCCGGTGAGGCAGCGCACCAGCGTCGACTTGCCCGCGCCGTTATCGCCGACCAGGGCGGTGACCTCACCCTCCGGAATCGTCAGCGTGACCCCGGCCAGCGCGCGGACCGAGTCGAATGACTTGGTGAGCTCGTGCGCCTCGAGCAGTGGAATCGTCATGTCCTTGGCCTACTTTCGGAATCGGGCGATCCCGGCGGCCAGCAGCAGCACCGCGCCAACGGCGACCGGCTGGTAGTACTGCGAGATGCCGAGAATGGTGAACCCGTTGATCAGCGAGGTGAACAGCACCGCACCGCAGACGGTGCCGAGCACCGACGCCTTGCCGCCGGACAGCGACGAACCGCCGAGCACCACTGCGGCGATCGAGCTCAGCAGGTAGGTGGTCTGCAGCGACGGATCCGCGCCGCCGTTGCGGGCGACCAGCATGACACCGGCTATGCCGCACAGCAATCCGGACATGGCATAGGCGAACAGCCGGATCCGGTTCACCGAGATGCCGGTGTCGCGCGCGGCCTCCAGGCGCCCGCCGGTGGCGAGCAGGTGGGTGCCGATCCGGGTGCGGAAGATGATGCCGGCCACGACCAGCGCCGCCACCAATGCCATGAGCCAGAACCAGCGCACCGGTCCGATGCCATCTAGCGCGAGCCGTTGCAGGAAGCGGGAACTCACGGCCTCGGTATTGCCGTGCGTCAGCAGTAGCGTGATGCCATTGAGCACGCTGAGCATGCCGAGCGTGACGACGAAGTCGGTCATATGCAGTCGGCCGATCAGCACACCGTTCACGACGCCGACCGTCAGCCCGCTGAGGATGGCCGCCGCAATGGCGACCGCCATCGGGTAGCCGTGGCTTGCCAGGTAGCCGAGAACGGCTGCTGCCCATGGGAGGTTGGCGCCGACCGACAGATCGATGCCGCCCACGGTGATCGCGAACTGCTGTCCGAGTGCCAGCACGGTCAGGATCGTTGAGGCGACCAGCAGATCGCCGATATTGTCCGTCGTCAGGAAGTCCGGGGTGGCGATGAAGAACGCCACCCACAGCACGACCAGGGCCAGCGGTGCCGCGAATTCGGCTAACTTGGCGAGGATCTCCGTGCGCCCCTCACACGCACGGGACTCGGCGGGTGCCACGGCTGTCACTTGTTCAGCAGCCCTTCCACTGGGTTGTCGAATGCGACAATCGGACGCGGGAACGCCGAGATCTGCTGCTCGACATTGTCCTTGCCGATGAAGGCGATGGGCGAGACCACCCGCTCGGGCAGCTTCTTGCCCTGGTGTTGGGCCAGGCAGCTCTGGACCGCGAGTTGTCCTTCGGCATAGGGGTATTGGGTCACTGTGCCGGTCAGGGTGCCCGCCTTGACGGCGTCGAGGGCTGCCTGGATGCCGTCGACGGAGATCACTTTGATCTGGCCGGTCTTGCCCGCGTTCTTGATCGCCTGTGCGGCGCCCAAGCCCATAGTGTCGTTGGCGGCGAAAATACCGGTGATGTCGGGGTGCGCCTTCAGGATCGCCTCGGTGACCTGCAAACCCTTATCTTGTTCGTAGTCGGCGGGCGCCTTCTGCACGATGTCCAGCTTGCCTGCGACGGTGTCGGTGAAGCCCTTGTCGCGGTTGATGCCGTTCTGCTCGCCCGCGATGCCCTGCAGGATGGCGATCTTGCCGGTGCCACCGAGCGCGTCGAGCATATGCTGACCGGCGATGCGACCGGCATCGAGATTGTCCGAACCGATGAAGCTCGCGTAGGACACCCCGGCCTGCTCAGAGGCCTTCGCGTCGATTTGGGTGTCGAGGTCGAGGATCGGGATATTTTTGCGCGCCACCGGCGTGAGCGGCGTGATCACATTCGTCGCGTTGACCGGCACCACACCGAAGCAGTCATAGCCCTGCGCGGCCAAGGTCGAGATCTGGGCGTTTTCACCGTCGGCATCGGTCTCGGACTGCCCGGCCTGCACCGTGACCTTCACACCGAGCCGTTGCCCCTCCGCGAGGGCACCGTCGCGCAGGGCCGCCCAGTAGGGGTTGGTGAAGTTCCGGGTGACGATGGCGATCTTGAAATCGCCGTCGCCCGCGTCCTGACCGCCGCGACCGCAGGCGGCGGCGGCGAGCGCGCCGATGAGGACAAGCGGCACCATTGCACACCTGAATCGAGCATTCATCGTGAGTTCGACCTATCCGTTTCGGTATCAACTCGTGTTGATCAACGCGAGTTGATGAGTAGTGTGTGACCCGAGTCACCGGCTGTCAAGTGCTAATGCGGAGTGCTTGGATGGACGGTCGGAGCAAGGAGAGAATTCGGATGGCAGTCACACGAGCCGACGTGGCGCGGCTCGCCGGTACATCACCGGCGCTGGTGAGCTACGTGCTCAATGGAGGTCCGCGGCAGGTCGCGCCCGCGACCAGGGCCCGCATCGAGGCCGCCATCGCCGAACTCGGCTACCGGCCCAACATGTCCGCGCGCAGCCTGCGCATGAATCGCGGGCACGCGCTCGGCATGGTGATCCCCGACGGGGCCAACCCGTTCTTCGCCGAACTGTCCGCGGTCATCGAGGCAGCCGCCTTCGCGCGGGGATATCCGCTGTTCGTCGGCAATGCGGCCGGCGACCAGGAACGCGAACGCGCCTATGTGCGCACCTTTATCGATCGTAGAGTCGAAGGGCTGATTGCGATTTCGTCGTCATGGGAGACCGGTGTCGCCGACGCGTGCGAGGAGGCCGGAATGGTGCTGGTCGCGCTGGACCGCGTCATCGATCCGGCGCGTTGCGCGCATGTGATGTGTGATTCGGTCGCGGGCGCACAGCAGGCCGTCGCACATCTAATCGAGCACGGTCACCGCGATATCGCCTGTCTGAGCGGCCCGCATGTGTCCACCGCCGAGGACCGCGTGCAGGGCTACCGCAACGCGCTGGCGGCCGCTGGATTGGCCGAAGGGCGCATCGTGCGAACGGATTTCGGCGGCGCCGCCGGCTACCGCGCACTGGCCGACCTCATGGCCGACTCGCGCCGCCCCATAGCGGTATTCGTGACCAGCGACCTCCAGGCGATCGGTATGCTGCGTGCGGCCTACGATGCCGGGCTGCGGGTGCCCGACGACCTCGCGGTCGTCGCCTTCGATGGAATCGAGTACTCCCGCTACACCAGGCCCGGACTGACCACCATGGTGCAGCCCACCCGGCGCATGGGCGAGACCGCGGTCGATCTGCTGCTCGAACAGATCGAGGACCGCACGCCCCGGCCCGGTGTGGTGAACCTCGAGGCGGTCCTGCACACCAGGGGGTCGTGTGGCTGTCCCGACGAGTTCTGAAAGCGCCCGGTCCGCCGGTGCGGCGCCTGCACGCTACCGTGCACTCGAACGACTTCGCGATTCCCATCGTCTGGAGGGCGGAGGCCCGGTCTGTCCTTCGGCATAGACCAATGCATTGGAATGGTGAATGGTATTGCCCGACAACGGATATCCCTCGCGGTCGCGGATCGCTGCCGCCTGGCGGATCGCTGATTCGACAAACGCGGCAGTTTTGCTGGTCGAGCATTCCCAACCCAGAACCCGGCTGGCGTAGGCATCGATCACGAACGCCGTGTAGACGAACACGCCCGTGACTAAGCGAACGTAGGTGAAGTCCGCGACCAGCAGCACGTTGGGCGCAGGCACCCGGAACTGGCGATCGACCAAGTCCGGCGCTCGCGACGCTGCCGGGTCCGGCTCGCTCGTGCGGACCTTCTTGCGGCGTGTGACACCACTCCAGCCGCGCTCACGCATCAGCCGTTCCACCGTGCATCGAGCGACCGCGATGCCTTGGCGTTGCAGGTGCGCCCACATCTTTTCGGCACCGTAGAGCGACTCCGGCGCGCGCCGGCCGCTCTGGCCGGGTTCGTAGAACCCGGCCAGAATCTCGGTGACCGAGATATCCCACAGGGCACGTTTGGACGGTGCTCGCCGCACCCAGGCGTGGAAGGTTCTCGGGGCGATCTTGCATCCGTGTGCGGTGAGCGCACGGCAGATCGAAGCGACCCCGAACCGAGCGCGATGCTCGGCGATGAACGCACACACTATCGGTGTCGCGGGTCGCTCTCCCGCGCGAAGAAAGTTGTTGCTGCCTTGAGGATTTCGATCGTCTGTTCCAACTCGGCGATCTTGCGTTTCTGCTCCCGGATCACCTTCGCCGACTCCGTCGAGACACTCTCGGCGGCCCCGGTGTCGATCGCGGCTTGCCGGATCCATTTACGCAGGGTTTCGCCGGTCATCCCGAGCCGGGACGCGACCGCGGTGATCGCGGCCCATTCGCTGTTGTAGTCGTCACGATGCTCGACGACCAGCCGGACAGCCTTGGCTTTGGTCGCTTCGTCGTACTTGGCAGGCATGATCTGCCCATCCTTCCCAAGAAAGAAGGTGGGCACCAAACCCAGGGCGATTCAAGGCTTTGTGGGCGCGTAACGATGTGGCCGTGGTCAGTCGTACCAAGCAGGTTCGTAATCTGGCGGTGGGGGAGTTGGAGATGTTTTTGACGAGCATGTCTCTGCCGTCGGTTCCGCATGCGTGGATGCAGATTTATACCCCGACTGATGAGGTGGCGTGGTCGAAGCTGCGGGAGTTGTTGGCGATGAGTGTGGAGGAGCGGCAGCGTCCTTGGGCGGAGCATCGCGAACAGGTTCACCTGGTGGTGGGCTGAGGCTGGTTTGGGTCCGGTACGAGCAAAGCCGCGAAAATGGGCTCGAAAGGGGCTATCAATAGTGCCACCAGAGGAAGCGGGGCGGACGCGCGGCGCGGCGCCGGATACGGTTGATCGACATGTGATCGAGTGCCTAGTCGGAACTGTTGCGGTCGCCGCCGTTCCACAGTACCGCAGAAGTGTGAGTTGGCGTTCGGTCGGCGGACCGGCGAGTTCTTCGCATACTTTGTAGCCTGACCCGCCGCAGGCGGCTACCGATCTGCCTCACTCACGGATCCGGACACTACCGCTGCCCGACAGGCGGGGGAGCTGGACAAACCTCCGAACCGATCGGCCAGCGACCTGCCGCCGTGGCCGATCGCATCAGCGACGTCGAGGACGAAGGCGTGATCCTGTCGTGTCCGAGGACAAACACCGTCGCCTGCAGGCGATATAGCTTGCGGCACAGCCTGACTCGGCGGTGCGTTCACCTTATCGGCGGTCAGAAGCGGGATGCGCATCGGTTGGAACCGGCTTCGGGCCGGCGGGGGTGAGATGCTGCCTACAATTCAGGCACCACCGTGAAGTGGGAATGGTCTGCAGGAGGTGGATCGGGATCTCGACATAACAGCGGCGACAGCGGCCGTAACGGCCTGTGGTGATGAGCATGAGGGTTTCATCGAGGTCGGCCAACGCTTGTCGTGCTGCCGCGGCCAACTTGATGGTGACCTCATGTCTGGCCGTATCAGCCGCGTTGGCGGGTGCGGCGGGGCGGTCGATTTCGGCTTCGAGTTCGGCCAACTGCTGCAGGCGGAAGCGGCGTTGCTGGTGCAGTGTGGCTCGCAGTGCGGGTAGGCGGTCGGTAAGACGTGTGCGTGGGACGGGGTGTGCGGGGGTCATCCGGGGTCTCCAGGACTGGTGGTGGGAATGTGGTTCGCGATGCGGTCGAGTGAGAAGGGATGGGCCGCCCTGCCAGCGGCCCCTGTATCACCACCACGCCATCCGAATATTCGCTGACAAGGCCAGGATCGTTTACATGGAACGGCTGCGCTTGTCCGTCTGCGACAATTGCGGGTGCACCGCTTGTTTGATTTCTCCACTCGCATCCCTGGGTCCGTTTCGACAGCACACCAAGCGGGAAGTGCGACAGCAGGTGGATGGGCGAGTCGGGTGGCGGTCGTCAGCGACAGGATCCGAGCGGCCCGGTGATGGTCCGGATGAGGTAGCCGTCGGACAGGTTCTACGCTTCTGTGAACCGCTTGTCCACCGGCGTCGTGACCAGCGGTCTGCTCGCAGCATTGTGAGGACGGTCCCGACAACGCCGAGCCGATTGTCGCGGGCGAGCCGGGCGTGAACAAGTCGAACCCAGTGGTCGCCGGAGCGGAGGCCACCAGCAGCGCGGTGGGCTATTCGGCGGCGATGTGTGCGCGGACCGACATGCCCCAGGGCTGTGTGATAACGCGAGCTGCGACCAGGTGCGCCAATACCCGGCGTATCTCGTTCAGTGGCCACAATCTGTCCACGTTCGGCGCCACACGGCTGAATCCACCGATGTGGCGGTACGCCGCTTATGTCGAAGGTTGGATTCGGACTGTTGCGGTGGCCGGGTCAGTGCGCGGCTGCGGCCGCGGCGGCCGGCGTGGTCGCGATGGTCGCGGTGCGGATACCGGGCACTGTACGGGTGAGGGCTATGGTGATTCGCCGCTCGGATTCGTCGGCGAACCGGCCGGAGATGGTGGCGTCGCCTTCGTGGACGGTGACATGCCAGCGCCGTGCGCCGGTGTATTGATCCAGCAGGTTCTGTGCATTGGCGACGAGTGCGTCGTCGGGGGTGAGCATGAGTCGCAACGCGTCGCCGCGGCTGAACATGCCGATCACGCGGCTGTCGCCATCGACGACTGGCAGACTGCGCAGTCCGTGCGTTATCAGCCTGCTCATGACCTCGGCCAGTGCGGCGTTGTCGGGGACCGAGACCGCCGGTGTGGTCATCACTGAACTGACCGTGTCGTTGAGTTCGCCTGCCCGCAAGAGGTCGCCGCTGGTGAGTACCCCGATGAGGCGATCGTTCTGGTCGAGAACGGGCAACGCTGCGTAGCCCAGTTTGGCGAGCATCAGCGCCGCCTCGCGTGCCGTGTTGTTGTGCCGCACGGCGATGATCGGTCGTTGCATGACCTCGCATACCCGCATGTTCTTCATTCCGTTCAACTCCGTTCAGCTAGCTAGTTACCGGCTGGGGGCTGGGTCCGTCAGCCCCGTAGGGGACCGCGTGTAGCAGCGTCACTGCCATGGTCGCGCCGCTGGGGCCGCGGTAGGTACGGCGTTCGCCCGGTCGAGCCCCGGTGATGGCGCGCCCTAGTGGCGATTGCACGGAGTAGACCTCCGTCTCGGTGCGTTCGGCTTCGCGTACTGCGAGCAGGAACGTCTTGACCGCTCTGGTGTCGTCGTAGCGGACGGTCAGGACCATGCCGGGCCCGGCGATTCCGTCGTCGGGTGGGTTGCGACCGATGAGGGCGTTGCTGAGCAGGTGGTGGATCCGGCGGATGCGCGCCTGGCGTGCGGAATGCAGAGCCTGGTTGCGTGCGTATTCGCCACTGTCCTCATCGGGCTCGATGTCGCCTCGGGTGAGCAGCTCGTGCAATTCGGTCTGAAGCCGATCATGGGCTTGTGATGTCATCCAGACGCCTGCGGTACTGGTCATGTGTTTGTACCCCTTCCTTTCTGGCTGGGTTGGAGATTGTCGTCAGGGGCGGGCCAAGGCGGCGGTGCCGCCCCTGACAACGCGCAGGCCCTGATGTTGGGCCGGGTCTGAGTCGCTGGGACCCACGGGTCGTGCCGAATCGATTCGCGCGGCGCGTCCGGTCCGTAGCCGCGTCTTCGGCGACAATATGGCTGGCTATGGTCGGTTGTCGGGCCGATCGATGCTCACCATGTCGCTCCTGCCACCTGGGGCGTTCTTGTCAACTCCATGATGGCGTGGTTGTCGAGGTGATCAGTTGCGCCGATCCGACAATCTAGGCGTCGAGATTTGTGGCGATGGCACAGCGCAGTCATTCGTTGTCGGTGATGGCGAGTTCGATCATCATGGCGAGCCGTTTGCGGGGGTCGTCCAAGCCCAGGTTGGTCACCTCTGCCATCTTGCGCAGCCGGTTACGGACGGTGTTCTCGTGCACGCCGAGCTGTGCGCCTGCCTGGGCGGGGTCGCCTTGGGCCTGCAACCAGGCGCGCAGCGTTGCTACGTAGTGGGTGGAGTTTGCCTGGTCGTGGCGTCGCAACTGCGACACCGGCCCCCGTGCGGGGGTGCGTCCGGAAAGTCCTGCGGCGCGCAACCGTTGCAGCAGGATCTCGTCCCACGACTCGTCATAGGCGGGGGGCGCAGCATCCGCTGAGTGGGCCTCGTGCAGCGCCAGGCATTCCTCGGCCTCTTGGCGCGCCAACGCCAATTCCGTGGCCCGGGCCCCACCGCTGATGCCGGCCAACACCGTCATCTGCGCGGGCAGCGCCGCCTGTAGCTCGCTGATCCAGTGGCGTGCCGTCGCCGCCTGATCTGCGGGCAGTACGGTGTAAATGGTGTCGCCGACCAGGGCGCTGCGGCTCGAACGGGACCAGCCGAATCCGGTTGTTGCTCGCTCGAAGATCAGCAGCAGCGCGGCGTGCTGCTCGTCGGCGATCCGTGCGCGCAGCGCGATCGCCCGCAAACTCTGCGGCGCCAACCCCAGCCTGCTGGCCACCGTCGCCGCGTCCGCGGCGCCCTCCAGCAAACTGATCACCAGTTCGGATTCCACTTGACGTTCCAGGTCCGCGCTGGCCCTTGACCGCAACAGGTGCAGGGCCACCGTGCGCGCGCCGTCGGCCAAGGCCATCCGTCGAGCCCCGTGTAACGGCGCTGGGCACGACACCCATACCGAACCCAGCAGTTGCCGGCCCACGCGCACGGCCACGACCATCCGCCCCGTCACACCCTGTTCTGCCTGCGCGGGAACGAACAACGGTTCCTCCGAGACCGCCAAGTGCGTGAAAACACCGTGCGCATCGAACACCGCCCGCAACCACTGCGGCATCTCCCGGCCCAGGATCGTCTCGACCCGTGCGGGGTCGAGGTGCTGCTGCGGCCTCGAATACGCCAGCACCCGAGACAGCCGGTCCTCGATCGTCACCGCACCCCCGACCGCGTCGGCCAGACTGTCGGCCAAAGCGAACAAATCGGTCGGGCCGCGACCGGCCTCGGTCTCGCGTCCTTCCAGCACCAACCCGTAGACCACCGCGGCCACCTCGCTCCAGGCCACCGCAGGATCGACCACCATCACCGCCACACCCTCGATCTCCGGCTCATCCCCGATCTCCTCACCCCCACGGATGAGCGCGACGACAGCCCGCGTCGACACTGCCCAGTCCACCACCTCCTGCACCGAGCGTGCCCCGATGCCCAGCAGCACATCTCCCGCTTCAGTGGGGTCCTGATCGGCCCCGCGGATCACCACACTGCGCAATTGGGTGGACCGGGGAACCGAACACAACCGCAAACGGATCCCATAGCCACCCAGTACGTTCGCCAACCGGTCCAACGTCACCATGAGCCGCTCCTGTGTCGAATCGACGGTGCAGCGCGATCAAGCGCCCGACGCGACCAGTAGACGTTGGTGGACAAGGAAGTCGGTCCAGCTTTCGCGACACTGGTGCATCAGGATGGACGCCATCAATACCCCGCGCGCCGCATCCATCAGATGAGATCTCCGGTGCCGCGCCTCGTGCGATGTGTACGGCGAGGGCTCTTTGCTTCCACGGCCAACCTGCGTTGCCGTCTATCACTTTTCGAGGGATCTGTTCGATTGTGCGACGAGATCGGCGAGTACGGCTGCTTCGCTGATGTCGGTATTCTTGGTGCCGGTGAGCAATGTGAGTTTGTTCTGGCCTGCCAGTTCGCGCAGGTGTGTGAGGGCGGTGGCGCGGTCTGGCTCGGTCAGTTCGTCGCGATACCGGCGGGCGAATTCATCGAAGAGTTCCGGGTCGTGGCCGTACCATGTGCGCAGTTCGGTGGATGGAGCGATCTGCTTGCACCATTCGTCGAGGTGGGCTCTGGTTTTGCTGACGCCACGGGGCCAGAGACGGTCCACCAGGACGCGGGTGCCGTCTCGAGGAGTTGGGTCGTCGTAGATTCTGCGGATTTGCACAGTGCGTCGAGTCGTCATCATCGACCTCCGGTTGTTATCGCTGGGCGAGTCGGTGCAGCGCAGTTGGGCGATAGACGCAACACCGAGCCTGCCAGCACCCGCGTCGCAGCGAGGAGTAAGCGTCGAACTCAACGAGAGCCGATCCGGCCATAGAGTTTCTGGTGAGGTCGGCCTGTAAAGAGCTTATACGCCGATTCGGGCGTCTGTGCGGCGTAGCAGCCCGGAGAACACGCCTCCTGAGCTGTGTGTTTCCGGCAACCTTGGCGATGCCGGTAGGTGCAGCTCCATCTCTACCCCCTTTTCCGAGGTTCTCCTGGCATGCTGCACCTGCGGTACGAGAGATCCGGGTGCTCGCATTGAACACGTGGCACAGCGGCAGCAAAATCTCCAATGGCATTCAGCTGATCACCGATCTCATCATCTCGACACAGGCCTCGATCGTGCTGCTCTCGGAGGCAACC
>NZ_JBKOQN010000035.1:0-72528 GCF_046764895.1 Nocardia sp. CWNU-33 | reverse complement strand
TGGGTGCGCACCGGGATCGAGGTATCGGTGCTGGCCGCCGGCTGGGTGCTGGGAGGCAGCATCGGCATCGCAACACTGGTGTACGCGTTCGGCATCGGGCCACTGATCCAAATGATGATCCCGTATGTCGATCGGTTCCTACCGGGATTCCGCGTGGACCGTGTGAGCGAGCCCGCGGTGGTTGTCGCCGCACCATGACAACGCACCGCCCTGCACCTACTGGAGGCATGCCCACTGCGAGGCATGCTCGAATTTTCTTGGGAGGCAAGGGGTTACCTCGAATCCCCTCCCCTTCGTCAGGTACGGCGACCCTACTGCAAAACGTCACTGTGACAGTTTTCGCTCACGTTTGAAGCTGAATGGCATCGGCCACGCGCCGCGGTGCGCCATTGCAGCCTTGATTCGTGGGTTCGTCCTATTCGGGGATGATCGCTACTGCGTCGATCTCCACGAGCGCGCCGGGGCGAGCATGTCCTGCGGTGGAAACGACGGTGATGGCTGTGCGGTGATTGCCCCACACTGATCGCGATGCCGCGTATCCCACCTGCGCGTCGACCCCATCGACGAGGTAGATGTTGAGTTTGACAACATGCTCGGGACCGGTACCCGCGGCAGCGAGCACAGTCAACACGTTTCGCATTGCCTGAGTGGTTTGCGCCTCGATACCGTCGAGCAGTGTCCCGGCGCTGTCGGTGCCGAGCTGGCCACCGACATAGACCGTCCGGGCGGCGGGTGCGATCACGCCCTGCGTGAAGGCGGGGTTGCTGTGGAGCTCGTCGGGGTCGAGGTGTGTGGTCATGAGTTTCCTCCCAGAGGTGTCGGGTTTCGTATGCAGGTAGAGGTCGCGCAGCAGGCAGACCTCGGACAGGTGGTGGATCAGCTCGCGGTGGATGTGCAGCACGAGATCGGCCATCGACAACTCGGGGAAGGGCTCCTTCGCGCCGACCGGGACCCGCAGTCCGGCCTCACCGAGGGCACGCACCCCGGCCAGCCAGACGTCGAGTTGGGCCTCGAGTTGGTCGAGCGCGGTGGCCGCGCTGCCGGCGTATTCCCAGGTCTCGTACGACGCTGCGGGCGCATCGAAGTGTGCCGCGTTGCGTGCGGCGAGTACGCCGACGATGACGTGACCGAGTCGCCAGGCGATCGTGGTGAAGGGCGCGGGGACCGGCTGGGGGAAGGCGTAGTCGATGGTGAAGTCTCCGGCGTCGATCTGCATGGGCGCCGTGGAGGTGCTGCGCGGCCGCACGCTCCAGGCGTCCGGTACCGGCGACCAGAAGTACTCGTCGTCGGTGAGGCCGTCGAGCCGGGCTCGGAGCTGATGGTTCCAGTGGAAGTCCCACTGCTCGCGCAGCGTCCGGTTCCAGTCGAGTTCGTCTGTGTCCATGGGACCACCCTGGCACCCCTAGCGGACAGGATCGGTCCGCTATTTCTGGCAAAGTGGCGACATGGACGTGGCAAGCGGTAGCGAGAGGGGTACGACGGAGCGGGTGCTCACCCTGCTCGGGCTGCTGCAGCAGCGCCCGGTCTGGACCGGCCCCGAGTTGGCCGATCGGCTCGGGGTGACGCCGCGCACGGTACGGCGTGATGTCGAGCGGTTGCGGGCGCTCGGCTATCCGGTGCGTGCCGGACAGGGTGTCGGTGGCGGCTACCGGCTCGGCCCGGGGCAGGATTTGCCGCCGCTGCTTCTCGATGACGAGGAGGCGATCGTGACCGCGGTTTCGCTGCTGGTCGGTGCGGGTGGCGCGGTCGCCGGTGCCGGCGACGCCGCACTCCGCGCGCTGACCAAGCTCGACCGGGTGTTGCCCACCCGGTTGCGGCACGAGGTGCGTGCACTCTCCGGGTCGGTGGAGTCTTTCGATGGAGGCCGCACGCCGGTCGATCCCGAGGTGCTCATCACGCTGGCCAGGGCCTGCCGTGATGAGGTCGAGGCCGGCTTTGGGTACCCGTCCGGGAGTGAGGTGCGACGGCGGCGGGTCGAGCCCTACCGTCTGGTCGCCTCCGACCGGCGCTGGTATCTCCTTGCTTATGACCTCGATCGTGATGACTGGCGCAGCTTCCGCGTCGATCGTATGACTGATGTGTCGGCACGAACCTGGTGCTTCCGACCGCGCGTGGTGCCCGACGCGGCGTCGTACGTGCAGGAGGGTGTGGCGAGTCGGGTCTATGCGCAGCAGGCGCGTTTCTTGGTGCACGCGTCGGCCGATACGGTGCGCGCGCAGATTCCGGCGTCGGCGGCCGTCGTGCGACGGCGAGGGAGCGAGGTCTGCGAGGTGCTCAGTGGCGCCGACAGACTCGACGCTGTGCTGATGCACGTGCTGCTGCTGGGGCACGATTTCGAGGTGCTCGATCCGCCGGAGCTGGGGAGGCGTTGTCGCGTGTTGGCGGAGAGGCTGCTGGCGGCTGGTGCGCCGATCTCATCGGTGCCGGATGTGGAGCTGTGATCGTGGCGGCGCTTCGAGTGCTTGCGCTGTCTGTTGCGGGTGAGCGCCGCGTCCTGAAATCTGCTTTGTGGTACGGATGTTCGTGTGGCTGGCGGTTGCTCTCGGGGCGCGGTGCGCGCCTTGGTGGCGTCGGGATTCCTGGGCGGTGTTCATTGGATCGGTAGGGTCGCTGTCCGGGTGGTATTTTCACCCTAAGCTGGACGCGCGTCCAGCATTCCCGACTTGCGACGGCGGGTCACTTGTGGAGGATTCATGAAGAAGGTGTCTCGGGTGTTGATCGCGTGCGCGGCTGTCTGTGTGACGCTGCCCGTCGTTTCGGAGTCTGCTTCTGCGACGCCGCCGCAGTTCGACGAGTATGTGGCGCTGGGTGATTCGTGGGCGGCGGATTCGACGCTGAATCCCGGGTTGGTGACCGAGGAGTTCGTGCCATTGACGTGTGCGCAGAGCCGGGGTAGCTATGCCAAGCAGGTCGCTGCGGCGCTGGCGGTCGCGGTGTTTCGGGATGCGTCCTGTGGTGGCGCGCAGACTGTCGATATGACGGGAAGCCAGAAGGGGCTCAATCCCCCGCAGTTCGATCGGCTCACCGTCTCGACGGATTTGGTGACGCTGTTGATCGGCGGCAACGACGCGGGTTTGGCCGCGGCGGTCCAGGGGTGTCCGACTCTCGATCCCGGCGCAACACCGTGCCTGGATTCTTTTGTCGTCGATGAGGTTGATCGAATGTCGGCGAATATCGCGGCGGCGGAGCCGAAGGTGGTCGCGACGATCGAGGGCGTTCGGGCCCGGGCACCGCATGCGCGGGTGCTGGTGTTGAACTATTTCAAGGGGGTCGGTACCGAGGGCAGTTGTTTTCCGGCGATCCCGACTTCCGATGGGGATGCGCGATGGGTGGGTCGCAAGCTGGTCGAGCTGAATGCGATGGTTGCGCGGGCGGTCGAGGCGACCGGTGTCGAGTTGGTTGATACGTATGCGGCCAGTGACGGGCATGATGCGTGTCAGCCTGCGGGTGTGCGGTGGGCGGAGGGTTTGGTGCCGTTCAGCAGTGACCCGGTGGGTCCGGCGGTGCCGTTCCATCCGAACCAGCTCGGCGCCGACCATCAGGCGCGCAGTGTGCTTGCCGCGGTTGGTCGGTAGCGCCGTCGGCGGGTAGCGGTCGTGCTCCGCGGCGGAACACGAGCGCCACGGGTGGCCGAAAATATCGATTCAGTGGCCGTCCGGCTCTCTCACCCGATGTATCCCGATGCCTACCGTTGTCGGCATGACTACACCGTCTCGATCAGGTACCGGCCGAACACGCATCTCGGTGTCGATTCGGACCGGAAGGTAAGGCGCGCACATGGGGATGCACTACGACGTGCTGGTGATCGGTTCGGGATTCGGTGGCAGTGTCTCGGCGCTGCGGTTGACCGAGAAGGGTTACCGGGTGGGTGTGCTGGAGACCGGACGTCGTTTCGCGGATGCGGAGTTCGCGAAGAACTCGTGGCATGTGAAGGAGTATCTGTGGGCCCCGAAGCTGGGTTGCTTCGGTATTCAGCGGTTGACGTTGCTGAAGGACACTTTCATCATGAGCGGTTCGGGGGTCGGGGGTGGGTCGCTGGTGTATGCGAACACCTTGTACGAGGCGCCGGAGACGTTCTATCGCGATAGGCAGTGGTCGCATATCACCGATTGGAAGTCGGAGTTGGCGCCGCATTACGACCAGGCGAAGCGGATGCTGGGGGTGACGACGAATCCGGCGACGACGCCCTCGGATCGGGTGATGCAGGCGGTCGCCGAGGATATGGGGATCGCGCAGACGTATCGACGTACGCCGGTGGGAGTGTTGTTCGCCGACAAGGACACTCGCACGGGTGCGGCGGTGGCCGATCCGTTCTTCGGTGGGGTGGGCCCGGAGCGGCGGGCGTGCACGCATTGTGGTGAGTGCATGACCGGGTGTCGGCACGGGGCGAAGAACACCCTGGTCAAGAATTACCTGTATTTGGCGGAGCGGGCCGGTGCCACGGTGCATCCGTTGACGACGGCGGTGACGGTGCGCCCGTTGCGCGGTGGTGGGTACGCGGTGGACACGGTGCGGACGGGGCGGTGGGTGCGTAAGGCGAAACAGACCTTCACCGCCGATCAGGTGGTGTTCTCCGCGGCGGCGCTCGGCACTCAACAGTTGTTGCACACGTTGAAGGATCGCGGGGTGTTGCCGAATGTCTCACCGCGATTGGGGCATCTGGCGCGCACCAATTCCGAGGCGGTGCTGGCGGCGCGTTCACGCAACAAGGATTCGGATTTCACCAAGGGGGTCGCGATCACGTCCTCGATCCATCCCAACGACTACACCCACATCGAGCCGGTGCGGTACGGCAAGGGCAGCAATTTCATGGGGTTGTTGACCACGGTGTTGGTCGATGGTCAGGATGGTAAGCGCCGTTGGGTGCTGGGTTTGCGTGAATTGGTGCGCCGGCGCCGGGATCTGGTGACGCTGCACAATCCGCGGCGGTGGTCGGAGCGGATGATCGGTCTGCTGGTTATGCAGAATGTGGACAACTCGATCATCACCTACAACAGGCGTGGCCTGTTCGGTCGGCGGATGACGACCAAACCGGGGACCGGTGCGGCTCCCCCGGCGTGGATTCCGGAAGGTAACGATGTCGCCCGTCGGGTGGCGGAGAAGATCGATGGTATTCCGCAGGGTTGCTGGACCGAGATGGTGAATATCCCGATCACCGGTCATTTCATCGGCGGCTGTGCGATCGGGGACTCTCCCGATAGCGGTGTCGTGGATCCTTACCACCGGTTGTACGGCTATGAGGGTTTGCACATCGTGGATGGTTCGACGATCTCGGCGAATCTCGGGGTGAATCCGTCGCTGACGATTACCGCGCAGGCGGAGCGGGCAATGTCGTTGTGGCCCAACAAGGGTGAGGTCGATCGGCGTCCGCTGTTGGGTGCTCGGTACCGCAGGATCGATGCGATCGCACCGAAGAACCCGGTGGTGCCGGTCGCCGCGCCCGGCGCGTTGCGCTTGTCGATCACTCCGATCTAGTGCGCGTTCGGGTGCGGTGTGGGTTGTGCCCCAAGGAGTGTGGTGTGCGCACACTCCCACTTCCAGCCGCGCCGGTGGTATCGGAGCGGGGTGGAAGTGGCAGGCAGCGTGCAGTGCCGGCTCGACATCGAACTCGAGGTCGACGACGGGCCACTCCTCGGTGCGGCCGAGGCGTCAGACCGCCTCCCAGGCGAACCCGTCGGGGTCGGTGAAGGTCCCGGCATTACTGCCGATGACGATCCGGTGCGATCCGGTGCCGTCCGGGGAGACGCCGGCGTCCTTGGCGGCGGCACGGCGCCCGTAGAGCGCCAGCTTGACCGACGACCCGGGGGTCGTGAACTCGACATACTTGCTGCCGAAGCTCTTCGCCACAGCCACGCCACGGTCGACGTAGAACTGTTTGGTTGCCTTGACGTCCTCGACTCCCAGCAGCAGTACGACGTCGTCGACCTCGCGGGTGGCGGGGTGGCGGGGCCGGTGTCCTTCTTCTGCGACGTTGTGACCTTCCAGATCGTCCCGTCAGGGGCCTGGAGGACGCCTCCATAGCCCCAGAAGCTCTTCTTGGCCGGCTTCAGTGTGGTGAAGCCGGCGTCGAGCGCGGTGCCGATGAGGCTGTCGACGCCGCTGGGCTGGGACACCACCAGCGACATGATGAATCCACGGAAGCCGGTCGTGGGTGCCTGCGAGGCGCGGAACCTCACTTTGTCGCCCAACCCGAAGGCGGCGGCGTAGATGGCCTCGGCGGCCTGGGGGTCGGTACTTATCGGTCCTGAATCAGCCCGAGGACATTGCCATCGGTGTCGGTCACCGCGGCCACCAGGCGGCCGCCACCGACGTCGTGCGCAGGCTCTTTCACGGTGGCTCCCGCAGCGGTCAGCTCGGCCAGCTTCGCCTCGATGTCGGGCACGTGCCAGTAGGACACCGGTGCGTTCGGACTCTGCGGTCCACCACTGGGCACCAGTCCGATGTGCTGGCCCTCGGTCTCGAAGCCGACGTAGTAGGACGAGTCAGTCTGCGGCGATACGCCGAGCAGGGCGGCGTAGACCGCCTTGGCTGTCGCCAGGTCGGACACGGGATGCAGCACGGTCTTGATTCCCTGGGTGAGAGAGCTGGTCATGATTACTCCTGAAGTCGTGGGTCACATCGAACCGGTGTGTCCGTCTGTCGAGGTCAACCGGGCGTGCTCATAGCATCTCCTCCGGCGCGGCCCACCCACATCCGTGGCGACCACGGAACCGTCCACTGATCCGGGCACGGATCGCCTACGGCAAGTGCTGTGCTGCCGGATCTACACCCCGCCCACGCCGCGGCGGCGCTCGGCGATCTCGGCCTTGCTCGTGATCGCCCGGGTCGTGCGGCTGTACACCGAGGGACAGTCGCTGGATGCTGTAGCTCGGGCGTTGGGCAAGACCAAGGGGCAGCATTTGGAACGCGCTACGGCGTCGAGGAGTAGTGATGCGCCTGTCTAGTCGATAGTGGTGGTGCACCGAGTTCGGTCGACGCGCGAGCGCAGTGATAACCCTGGTGGGTCGCGTCAAGACTGGATGGCTCGCGCCACGGAGCCTTGCGCGGGATGAGAACCTTCGAAAGCTGACAGGTTCTGATTCAGCTGCCGCTGCCGCCATTGGATCCGCCACCGAGACCACCGCGCTCCGTGGTTGTCGGGGGTTTGGTCGCCGTCGGCGGCTGCGGGAGCGTCGTGCGCGGCGGCGACTGGGTGGTGACCGGCGCTGTCGGCTTGGACGCTTTCCGGGGTTCGGCGGATCCGCATCCCGTGGCGAGCAGCGATGCGGCCACCGCAGCTGGCAGCGCACACGCCACTCGCCGCGACATTCGCCGTCCGCCGGCACCGAAATTCCCAGATGACCTGCCGCGCAAAGACTTCCCCCTCGTTACCGATCGAACGGACCGATCTTAACGGCAGGCGAATCGAGGGCAAGGCGTGGGCGACCATGGCCGCCCAGTCGGAGCAGTTGCGGACCTGGCTGGACGAGGGCGTGCCGCCGAGGTTACAGATCGCTGGCGAGGATGTTCTCGATATTGCGTTCCGCCAGAGCCGTAATGGTGACGAATGGATTGACGCTGGTATTGCCCGGGATCAGCGAGCCGTCGATGACGTAGAGCCCGGTGTAGCCGGGGAGACGGCCGTAGTTGTCGGTCGCCTCATTGAGCACGCAACCACCCAGCGGATGATAGGTGAAGTCGTCGCCCCAGGTCTTGTAGACGCCGAAGAGGTCGGTCCGGTAGATCGTCCCCTCCTTCTTGTTGATCTTGTCGAATATGCGCTCGGCGGCATCGATGGCGTACTGGTTCTGTGTGGTCTGCCAGCTCAGATCGACCTTGCCGGTACCGGAGTTGAAGGTGAACTGCCCGCGATTGGGATTCTTGGTGATCGCCAGATACAGGCTGACGTAGGTCTCCAGCCCCGCCGGGAAGGGCGCGACCTCGGCGAAGGCCGGGCCGCCCGCATCGGCCCAGTTGTCGATACCCAGGCACGGCATGCTGGATTGCAGTACGCCGGTGCCGTCCCACATGTGATTGGCGCGGCCCACCATCACATTGCCGTTGTTGCCCCACTTCTTGCCGACGGCATCGGGCAGGTCGGGCAGTTTGCCCTGCGCCTTCATTGCCACCAGCAGCTTCGAGGTGCCGATACTGCCCGCCGCGAAGAACACCTTCTGCGCCACAACGGCTTTGGTAGCCACCGTGGCACCGCTGGTATTGATCTCGTGCATCTCCACCCGATAGCCGCCGTCCGTGGGCGTTACGGCGGTGACGGTGTGCATGGGCGTGATACGCACCTTGCCGGTCCCGGTGGCCGCGGCCAGATACGTCTTGTCCAGCGACCGCTTGCCGTGGTTGTTGCCGTAGATGACCTCACCGGCCAGTGCCGACCGGGTGACCTGCTCGGCCTGCTCCTTCTTCATGTACTCGAAGTCGTAGACATTCGGCACGAAGGTCCAGCCGAAGCCGGAGCGTTCCGCGTGTTTGCGTCCCACGCGCGCGAATTGGTAGCACTCCGCGCTCTCGAACCAGTTCTGATCGATATTGTTCACGCCGAGACCGGTATTGGCGCGCGGATAGTAGATGTTGTACATCTCGTCGGCGTTCACCGAGGGCAGGATGGCCGCGAAGTTCTCCCGCTTGGGCGTCACCGCCATACCGCCATTGACCAGCGAGCCACCGCCGACGCCCCGGCCCTGGTAGACGCGAATCCCGCTGAACTGCTCCGAATCCAGGACGCCCGTGTACCTTTCGATGTCCTTGTTGTAACTGCTGCCCGCGAAGTAGCCGACCGGCTGATCGGTGCGGTCGCGCAGCCAGTAGGACCGCCCGTCGGGTTTCAGCACGGGACAGAAGATCTTGCCGTCGGAGCCGGGCGTCGTCCACGACATACCCATCTCCACCACGGTCACCTCCACACCCGCCTGCGCGAGCCGCAGTGCGGCGACCGATCCCCCGTATCCGCTGCCGATGACGAGCGCGGGAATCTTCTCCCCATCCGCCGGCGGTGCCGCGGTTGCCCGCACCATGGACCTCCCCACCAGCGCGGCGGCAGTGGTGAAACCCGTTGCAGCTAGAAACCCGCGCCGGCTCACCCCCCGCTCGGACCGACTACCAACAGGCATTTCATGGGTGCGAACAGGCAACGCGGGCTCCTCATCGAGTCTTGGATTGGAACCTGTTATAGAGGTGCGAAGCGCGGCCGCGCGGAACTTTGGGGACAAGCCGGAAAACTTTCGATCTTGGACCAAAAGGAGGAGTGTGAACAGAATGTTCACCGCCATCGCGCCCGGGGCGCCGTGGTTTTCGACGTCGGCGTCATCGACCGCATGCTCACCCGTGGTCGCCCGCCTGGTGTCTCGAGCGGCGGCGGGCGCCGCACCACGCACCATGGGCATCGGCCCCGCGACCGAGCACGCCCTCACCCGCGCGGGCCTCACCCTCGCCGACATGGACGTCATCGAACAACGAAGCCCTCGCCCCCAAGTCCTCGCCGTACTACGCCGCTGGAACCTCGAATCCGACAGCCCCCTCGAGGGTGATCGCCCGATGCGGCGTGGCGAGTCTTGGGCAAGCATGGTGCGAATCGGCAGATCGTCCTGCCGCCGACTCCGGATTTCTCAATGCTCTTGCGGCCGAGGAGGACGCTGGCAGAGGCGAGCGCCTGGACTCGGCCGGTCGGGCCGGTGGCGCGTCGCCGTGGTGGGCTGCCGTGTCCGGCCGATCGCTTCCGGTGGGGCTGGGCCCGCCGATCCTTCTCGGGTAGCGGAGGGAATGCGCAGCGATTCGATCGCGCCGTCGATCATGCGCCGCCGCGCGTTCGAGGTGCGCGGGCGGGCGGAGGGTTCGCTGACTGTTCGGCGTGCCGCGGCCATACCCGCCATCCTGTGAGAGAGTCCATAATGGCGGGTGGCGGCGTTATTTCACGCGCGTGCTGTGGAAGTCCAGGACGGCGGCGAGGGTGTCGTCGGGGGCTTCCAGCTGCGGGTAGTGACCGACTTCGGGCAGTTCGACGACATCGGGGTCGGGGACGAGTTCGCGGTAGCGCGCCACCATGTGCGCGCCGGAGACCGGGTCGCGCAGGCCGTCGATCAGTCGCAGTGGCACCGTGGTTTCCTGTAGTGCACCGACCCAGCGGGCCCGGTTCGCCCTGCGTTCGCTCATGTAGCGAATGAGCTTGTGGCCGTTGCGTTTACCGTGCTTGCTGCACCACAGTAGCCAGAACTGACGCATCTGCTCCTCGCTGGGTTTGGTGCGGGGCCCGAAGACGGCCGCGAGGCTGCGCGCGAAGGTGCGCTCGGTGCCGAGAATGCCGATCAGCGGGCCGAGCGGACCGGCCAGCAGTCGCTGGATCAGACGGGCTCGATGGGTTTCCGGGAACAGTCCGCCGTTGAGCAGGCACACCGATTCGATCACCAGCGAGTCGTCGCCCTCGGCGCGGCGGCGACTGTCGCGGGCCAGCAACTCCTGGGCGACGGTGTCGCCGTAGTCGTGGGCGAGGATGTGGACTCGCCCGATGCCCTGCTCGCGCAGCAGGTTCTCGTGCAGGTCGGCCTGATCGGCGATCGCGTAGCGGTAGTTGAGCGGTTTCGCCGACCAGCCGAATCCGATCATGTCCGGTGCGATCACGCGCGCGAATCGCGCGCACAGACCCGGCCACACCGCGTGCCAATCCCAGGATGCGGTGGGAAATCCGTGAATACACAGCAGCGTGCCGTCCGCACCTGCTCCGCCGTCGCGCCAGAAGATCTGGTGACCGCGGTGGGTGTGGCGCCGTCCGCTGGCTCGCCAGAGCGCAAACTCCTCCATATCAACCTCCTCCATTTGTGTCGACAAGCATTGCGCGCGAACGCGGGCGCCACAGCGATTCCGCCGAACCACCCCCAGAGTTCATGTCATGTACTGTGCGGTCGGTTCGCGCCGGTCGTTTGCTCTGCGAGAATGCCACAGTGGATGTCGCGTTCGGCCTCGTTGTTCTCGTTGCGTCGGCAGTGTCGCTGGCAGCGTTGGCGCGGCGGTTCGGAATCTCCGAACCGCTGGTGTTGACGCTGGCCGGGGTCGCGGCGTCGTATCTGCCTTTCGTCCCGCAGGTGCATCCGCATCCGGAGATCATTTTGCTGGGCTTGCTGCCGCCGCTGCTGTACACCGCGGCGATTCGGACCTCACTGATAGATTTCCGGGCCAACGCGCGCACCATCGCATCGCTGTCGGTGGGTTTGGTGCTGTTCAGCACTTTCATGGTGGCCGCGGTGGTGTGGTGGCTGTTGCCGGTGCCCTTCGCGGTCGCGGTGGCCCTGGGGGCGGTGGTGGCGCCACCGGATGCGGTCGCGGCGACCGCGGTGGCGCGCCGGATCGGGATGCCGCGGCGGATCGTGACCGTCCTCGAGGACGAATCGATGTTCAACGACGCGACCGCGCTGGTGGCGGTGCGCACCGCGATCGCGGCGTCGGCGGGAACGGTGACAGTATGGAAGGCGGGCGGCGACTTTTTGCTCGCCGCGGGCGGTGGCGCCGCGGTGGGGATCGCGGTGGCGTATCTGCTGGCGATGCTGCGCCGCCGGATCACCGATCCCGTGCTGGACACCTCGTTGTCGTTTCTCGCGCCGTTCATCGCGTATCTGCCGGCTGAGGGCATCCACGCTTCGGGGGTGATCGCGGTGGTCACCTGCGGGATGATCCTCGGGCATGGTGCGCCGGTGTGGCAGAGCGCGGCCTCGCGCATTGCCGAGCGCACCAATTGGCGGACCATCCAGTTCATTCTGGAGAGCTCGGTGTTCCTGATCGTGGGCCTGCAGATGCGGGCGATCCTCGAGGGTGCGTGGAGCAGTGGGCTCGACCACGGCCAGTTGATCATCGCTGCGGCGGCGGTGTTGGCGGCGGCGATGCTGGCGCGGCCGTTGTGGATCTATCCGTGGGCGCTGCTGTTCCATCGGATCAAACGCGCCGGATCGGATGTGCCGCTCAGTTATGCGACGGTGGTGTCGTGGGCGGGGATGCGGGGTGTGGTCACCCTCGCGGCGGTGTTGTTGCTCCCCGAGGACACTCCGCAGCTGCCGGTGTTGAAACTGTTGGCGGTCATCGTCGTCGCAGGCACGCTGCTGGTGCAGGGCACCTCGTTGCCGTTGCTGGTGCGGTGGCTGCATCTGCGTGGACCCAGTCGCGCGGAGGACGCCTTGCAGAAGGCGAACCTGTTGCAGCAGGCCACCGCGGCGGGCTTGGCGGAGCTCGAACGCCGGATCACCCCCGACACCCCGCCCGGGGTGGTCGAGTCGTTGCGTGATCGGGTCGCCTGGAAGACCAATGCGGCGTGGGAGCGGCTGGGGCGCGCGGAATCCGAGCAGGCGACACCGACCGCGGAGTACCGGCGGCTGCGGCTGGAGATGTTGCGCGCGGAACGGGAAACGGTGCTGCGGGTGCGGGATTCGGGCGCCCTGGACTACGCGATCCTGCAGCATGTGCTGGCCAGGCTCGATTTGGAAGAGTCGATCATCGACCGATACGACGAAACCGAGGAAGAAAACGTCGAACCTCTCGCCCTGCCCGGTGCGGCCGACAATTGCGAGCACCTGCGCGACGCGCCGCTGGTGCTCGAACCCGGTACCCCCGACGAATGTCAGGAATGTCTGGCCGAGGGCCTGACGTGGGTGCATCTGCGGATGTGTCTGGCGTGCGGGCACATCGCGTGCTGTGATTCCTCGGTCGGCAACCACGCCAGCAAGCATTACGCGGCGACCGCGCATCCGGTGATGCGCAGTGTGGAGCCGGGTGAGGCGTGGCGCTGGTGCTATGTGGACGAGTTACTGGGCTGAGTGGTCAGCGGCGGGCGTGGGAGTAGATCAGACGAGCATATTCGGTGAGCAGCTTGTCCAGTGAGACGTCCTCGCCGCTGGCGGCGATCTGCTGGTAGCCGATCAGCATCGCCATGCCCAGCGAGGTGACCACCGCGGCAGTGTCTTCGGCGCTGACTACGCCTTTGATGGCCTTGTGCACGGTGCGGCGGCGCGACTCGTCGACCCGCTTGAGCGCGAGGTTGACCGATTCGTCGTTGGCCGCCCAGGCGCGGATCGCGGCCTCGGCGGCATGGTGCAGGCCCGAGGCGAGGTCGGACATGGCGCGGATGTCGTCGTCGGGGTTGCCCTGGTTGAAGTTCAGTGTGCGCAGGATGAGCACCTGACGGTTCTCCCAGTGCTCGAGTAGCGCGTCGACGAAGCCTTGCCAGCTGCCGAAGTGGTGGTAGAACGAGCCACTGGTGACTCCGAGGCGGCGGCACAGCACACCGATGTTGAGGCCTTTGAATCCGAGTTCGGCGAGCACCTCCAGAGCGGTGTCGAAATACTGCTCCTTGGTGACCACTCGTGACATCGGTGCGCCGTTCTGTCGTTCGGGCAAGGCGGGGGAGGACCGAACAGTACCGCATTGTATTGCCGGCCCGTGCGAGCGTAACGAAATCTACGATGCGGGGCTCCCATCGCCGGAAAGTATCCGTGACCAGCCGAAACATGAAGCGGCAGTGCGCAACAGGGGTTTCGATGCAGGGAGTCGACGCCGGAGGATTCGCGCAGATCATAACAGAGCAGTTGCTCTGTTATAGTGGTCGGTATGCCTCGCCCACGGACCCACGACCCCGACACCGTGCTCGATGCCGCACAGTTGCTGGCGGTGCAATCGGGCCCGGCGGCGGTCACCATCCGCGCGGTCGCCGCGGCGACCGGGGTGTCCAACGGTGCGATCTATCACACCTTCGGCTCGCGCGCGGAACTGCTCGGGCGCAGCTGGTTACGCGCCGCGCACCGGTTTCTGGCCATGCAGACCGAACTGGTCGACACCCACCTCGCCGCGACGCAGCCCGCGGCGATCGAAGCGGTGCTCGTCGCGGCCGAGGCCCCGGTGCTCTTTGCCGAACAGTTCCCCGAATCCGCGAGGCTGCTGCACTTGGTGTCCCGTGACGAACTGCTCGGCGACGGGGTACCCGAAGCGCTCGCTGCCGAACTGGCAGGTAGCGACCGGACCCTGGTGGAGTTGATGATCCGCCTCGCACGCGCCCTGTGGGATCGCGGCGACGCCCGCGCGGTCGAGGTGATCACCACCTGCCTCGTCGACCTGCCCACCGCCATCCTGTTGCGCCGTGACCAGCTCACCGATCCCCGTGCCCGCCACCAGTTGCGCGCCGCGGTGCGCGCGGTCCTGGATGTCGGCCCGCACTGACCCGTTTCCCGAAGCCCCTCGAAAGGAATCACCATGCCCACCCTCGATTACCACGACAAGATCGCCGTCCTCGACCTCGGCGGCGACGAGAACCGCTTCTCCCCCGACTTCCTCGATGCCGTCGAGGCCCACCTCGACACCGTGCTGGCCGAGGGCGCACATGGTCTGGTGACCACCGCCGGCGGCAAGTTCTACTCCAACGGCCTGGATCTGGACTGGCTGATCGCCAACGGTGAACGCACCCAGTGGTATGTCGGGCGGGTGCAGGCGCTGTTCGCGCGCGTGCTCACCCTGCCCATCCCGACCGCTGCCGCGCTGCCCGGACACGCCTTCGGTGCCGGCGCCATGCTGGCCATCGCCCACGACTACCGCGTGATGCGCGCCGACCGCGGCTTCTTCTGCTTCCCCGAGGTCGACATCCGCATCCCGTTCACCCCCGGCATGGCCGCGCTCATCCAGGCCAAGCTCGCCCCGAAGTCGGCCATCGCCTCGATGACCACCGGTCGCCGCTTCGGCGGTGCGGACGCCCTAACCCACGACATCGTCGATGCGACCGCTGCCGAGGGCGCGGTGACTGCCGCCGCGCTGGAACTGCTGGCCCCCCTGGGCGGCAAGGACTCCGGGACCCTCGGCGCCATCAAGAACACCATGTTCGCCGGCGCCCTCGCCGCGCTCACCACCGAGTCGCCCTCGACGATTCCATTGTCGGAGTAGGTTTTCCCCCAGCTGATCCAGCGCGCACCATTCGAGGAGACCGTGTTGAGCGAGGCCGCCACCCTGCAACGCCGGGGCCACATCGCCGTCATCACCCTGAACAGACCCGAGGCGATGAACGCGGTGAACGCCGCACTATCGGTTGCTGTCGGCGCGGCCCTCGAGGAACTGGCCACCGACCCGCAGTTGCGGGTCGGCATCGTCACCGGCGCGGGCCGGGCGTTCTGCGCGGGCGCGGATCTCAAAGAACTCTCCCGCGGCAACGGCATCGGCGACCCCGAGCACCCCGAATACGGATTCGCCGGCCTCGTCCAGCATTTCATCGATAAACCACTCATCGCCGCCGTCAACGGCTTTGCCCTCGGCGGCGGCACCGAGATCGTGCTGGCCAGCGACCTGGCCGTGATGAGTCGGGACGCCACCCTCGCACTGCCCGAGGTCAAGCGCGGCCTCATCGCCGCCGCCGGTGGACTATTGCGGCTGCCGCGCCAGATCCCACCCAAGATCGCGCTGGAAATGGCGCTGACCGGCACCCCCATCGACGCCGCCGCGGCCGCTACCTGGGGCTTGGTCAACCGTGTCGTCCCCGCCGACCAGGTGCTGCCCACCGCCATCGCACTCGCCGAGACCATCGCCGCCAACGCGCCGCTGGCGGTGCGTGCCTCGAAACGAATCATCCACCGCGTCAACGACTTCGGCTCCGAGTGGGAAACCCCCATCTGGGAGATGAGCATGCAGGAGGCGATGGGGGTGTTCCTCAGCAAGGACGCCCAGGAGGGACCTCGCGCCTTCGCCGAAAAGCGCGCACCGCAGTGGCACGGCGAATGACGCCGTCCCGCTGCGGGCGGGTCCCCGTCCGATCGTGGTGGCGAGCTCTGGGCGGCGCGAACCGATTCGATGGGACCACTTACTGAGGTCGGGTTCGCACGGCACGGCATCGGCCGACCAGCCGCAGCGCAGGTGACGATCGGCGACCGAGATCCGAGTGCGGGTGCGCATCGACTCCGCTCACCCGGTGCCGTATTGCTTCGGTGCTAGTTCGGGTCCGGTTGGGTGGCAGGGGTTTCGGCGGTGAGGTGGCGGTCGAAGAAGGCGAAGATGCGGTGCCAGGCGTCGCGGGTGGCGTCCTCGTCGTAGCCGAGGCCGGTGACGCGCAACAGTGGCTCGACCAGGAGAACATTGGCAAAGCCGTGCGTGGTGCCGGGGTAGGACTTGATGTCGTGTTCGACGCCGAGTTCGGTCAGTGCGCGGTCGAGTTCGGCGGGTGCGCCGATCAGTGACGGGTCGAGTGCCGCGTAGCTGGCCACCACCGGGCACGCGCCCTCCAGCCGGGCGTGATAGTCGCCGTAGAGGCCCGGATAGAACGGCGCCGCCGCGTCGAATCCCCGGGGAGCGGTGAGCAACGCGAAACCACCGCCCATGCAGAAGCCGACGACCGCGATTTTGCGTGTGCAGTCGGCGTCGACCAGCAGGCGGTCACGCGCGGCGAGGATGTCGCGCACCGGCGGGCCGTCGCCGGTGACCAACAGTGCGCGGAAGACCGAGCGAATGCAGCGAACTCGGCCGCGAGAGAACAGATTCGGGGCGATCGTGAGGTAGCCGTAGTCGGCCAGCATCTCGACATTGCTGCGCAGATCGGCGCTGAAACCCACTCCGTCGTGCAGCACCACAATGCCCGGCCACGGCCCCGCGCCGGTGGGGCGGGCCAGGATCGCCTCGATGGTGCCGTCGGGCGCGTCGAGCTCGATGGTCTTCATGCCTAGCGAATCTAGGACACTGTCTCAGACGTGTACAGCACCGCGTCGGCAAATATCTCCGATCGCACACGACCATCGAAATCACCGAACTTCGCACTTCGGTCGGCTAACGTCTGCGCGGAAGGAGTCCGGAGCGGTACCCGATCGACAGCGCGCAGCAAGCCTTGCGCGGTGGGCGGAGCTCCGGTGGTGCAGCTTTCGACGGAAAGGCAACGTGGTCAAACTCCGGCCGCCATGGCGCGCGATTTTCGTCGCAATTGCTTTGGCCTTCACCGTGTTCACGACATCGACCCTTGTCGCGGCCCAATCTTCTGTCGACGCGTCGAGTTTCGACCCCGACCCCACCGGTGACGCCTATCTCGATCAGCATTTCGCCACCGACGGATTACCCAACGGGGCGATCCTGTCGAGCCGCTCGGTGCGGATCCTGCCGCCGCTGGCCTTGACTTCGAGCTTCGACGCGTGGCAGGTGTGGTTCAAGACGACCGCCGCCGACGGTGCGGCGATCGCCACGTTGACCACGATCATGAAACCGAAGGCGTGGAACGGCAGGGTTGTCGGCAACAACTACGCGATCGACAGTGTCGGCCTGAAATGTAACCCGTCCTATCAACTGACCCATGCGGTGTCCATCGAGACGCCCGATATCACCCGCCAATTGCTGTCGAGCGGTTACGCAGTCGTGATGACCGACTATCAAGGCCCCCGGATGGCCTACGCACACGGACCCACTCAGGGCCGGGAGGTGCTCGACGGGCTCCGTGCCGCGCTCGCCTTCCCGTCCGCTGGGCTGGCGGGCAGTCCGACCGCGATGATCGGCTACAGCGGTGGCGCGATTGCGACGGTGTGGGCCGCGCAAATGCAGCCCACCTACGCACCCGAGCTGAGAATGCTGGGGGCCGCGGCGGGTGGCACGCCCGCGGATCTGAGCTTGCTGCGCAAGACCATGGACGGCAAACCGCCGGCCTCGGTGCTGTACCTGATGGCGGCACTCGGCGTGGCCCGCGTGACACCCGGCGCCTTCGACCTGCTCAACGATGTCGGCGTGTCGACTGCGCAGCAGAACAAGAACCTCTGCACGAGTGCCGCGGTGCTCGGTGTCGCGCCGGTGCCGTTGCGCTCGCTGACGGAGGTCGACCCCTACGACACCGATCTCGTGCGCCGCGTCTACCGCGAGACGAAAGCCGGTGGCGCGACACCGACCATGCCGATCTACCTGTGGCACGGCCTGCTGGACGCGTGGATCCCGGTCGCGGGCGCACGGGCGCTGCAGCAGACCTGGCAGAACGCGGGGGCCGACGTGTCGCTCACGGTGCTTCCGTGCGATCACATCACCTGCGCCTTCACTCCTGGTGCCCTGGAACGGATCGACACCTGGATGGGCCGGTAGCGGGGTCGCACCTCGGTGGATGTCGTGGTGGGGGCGGAGTGATGGGTGACCGGATCGACGCGAATAGTCATGCGGGGGCGGGTGTTCGGGCGGTGTATGAGTCTGCGGACTGAGCTGTTTCAGCTGGTGCGGTGGTGCGGGCACTGTCATGCCGGCGGTGGCGTCAGCTGGTTGAGCAGGGTGCGTGCGAAGGGTCGGTAGCGTTGCGGGCTGAAGCGCTGCGGTTCGGTAAGCACCAGCTGGCCCGCGCGTTCTTCGGAGCGTGCTCCTCGGTGTGTCGATCGCTATCCACCTCGACGGCAAACTGTATGACACGCGCGCTCTTATCCAGCTTCCTGACCACGCCCGCCGGCCCGGGCCCCGCGGTGAGTGGCACATGGTCGTGCCAACATGCTGGTGGCGCACCCGGTCACGCGCCACTCGATGACGTGACTACCGGGTCGCGATCGGGGATCGGTATGTCGGCAATGGCTGCGAGATGTTGCATGACCTGGGCGAGCGAGTCCGGTCCGGCAGGGAGCAGGGGCAGGCGGACATCGGGAGTGGGGATTCGGCCCTGGGCGTGCAGGACCGCCTTGATCACCGTCGGGTTGGGTTCGCCGAAGGCGGCGGCGGACATTTTCGCCAGTGCGGCTCCCAGTGCGCGGGCTTGGGCATGGTTTCCATTGCGCCAGGTGGAGATCAGGGCGACGAAGGGTGCGGTGGTCAGTTGTGCGGAGGCGAGGATGCCGCCGGTGGCGCCGAGGGCGATCAAGGGGAACAGGAACTGGTCGTCGCCTGCGAGGACGGCGAAGTCTTCGGGCAGCTCGCCGAGTAGGTCGACGGTATCGACGTCGATGCCACCGGTCGCGTATTTCACCGCGACGATGCCGGGCAGGCGCCCCAATTCGCGCAGAGTGTCGGCGCTGACGGATCGGGCTGTGCGGTAAGGGATGTGGTAGATGATCACGGGGATCGGGCTGGCCGCCGCGAGCTGGGTGAAGTGTGCGCGGACACCGGCTTCCGACGGGCGCGTGTAGTAGGGCACCGGGACCAGGGCCGCGGTGATTTCGGGATGGGATTCGAGAGCCTCGAGCGCGGCGGTGCTGGCGCGGGTGTTGTTGTCGCCGGTACCGAGGATCAGTGGTGCGTTGCGGGTGCGGCAGACCTCGGCGCACACCGCAAGGACAGTGTGCTTTTCGTCGGCGTCGAGGGTGGCGGGTTCGCCGGTGGTGCCGAGCGCGACCAGTCCGGTCGCGCCCTCGTCGAGGACACGGTGAGCCAAGGATTCCAGGGCCTCCACCGCGACTTCTCCCATGGCGGTGAAAGGGGTGACGAGCGGGACGAATATCCCCTGCAGAGGTTCGTGCTGAGCCATACGTCCAGCTTGTCCGGCGGATAACCGCAGGTCTAGTTCGCATTTGTGGCTTCGAGCGTAAGCTCAGCTGATGCTCGATGTTCGACGCCTGCGACTGCTGCGGGAACTGGCGCGGCGTGGGACGATCGCGGCCGTCGCCGAAGCCATGGCCTTCACACCCTCCGCGGTCTCACAGCAACTGAGCGCGCTGGAGCGGGAAGCGGGCGTGGCGTTATTGCAGCGCACAGGTCGACGGGTGACCCTCACCCCGGCCGGTCACACCCTCGTCGGGCACACCGAAGCCGTGCTGGCCCGGCTCGAAGAGGCCGAAGCCGATCTGGCCAACACTGAGGCGGGGCTGACCGGTCCACTGCGGATCGGCGCTTTCCCTTCCGCCACACAGGCTTTCATCCCCGCGGCCCTGAACACGCTGGCCGCGGACCATCCCGGCCTCGAACCCCAGGTGGCAGAGCTCGATCCAGCGCTGGTTTCGGACGCGCTGCGCGCCGGCGAGCTGGATGTGGCACTCGTGCACGACTACGACCTGGTGCCGTTCCCACCCGAAACCGGAGTTCGCACCCAGCCCCTCTACCGCGAGACAATGTTCCTCGCCTCGACCACGCCCCGCGCCGCCACTCCCGGCGGGATGCTCGCCACCTGCCGTGACGAGCCGTGGATCGTGGCCACCACCGGCACCCGCTGCCACACCATGACCATCCGCGCCTGCCGAGCTGCGGGCTTTCTCCCGCACATTCGCCACCAGATCGACGAATTCGCCACGGCGCTGGCCTTTGTCGCCGCCGGACAGGGCGTCGCACTGGTTCCCGAACTGAGTGCCGCTCACCCGCCGGCCGAAGTGATCCTCACCGAACTCCCGATCGCACGCCATACCAGAATCGCCTTCCGCGTAGGCGCTGACCGCCATCCGGCTATCGTCGCCTTCACCTGCGCCATGAACGCGACAGTGTCTGCCTGAGCTCGGGCAGGGCGATCCTCGCCGAACCCGCCCCGGCGCCACGGCATTTCAGGCCTCCAGCAGCGGCCCTGCCGCTCATCGATCGCGACGCCGGCAGCCGCTGCCGGCTCTTGTCCCGGACCCCGACCTCCGACACCCCGCGCGGTGTGGGAGTCTTGTGGGGTATCTCAGTGGAAGGGCTTCTCGTGACGCTCGGCATGGTCCTCGGCGACTCCTTCGCTCGCGCTTCGACGCAGGACCGCTAGCCCTCCCCGTTCCGACCCCGCCTCCCGGGTCCGACACCGGCTGTTCTCCCTCCTGGTCGAAGTGCTCTCCGTGCCCATGCACGTTCGATCACGAGGAGCACCCCCGTGCCCACCATGCACTGGACCGAAGCCGACACCGACCGCAGCGCGCGCTGGCATTCCGAGAGCGCAGCACCGATGCCGCGACATGTCGTCGTCGCCGACGACACCTTGCGCGCCGACACCGCCTACCGGCTGGCGTGTGAAGGCACCGCGCTGTTGTGGCGGGGCGATTTTCAGCAAGCGCGCCAGTTGTTGCAGGCACTGCGTCGCCGCATCGACCGCATCACGCTGCCACGGGGCGACAGCGTTGCGGAATCGTTTCACCTGTACCGCAGGGCCCGCGGCCACCGCGCGCGGGTGCTGGGGAAACTGGTCGTCGAGCTGTCCGCAGACCACACCCTCGAGTTGCGTCGAGCGCCCGATCTGCGGCGGGTGTGCGCCGAAACCTATGGGTCGCCCGGCGAACCGATGGTCGTTGCGTTCACCGAGTTGCTCGGCGCCATCGGTGCGCAGCAGTGGCGGGCCAAAGGCGTGGAGGTGCCTGCGCTGGGTGCGCGCATCCACCCGCACTACGGGGTTTTCTCTCCCGTCCGTGGCGAATACGTCGATCTCGTTGCGCGGGCGCCACTGTCGGGCGGCGGTGACCGCACCGCGTTCGACCTCGGCACCGGAACCGGGGTGCTGGCAGCGGTGCTGGCCCGTCGCGGCATCGGGCGGGTCGTGGCCACCGACATCAACCCGCGCGCACTGGTCTGCGCTCGCGACAACATCGACCGGCTCGAGCTCGCCGGTCGTGTCGAGGTGATCGGGCCCGACCTGTTCCCGCACGGTCGTGCCGACCTGATCGTGTGCAACCCGCCGTGGCTGCCGGCGCGGCCCACCGCCGCCGTCGAACAGGGGGTCTACGATCCCGACAGCGCCATGCTGCACGGATTTCTCGACGGGCTCACCGCCCATCTGGCGCCCGGCGGCGAAGGCTGGCTGATCCTGTCGGACCTGGCCGAGCACCTCGGACTGAGGACCCGCAACGACCTGACCGACGCCATCGCCGCGGCGGGCCTGCGGGTCCTCGACCGCCTCGACACCCGGCCGCGCCACACCCGGCCGCTGGAGCCCACCGATCCCCTGCATACCGCTCGCGTGGCGGAGATCACCTCGCTGTGGCGTCTGAGCAGCTAAATAGTGCGAAACGTCCCACGCCGCTCGGCTCGCACCCTAACGTCGTGAACAGCAAAGCCGGGCGACGTGATTGAGATTGTGGGATGAATCAACCGAACACTACGTGTGCTGCGTTCCAGCGCATCGCCGCGATCGACCCCGAGGCGGTCGCGGTTCGCTCCATCGGAGGCGGACAGAGCCTGACCTGGCGTGAATACGCCGATCAGGTCAGGCACATCGCCGCCGGGCTCAACGCCCTCGGGATCGGCCGTGGCGACACCGTCGCGCTGATGATGGCCAACCGGGTCGAGTTCTATCCGCTGGAAGTGGGCGCCCAGCACACCGGCGCGACATCGTTCTCGGTGTACAACACCCTGGCTCCCGAGCAGTTGAGCTATGTGTTCACCAATGCCGAGAACCGGGTGGTGATCTGCGAGGAACAGTACGTCGACCGGGTGCGGTCGTGCGGGGTGCCGATCGAGACCATCGTGTGCGTCGATGCAGAGCATGCGGGAACCATCAGCGTCGCCGAACTCAAAGCCAAGGGCCGCACCGATTTCGACTTCGAAGCGACTTGGCAAGCCGTGCAGCCTCAGGACGTCGCGACATTGGTCTACACCTCTGGTACCACCGGAAACCCCAAGGGCGTCGAGATCACCCACGCGAACCTGCATGCCGAGGCGCACGCCTTCAACGCGGTGCTGCCGGTCGAATTCGGCGACCGCCAAACCTCCTTCCTGCCCAGCGCACACATGGCCGACCGGATGACCGCGCTGTATTTGCAGGAGTACTTCGGAACCCAGATCACCGTCGTGCCGGACCGGGCGTTGCTGCCCGCCGCATTATTGGACGTACATCCGACAATCTGGGGTGCGGTGCCGCGAGTGTGGGAAAAGCTCAAGGCCGCGGTCGAATTCTCGGTCGCCAACGAACCCGACGACGCCACCCGCGCCGCTTTGCAGTGGGCACTGAAGGTGGCAGCGCGCAAGGCGGCCGCACAGCTGGACGGACGACCGGTCGAGGCGGAGCTGGCGGCGGAATGGGCGAAGGCCGATGCAGCGGTGCTGTCGAAGCTGCGCGCGAAACTCGGTCTGGACCAGGTGAAGTGGGCGATTTCGGGTGCGGCGCCGATCCCGCCGGAGACCCTCGGGTTCTTCGCAGGCCTCGGCATCCCCATCTCCGAGATCTGGGGCATGTCCGAGCTGACGTGCGTGGCCAGCGCCAGCCCGCCGGCGCAGGCGCGCCTGGGCACGGTCGGTCGGTTGCTGCCCGGCATGGAGTCCACTATCGCTGAGGACGGCGAATTCCTGATCCGCGGTCCCCTGGTGATGCGTCGTTATCGCAAGGAGCCGGAGAAGACCACGGAAGCCATCGACGCCGAGGGCTGGCTGCACACCGGTGACATCCTCACCATCGACGCCGACGGATACCTGCGGGTGGTGGACCGTAAGAAGGAACTGATCATCAACTCCGCGGGAAAGAACATGTCCCCGGCCAACATCGAGAACGCGATCAAAGCCGCCGCGCCACTGGTCGGTGCGCTCGCCACCATCGGCGACGCGCGACCGTTCAACACTGCACTGATCGTGCTGGACGCCGAATCCGCCCAACCGTATGCCGCGCAGCACGGACTGCCCGACGCCTCCCCCGCCACACTCGCCGCCGATCCCGGCGTGATCGCCGAGATTGCGCGCGGCGTCGCCGCAGGCAACGCGCAGCTGTCGCGCGTCGAACAGATCAAACGCTTCACCATCCTGCCAACGTTCTGGGAACCCGGCGGCGACGAGGTCACCCTGACGATGAAGTTGCGCCGCAAGCCGATCGCCACGAAATACGCGGCGGCCATCGAGCAGCTCTATGCCGCCGAGCCCGAGGCGACGGTGCACGAGCCTGCCGAGTCGGTGGAACTGTCTGCGGGATAGCGGGTTTGGTGGTCGCCGACCAGCAGCAGGTCTACCCGCTCGAGCGCGGTCGCGAGAGCCTCTCGACTATGAAACACCCTGTGCTGCATCATGTTCAGTGATCCCTCGGATCACCTCGGTGCCACTGTGAACAGGCGCGGTGGTGTGTGGGTGGTTTCGCGGGCGCGCAGCTGCGAGCAGGATCACTATCCGCCTGCACCCGGCCCACGCATCCAGCGGGCGGATTGTTACTGGCCGACTGAGACGCTACGGACCTGGGTATGGACAACGTCTATTGCCGGCCGGGGATGCAGAGGGTTGGCAGCATATGCGGCCTCGCGTTGTCAGGCTGGAGGTCTACGGGCCCTGTTCGATCACTCGTAGTTCGGTGGGCTCGTCCAACGGCCACAGTTCTACCGCAAAGAGAAGGTGCAGAACTGCGTGTGATCAGCCAAAACTTCGAATTCGTGCACTTTGTCTCGGCTACTCACACGGGAAATCCTAGGTCGGGACGCATGTCGACAACATCGAGCTGTTGCCCTCTCGGTGATTGCCGCAGTCATGTCCTGCTCGGCAGCACCGATTCGGTCGGGGTGGGAAAGGTCTACAGCGAGAAGGTCAGTCGCTGCGGGCTGAGGTAGTCGGCCGGGTCGTGCATGGTGCGCAATTCCGGGCGCCATGCGGGGGTGAGGCGGGCCAGTTCCGTGCGCAGTGGGGTGTCGTAGCGGGCGGCGGGGCTGGTGAAACCGGGGAGCCAGTTGTCGTGGTGGCTGGGGACGAAGAGGTTCGGGCCGAGGGATTCGATGTAGCGGCGGGGGTCCCGTAGGCCGTTGGTGATCTGGTTGTAGCCCTGGACGGCACCGATCTGGACGTCGGTGGGGGCAAGGCCGGCCAGAACGTCGAACACGTGCGGGGCTTTCTCGCTCAGCGGGCCCGCTGAGTCGTGCCAGGTGAGTGTGAATCCGGGAACCCGGAACTGGTAGAGCAGGACACCGCCTTCGGGATCGCGCAGTCGCGGCAGGTTCTGCAGGACGCCTGCGAGCGACGGTGGGTGCCGCATGATCGGGCGTATATCCGGCGCCGGGAAGAACGGTGACGCCGGATCGCTGCGGTCCGGGGCGGTCGGGGCCGAATGCAGGTGACGGACGGCAGTCACCGCAACGTCGCCGACAGTGAATTCGTGACGTGCACCGATCAGGGTCTCGGCGTCGCCGAGCTCGGAGGTCGGGAACGACGGGTCCGACACTTGCGCGCGAATAGCGGCACAGTGCTCGGCGGTGCCGTGTACGACCGCGCCGCAAGCCTGCGCGATCCGGCCCGCGTCACCCGCGTGATCGAAATGTCCGTGCCCGATGAAGATCGCCTCGGGGCGCAGGTCGGCCAGGTCCTGCGCAGTGGCGGGCACATACCCCGAACTGGTGAACCGAGGAACCCACGCGTCGAGCAGGAACACCGATCCGCCGATTGCCAGCGCGAAAGTTGTGCATCCCACCCACGACAACACCACCCGGTCGGCGCGCACCGCTGCGGTTTGCGCGTCGATGATGTCGGCGCCGAAGAAACGCCTGCGCGCCACGACCGTTCGTTCGCCGTCCGGCTCGGTGGATGCTTCCAAACGACCGGCCGCGATCTGCGCGAGGGCATCGAAGGCGCCACCGAGCGCGGTGTGCCGACCGATCAGAACGCGCGGATGAATGTTGCACACGTGTGTACCAGATCACGGAATCGCAGCGCCGGCAAGGCAGACCACTGGCTGAGCGCCCGCCGCCCTGCTCACCGAGCAGCCTGCCGCCGCCGACATGCGTGGACAACACCGAACCAGGTCGCAGTGCCGGATTCGGGCGGTGGTGGGCCGGTCGACGGCGAGAGGCAGACCACCACTGCGCACTAGCTGTTACCACTCGTCAGAAAACGGGCGGGTGGCACGAGGCTTTAGAGCCGCACGCCCAGCAACGCATCGACCGCGGTCGCGACGAGGGCCGGGGCGTCGCGGTCCGCGCCGCCGTAACCGAGGGCCTGGTCGGCCCAGTTGTCCACGGCAGCCAAGGCTTTCGGGGTATCAAGATCATCGGCGAGGTGCTGGCGCAGGCGGGCGATGGTGTCCTCGGCGGTGGGGCCTGCGGCCAGCGACGTCGCGCGCCGCCACCGGTCCACGCGCTGGGTGGCCTCCGCGAGGACGGTGTCGGTCCACATGCGATCCTGGCGGTAGTGACCGGCGAGCAGGCCGAGGCGGATCGCGGCAGGGTCGGTGCCCGCGCGGCGCAGCTTGGATACCAGGACGAGGTTGCCCTTGGACTTGGACATCTTCTCGCCGTCGAGGCCGATCAGACCGGCGTGCACGTAGTGGCGGGCAAAGCGGCGGCCTGCAATGAGGGCTTCGGCGTGCGCGGCGGAATACTCGTGGTGGGGGTAGATGAGGTCGCTGCCGCCGCCCTGGACGTCGAACTCGGGTCCGACGCGGTTGAGCGCGATCGCTGCGCACTCGATGTGCCAGCCGGGACGACCCGCGCCGAAGGGAGCGGGCCAGGACGGTTCATCAGGGCGCGCGGCGCGCCACAGCAGTGCGTCGATGGTGTCACGCTTGCCCGGTCGGTCGGGGTCGCCGCCGCGCTCGGCGAACAGTCGCTCCATGGTGGCGCGGTCGTAGCCGGATTCGTAGCCGAACTGCTCGGTGGCGTCGGCGCGGAAGTAGATGTCGGGGAATTCGGCATCGTCGACGACATACGCCGCACCCGAGGCCAGCAGTTTCTGCACCAGTTCCACGACCTCGTCGACGGACTCGATGGCGCCGATGTAGTCGCGTGGCGGCACGATCCGCAGCGCGGACATGTCCGCACGGAACAACTCGATCTCGCGGGTGCCCAGCGCACGCCAGTCCAAGCCGTCGCGGGCGGCGCGCTCGAACAGCGGGTCGTCGACATCGGTCACGTTCTGCACGTAGTGCACGGTGTGGCCCGCGTCCCGCCACAACCGGTTCACCAGGTCGAAGGTGAGGTAGGTGGCCGCGTGCCCGAGGTGGGTGGCGTCGTAAGGGGTGATCCCACAGACGTACATGGTGGCGGTGGGGCCGGGGGTGACCGGCCGGACCTGTCGGTCGGCGGTGTCGAACAACCGCAACGGTGGCCCTGCGCCGGGGATGGTGGGAAGAGCGGTATCGGACCAGGACTGCATGATTCGAGGGTAAAGGTGTGGTCGAGATCATCGGCCTTCGCCCCGCCTGATTAGCGACGTAGCACACCCTTATGGCGGGTTTCGACCTGCGCAAATGTCGTGACCGGCGGATGTCAACATTTACGGTCTCGCTGGTTCGATGCGATGCGGTGTCGAATTGCGATGTCGGCGAACCGGGCGAATCGCGATCTCGCAGTCACCGATAGGGCCGCGCGGCCCGATGGTTGCGGGCCGGATCCAGCGCATCTGTCGGTGCTCGGGGATACCGTGGCCGGATGACTGTTCTCGGTGCCGTAGCGCTCCCCCGGATTCCTCCGGAACATCTTGCCGCAGTCGGCAATGCCGCGGAAGAGAGCGGGCTGGACGAACTCTGGTTGTGGGAGGACTGCTTCTGGGGCGGTGGTGTCGCGGCGGCCGCGACGGTGCTGGCGCGGACCGAGCGGGTGCGCGTCGGGATCGGGGTGATGCCGGTGCCGTTGCGCAATGTCGCACTGACCGCCATGGAGGTCGCTTCGTTGCTGCGGCTGCACCCCGGGCGGTTCCTGCCGGGATTCGGGCACGGTGTGCAGGAATGGATGGCGCAGGTCGGTGCCGGCGTCGAATCACCGATGACCTTGCTACGTGAACAGCTCGGCGCGTTGCGCGGATTGCTTTCCGGTCGAACCGTCACCACCGCCGGGCGCTATGTGCAGCTGGACGAGGTCGCGCTGGATTGGCCGCCGACTGTGCCTGCACCGATGCTGGCCGCCGCGAGTGGCCCGCGGACGCTGCGCCTGTCCGGCGAGCTCGCCGATGGCACCATCCTCACCTCGCGCACCGCTCCCGACGGTGTGCGCGCGGCGCGGGCGCTGATCGATGAGGGACGCGCCGAAGCCGGGCGAACCGAACCGCATCGGGTGATCGTGTACCTGGCCGCGGCCACCGGACCCGACGCAGACCGTCGTCTGGCGGCAAAGGCCGAGCAGAACGGATTCCAAGAGGGTGCGGGCATCGCCGGCGACCCCGATTCCATCGCCGACACGGTGCGCCGGTACGCGGCCGCAGGCGCGGACACCGTCGTGTTCGAACCCGCCGACGACGACCCGAACCCGGTCGAGTTCGTTCGATTCGTCGGCGAGAAAGTGCGCCCGCTGTTGGGTTGAGCTGTTGCGGCAGTGACAGCCACATGCGTCCTCGACCGTGCCGGAGCCCGCCGCACTAGCCCCCGGTGCCGTCACCGGCCGGTGTGCCCACGCTGATTGGTTCGAGCACGAAGACCGGGATCCGGCGATCGGTCTTGCGCTGGTAGTCGGCGTAGTCCGGGTACGCGTCCACCGCCCGGCGCCACCAGAGGGCCTTTTCGTCCCCGAATACCTCGCGCGCCCGGTACCCCAGGGTCATCGCGCCGTCCTGAAGCTCGATGACCGGCTCGGCGACCAGGCCGGCGTACCACTGCGGGTTGGTCGGCGCGCCCCCCTTGGACGCCACAGCCGCGTAGCACCCCTCGTGTTCGACACGCATCAGCGGCGCCTTGCGAAGCTTGCCGGTCTTGGCGCCCTGGTAGGTCATCAGCACGGTGGGCAGGCCACTGACCGTGACGCCGTCGGTCGTGCCGGTGCGTGCGATCTGCTCTACGTGCTCGCGGACCCACCCCGGCGCCCTCGGTTCGTCATCACCGGTCGACACGATGTCTTGATCAATGTGCCCGGCCTGCCGTGATTCCGCGACTAGACCGCGCCGGCGGCCATGTGGGTGGCGGGGGCGCCTGGCATCCACGTTGCCGGTCAGGGTCTGGAGGATGCCGGGTAGTTCTGCCACTGTCTCGGCGGGCAGGCCGGCCACGGTTTCTTCCGCCAGAGCGCACCATAGCTGCTTGACCTGGTGGGCTAGCGCTTTGCCGCTGTCTGTGAGTTCGACGATGCTGGCGCGCTTGTCGGAGGGAGCGGGTTTGCGGCGGATGTGGCCGGAGGATTCCAGCTTGCGGGCCATGAGCGTGACGCTGGGTGGCTCGCAGCCGAGCGCCTCGCTGAGCTGCGCCTGAATCATCGGGCCCGTCCGGGTGAGTTCGAGCAGGAGCGCCTCTTGCCCGGGGTGCAGGCCGAGTGGGGCCAGCAGCGCCGCAGCCCTGGCTCGGTGGCGCAGGCTCAGTAGGCGGATGGCCTGGTTGAGAGCGTCGGCTTGCTCGAAGTCCATGGAGTTCCCTTCGACAGATTAGTTATGTGAATAACATTATCCACATAACTAATCCGCGTGCGAAATCGAAGGAGCCGACATGTCCGGCTCTGTGCGAACGTCTGACCACAGCGCAATCAGCGCCCGTCGATGGACGCGACCCTGTCCCCGAATGCGAAGGGATGCGGCTCGCATTCGGCCATGAAATCTCCGGGGAACCCGAGCTGGAACGGGGCCGCGGCCTCCAGCCGTCGCACCGCGTCGTCGGTCAGCGTGAGCTGCGCCGTGCCCACATTGTCGGAGAGCTGGGCGACACTGCTGACGCTGATGATCGGCACGACCGCCGCCGACTTGTGTCGAAGCCAAGCCAGCGCCACCTGCGCGGGACGCACGCCCAACTCGGCGGCGACCTCCGCGACGGCTTGGGCCGCGGCACGGTCGCAGGCAGTGAGTTCGGCCGCCGAGACCCGGCGGCCGTTCGCGCCCGCGTGTACTTGGTGCCGAGGGCGAAACGGTCGCGGCGTTGGATCACCGCACCGAGCAGGCTCTCTCCTTCGCCGTAGGCCGATGCGGTGTCCAGGACATTGCCACCCGCGTCGGCATAAGCGTCGATGATGCGTCGACTTTCCTCGGCGTCATCGAAACCCATTGTGCCCAAGACGAGTTCAGAGATTCGTAAGCCGGTCGAGCCGAACAGTCGGTAGCGCATGCGCCAAGGCTGGTACACGACGCGACACCGGAGGGAGGCCCTGCCAGGGGCACCCTGCCGATCAGAACGCGGGCCAGGGAATCGGGCGGGCGGTGCGCGGCACCGGCATCACCGGGTCGTCCAGCAGTTCCTGGGTCCGATCGGCGAGTGCCCCGATCTCGGTGTCGGTGAGGTGCGGGGCGAGAGTGTCGGCAAGCTGACCGGGCAGCGCCTTCGCGAACGCGGTGATGTCGTCGAGCAGATCCTGGCCGACGCCGCGGCCTGCCCATCCCCACAGCACGGTACGGAGTTTGTGATCGCTGTGCAGGCAGATGCCGTGGTCGACCCCGTAGACCTGACCGTCGGTGCCTTCGAGTGCGTGCCCGCCCTTGCGGTCGGCGTTGTTGAGCAATAGGTCCAGCACCGCCATCCGCTGCAGGCGTGGATCGTCGGCGTGGATCAGCGACACCTCGTTGCCTGCCGGGTCGAGGGCGCGCAGAACTTCGCAGAAGCCGTCGGGGACCGCGCCCGCGGGCACCAGGTCGATCAGGTCGAGTCGGTTGCCCTGTGCGGTGTGGTTGTCCACGGCCTCCACCCAGCGCTGCACCATGCCGGGACCGTAGGGGCCCTCACGCAGGATGGTTTCCGGGATGACACCCCAGCCGAGCGCATCCGATATCAGATACGAGGCCACCTCGCGGCCCGCGAGGGTGCCGTCGGGGAAGTCCCACAGCGGTTGCTCACCGCGCACGGGCTTGTACACCACCCGCAGTGGCGCGCCGTCGGGATCCGTGCTCGCGGGCACGTCACAGACGAGGGTGACATTGCTTGCGACGGTTACCCGGCCGATCACCGTCAGCTCGGCGGTGTGCCACGCGGCCACCGGCTACTCCTCCAGCTCGGCGGCGCCGAAAATGTCCCCGCGCTTGTATCCGTTGGTTCGCACACACATGTGCCCGCGCGCCGAGAGTGGTTCGCCGCACAGCGGGCACGGCGGCCGCCCCGCGGCGATGACACGGGTCGAGCGCAGCGCGAATTCGCGCGCCTGGATGGGGGTCAGGAACACCCGCACCGCGTCCGGCCCCTCCTCGGTGTCATCGAGCACCACCGACTCGTCCACTTCGGTCTCGGTGATCGCCAGCAGCTCCACCACCACCGCTCCCGCGTCGGCGTCCCAGCCCAAGCCCATGGTGCCGACCCGGAATTCGGCATCGACCGGCGTCACCAGCGGATCCACATCGGCCACGTCGTCGGCCTGCGGCGGCACCTCGGCGCCGAAGCGCCGCGCGACCTCGTCCAACAGCAGACCCATGCGGTCGGCGAGCACCTTCACCTGCTGCTTCTCCAGCAGCACGCTGACGACGCGCGGTTCCTGCACGGCCTGCAAATAGAACGAACGATCGCCCGGCTCACCGACAGTCCCGGCGACGAAACGATCGGGGGTGCGGAATACATGGATTGCGCGTGACACATGCACCTCCTGATACGTGACCCTGATCGACTACCCGCGGCGCACAGACATTCAACACGCCGACTACTCGTTTACAAGGAATCTCGACGCTCCGCATTCCCATTATCCGCACTTCCGGTATCGCCTACCTCCCCGCCAGGAACGGGACCGGAGGTGTCGACCGGTTCGGCGTCCTGCGTGGCGCGGGAATCGGCCACCGGGCGTGGCATATTGGACGCCGCCAGCGCGGAAAGGTCGGTCCCGGTGTCGTTGACACGCCAGACATACGGTGCCGTCGGGGTGTAGCGGACGACGCTGATCGACGCGGGCTCCACCACGATGCGTTGAAATCCGTCCAAATGGATGCCGAACGCGTCGGCGAGCACCGACTTGATCACATCACCGTGCGAGCACGCCACCCACAGCACGTCGTGGCCGTGCTGCTCGGCGAATTTCCGGTCGAGTTCGCGGATCGCGGCCACCGCGCGGGCCTGCACCTGCGCGAGCCCTTCGCCCCCTGGGAACACCGCGCCGGAGGCGTGCTGTTGCACGACCTTCCACAGTGGTTCGGTGAGCAGGTCGGCCAACGGCCTGCCGGTCCATTCGCCGTAGTCGACCTCGATCAGCCGGTCGTCATATTCCGGTTCCAGGTCGAGTTTGTCCGCCAGCGGCGCTACCGTGCGCTGGCAGCGCAGTAGCGGTGAGTGCACGATGTGCTCGATCGGCAGTGCGGCGAGGCGGACGGCGAGCGCCCTGGCCTGTTCGTTGCCGCGCTCGGTCAGATCGACGCCTTGGCTGCGGCCCGCGAGTGTGCGGGCGGTGTTCGAAGTCGACACACCGTGTCGCAGCAGGATTACCGTCATGCGGTCAGCCTAATCATGTCGCCGACACCACCCCGCCCGCCAGCAGGCCCATCATGGTCAGCCCGAGCACGATACGGTAGCCGACGAACCAGTCCAGCGAGTGCTTGGCGACGAACTTGAGCAGCCACGCCACCGAGGCGTAGCCGACACCGAACGCCACGATCGTGGCGACGAGCAGCTGTGGGCCGCTGGCATTGAGTCCCTCTCCTGCCGGTTCGAACGCATCGGGCAGGCTGAACAGGCCGGACGCGGTCACCGCGGGAATGGCGAGCAGGAACGAGAACCGCACCGCGGCCTCGCGCTCGAGCCCGAGGAACAGACCGGCCGTGGCAGTAGCACCGGAGCGCGACACACCCGGGATCAACGCGAGGCACTGAGCGAAACCCATGACGAGCCCGTCGCGGGTGGTCAGCTGCTCGATCGGGCGGATCTTGCGACCGTAGTACTCACCGGCGGCGATGACCAGTGCGAACGCGATCAGCATGAACGACACCAGCCACAGGTTTCGGGCTCCCGTGCGGATCTGGTCTTTGAGCAGGAAGCCGAGCAGGCCGATGGGGATGGTCGCGATGATCACATACCAGCCGATGCGGTAGTCGAGTTCGCGCTGCGCGTCCTCGTCGAGAAGCAGGGGCTCGCCGGGTCGCATGATGGGAAACTTGGTGGTGACCTGGTCGGTGAGCGGCACGGTTTGCCTGGCGGGCCCGGACACCTTGCGCACCAGGGTGGTGAACCAGGCGCGCACGATGCGCCAGATGTCCTTGGCGAAGTACACCAGCACGGCGGCCTCGGTGCCCAGCTGGGTCACCGCGGTGAACGAGGCGCCCGCGTCGTCGCCGAAGAACACCGCCGACACGATGCGCAGGTGCGCCGAGGAGGAAATCGGCAGAAACTCGGTGAGCCCCTGCACCAGCCCGAGTATCAGCGCTTGCACCCAGGTCATGGACTCGCCGACCACGTACCGTCCTCCGCTTCTGCCCGAAATATCCGTTCCGGCTGGGCAATTGGTCCACAGGCGGGTCGCACTGACATGATCACCGCCGCAATCACGCAGCGACAGTACAGTGTCGAAGCGAGGATCGGGTGTCGGGGCGGTGACCAGCGCTGCGATCCGTCGCGGGTCCGTCGCGCCCGCGACACGCGGTGACAGCGGCAATGCGACGCACAGTGCACGTGACCGCCCGCATCCGCTCGCACGCTCTAGGCTTGGCGCCGTGACGAAATCGTGGACACGGTGATGGAACAGCGTACGGTCGGTCGCAGTGGCCTACGGGTGTCCCGGATCGGTTTGGCGACCCACACGTGGGGTTCGCATACGGATTCCGACGAAGCGGCCGTGCAGCTGGTGGCGTTCACCGATGCTGGTGGCACGCTGGTGGACACCTCCCCCGCCTACGGCGGCGGTGCGGCGCAACGGATCCTGGCCGAGCTGCTCGGTGACCTGGTCTCGCGTGACGATCTGGTGCTCAGTGGTTGTGCCGGTGTGCTGCCGAGGATTTCGCCTGCACCCGCAGGTCCGTCGGTGCCCGAGCCGGAACCGGCCCGCCCGACGGTGGACACCTCGCGGCGCACCCTGCTGCGTCAACTCGACCGGACGCTGCTCGAGCTCGGCACCGACTACCTCGACATCTGGAACGTCGCCGCCTGGGATCCGCGGACTCCGCTCGACGAAGTCGCGGCGACCCTCGAATTCGCGGTGCGCTCGGGGCGGGTCCGGTATGCGGGCGTGCGCGGGTTCGGCGCTTGGCAGTTGGCCAGTCTCGCCGCCATTGCGCCGATCTCCGTCGCGCAGGCGCCGTATTCGCTGCTGGCGCGCGGCTCCGAAGTTTCTTTCCTGCCTGCGGCCGATCACCACGGCGTCGGACTGATCGCGTCCGCCCCGTTGGCGGGCGGCATCCTCACCGGTAAATACCGTGACGGTGTGCCCGCCGATTCGCGGGGCGCCGACGAGGCGACCGCTGCCGAGATCCGCCACCGGCTCGACGAGCGCGCAACCCGGGTCGTGGACGCATTGGTCACCGCCGCCGACGGCCTGGCCACCTCGCCGCTCGCGGTGGCGCTTGCGTGGATTCGGGATCGCCCCGGCGTCGCGAGCATGATCGTCGGCGCCCGCGACATCGGGCAGCTCACCGGTGTGCTCGCCGCGGAGGCTCTCGAACTGCCGCGTGCCATCGCGGCCGCTCTGGACGACGTCAGTGCACGCACGGAATGACGCAAGTTAGCCTTGCCTGCATGAGGTGTGTGACGTCGAGGCATTCAGCTTCTCCGGCGTGCTTGTCCGGGCCCGCGCCCGTCCAGGCGCGACCGATCGGCGGCGTCCGAAGTGGATGGGAGCGTGCGGTCTATGCCGTCCTCGCGCTGGCCATCCTCGTCGGGGTCACCGCGTGCGGCACCGGCAGCGATGCCACGACCTCCGGGCGTCAGGGACAGAGCACTGCCACGCTGGCGAATCTCGACCCCACGCCGATCGGGCCGGAACCGACCCCGACCCTGCCTGCGACGGTGCGGTCGTTCGACGGCTCCGAGGTCACCGTCACCAGCGCGAGCCGCATTATCGCCGCCGACCGCTACGGCACCCTCGCGCAGATCGTGTGGGCGTTGGGCCTGGGTCCCAAAATCGTCGGCCGCAGTACCGCTGCCTCGTTCCCCGCGGTGCAGAACGTGCCCAACGTGACCGGCGGCAGCGGTTCGCTGAACGTGGAATCAATTCTGGCGCTGCGTCCTTCGGTGTTCCTCACCGACAGCACCAGCGCCGCGCCCGCGGTGCGCGAGCAGTTGCGCGCGGCAGGTGTCACCGTCGTGTACTTCGACCCGCAACGCACGATGGACGGTGTGGTGCCCCAGATCGAGGCCGTCGCAGGCGCCCTCGGCGTTCCCGACAGCGGGCAGGCTCTCGCCCAGCGCACCCGCGACGAGATCGCCGCTGCGAGCGCCGCCGTCCCGAGGCAGGACAAGCCCCTCACCATCGCCTTCCTCTACCTGCGCAGCACCGCCATCACCATGCTCGCTGGCCCCGGCTCCGGCGCGGATGCACTCATCGCCGCATTGGGTGCCAAGGACGCGGGCGCCGTGGCAGGACTGAAGGAACCCTTCGTCGCGATCACCAGCGAGGCCATGATCGGCGCCGCCCCCGACGTGCTGCTTGTCATGACCGACGGCCTGCATTCGGTCGGCGGCGTCGACGGATTGGAGAAGGTCCCCGGCATCGCGCAAACTCCCGCAGGCCGCAACCGACGTGTGGTCGATATGTCCGACGCGGTCCTGCTGAGCTTCGGCCCGAACACCGGCCGCGTCATCGCAGCCCTGAGCGAGGCCGTGTACGGCACCCGACCGGCATGAGCACGGGCGGCGCGCAAGTAGTCGATGGAACGGACTCGGGTCCGTTCGAAGCAGCTTCTGGTGTATTCGGGATCGAAGCCGGTCTATTCGGCACGAGTTCGAGCCTCATCGGAACGACCGCCCCGGCGGTTCGGGCAACCGACCCGTTCGGCACGAACCTGTTCGGGGCGGTGTCGGGTCGAAGAGCCATCGCCTGCGACCGCAATGGCATGTCCCAGGCGGTGCAGACCGGCACAGATTCCGGCCGGATCGCCGCAGAGTCTCGAAGGAACGGGACTCCGAGGCCGGTGGCAGCACGCACAGGCGAGGTGCTGTGGTGAGCGGAGCGACGTCGGGGAGCACCTCGATCGATCGGTCGATGCCGCACAGCCCGCAGCCGACTGCTCCGAAATCCCGTGGCCGTTCGCGCACCGCGATCGTCTTCGTTGTCGCGGTGGCCGTGCTGGTTCTGCTCGCACTGGCTTCCGCTGCGATCGGGCAGGTGCCGACCACGCCCGCCGAGGTGGCGGGCAGTGTGGTGCATCGGATCGGTCTGGACTGGGGGCCGATGCCCGCCCATCCTGCCGGTGAGGTGACGTTGTGGCAGGTCCGTTTCCCGCGGGTGGTGCTGGCGATGCTGGTGGGTGCGGCATTAGCGACAGCGGGTGCATTGTTGCAGGGCGTGTTCGCCAATCCGCTCGCCGAGCCCGGTGTGATCGGAGTGTCGGCGGGTGCCGCGGTCGGTGCGGGGACCGTGATCGTGTTCGGCGGCGCGTTCGTCGCCGCGTGGTCGGTCGCGGCGGCGGCGTTCGTGGCGGGGCTGGCAACCACCCTGCTCGTGTATGTGCTTGCCCGATCCAATGGGCGCACCGAGGTGGTCACCCTGGTGCTCACCGGCGTCGCGATCAATGCCTTCGCAGGCGGCCTCATCGCCTTCCTGCTGTTCGTCGCTTCTCCCGCCGCCCGCGATCAGATCGTGTTCTGGCAACTGGGCAGTCTCAACGGCGCCACCTGGGCCTCGGTGCGCGTGGTCGCGCCACTCACCGCTGTCGGCGTGCTCGCCGCGATCCTCATCGCACCGCGCCTGGACCTGCTGGCCCTCGGCGAGTCCGCCGCCCGCCATCTGGGTGTCGACGTAGAACGCTTGCGCCGCAACGTCATCCTGGTCGTCGCGATCCTGGCCACCGCGGGCGTCGCCTTCACCGGCATCATCCTGTTCGTCGGCTTGATCGTCCCGCACCTGGTCCGCATGCTCGTCGGCCCCGCCCACCGCGTCCTGATCCCCTTGAGCGCCATCATCGGCGCGGTGGTCCTGCTCGCCGCCGACGTGGGCGCCCGCTCCCTCGTCGATAACGCTGACCTCCCCCTCGGCATGCTCACCTCCCTCATCGGCGGCCCCTTTTTCTTCTGGCTGCTGCGCCGAACACGCGCCCGCGCGGGAGGATGGGCATGACCGGCTCATCGACGCATTTCCCGCGTACCTCGGCCGCGGCTTCTGCGCCGGTAAACGGCTGGTGGTCGTTGCGTGGCGGCTGCCGCCAGAGCACTGACCGGAGTTTCGATGGCGCGGCACGGTCGGAACAGTTCCGACAGGCCCTGCTGCTTGCTGCGGACTCGGACATGTTCTCCCGCACTGAGCGGCGCGACCGCGTCGTGTCGGGACGTCCCCGCAGGTTCGGTCCGCGCAGCGCGCAATCAAACCAGTTATCCGGCGCTGGGCGACGTGGCGGCCGGAGTCACCGTGTGACAGGCATGCCCTTCGGTCTCGATGGGGTCCTTGCCTGGACGGATGAATCGCCTGCGACAACCGGCCGCGTGGCCGAGGTGGTCATTGGGGGCGGCACATGAGCGGCATGCGGCACGGGCTCGGCGGGGTTTTTGCGCGGACGCACGAGCTGCCGGTAGCGCACGAACGGGATTCGGTCACGCTGCGCGCTGTCGGTGTGAGCATCGATCGACGTGATGCCACCGGATCGGGAAGTCGTCGTGTGCTCGAGGCGGTGAACTTCGAGGTCGTTGCCGGGCAGGTCGTCGCATTGGTGGGCCCGAACGGTGCCGGCAAGTCCACGTTGCTTGCCGCCCTCGCGGGCGAGCTCGCCCCGGCCGAAGGGGCGGTCGAACTCGACGGGCGGTCGTTGGCCCACTGGTCTGCGCTCGATATGGCGCGCCGGCGCGCCGTGCTCCCGCAGAGCCACACCGTCGGGTTCCCGTTCACCGCGCGCGAAGTCGTCGCCATGGGACGTGCGCCGTGGGTGCGCACCCGGCTGCGTGCGCTCGACGACGAGAAGATCGCCGCCGCCATGGCCGCCACCGACGTGGAACACCTTGCGGCTCGGTCGTTTCCGACACTGTCGGGCGGCGAACGCGCGCGCGTCGCGCTGGCCCGCGTCCTCGCCCAGGACACCGCAACCCTGCTTCTGGACGAGCCCACCGCCGCCCTGGACCTCGGCCATCAAGAGGCCGTGCTGAACCTCGCAACCACCCGCGCCGATGAAGGCGCGGCCGTTGTCGTCGTCCTGCACGACCTCGGCATCGCCGCCGCCTACGCCGATCGTGTCGCCGTTCTGGAATCCGGCCGTGTCGCTGCCGATGGCCCGCCTCGCGCCGTCCTCACCACCGAACTGCTCAGTCGCGTTTACCAACACCCCGTCGAGGTACTCGACCACCCGGTAACCGGCGCCCAACTCGTCCTGCCGGTCCGCCGCTGAGCCGTACGGTCCTCGGGTCGAAGCCCCGGACGACCGAAGCTGTCATGACGTGGGTCGGGGAGCAAAAGAACCGACGAGCGTGGTTGCCGCGAGCGGCTGCAGCAACGCTCGGCCACGGACTGGGACGCCGTGCGTACGCACCGGCGCCCGGATGTTGTCCTGCCGAGAAGCAATATGAATCGGGCCCTCGTGATCGGCGTCGGAGGATGGAGATCGTGACCTACCGTGTGATCGGCCGGCAGCAGCACGGATCTAGCGGCGGTCACGCGCTGTCGGGAATACTTCCGCCTGCCCGATATCGACAATCAATCCACCCTGCGCACCGGCGCGCACCGCGGCCGTGATCGCCCACATCGCGAAGAATCCGACACCGGCGATCGGTCCGGCCACCTGATACCAGGCGAGCGCGCCACCGCCGAACCACAACAATTCGAGGGCCAGACGCCAGCCGCCGTACGGCTGAAATCTCGCGGTCGTCCCGGTACCGAACAGCGCCCACATGAGGGTGAACAGTGCGGGCGCGCCCAGACCCGCGACGATCCGGGTTGGCCCCGGAATCCTGAAGCTGGCCCCAGCCCCAAAGTAAGGCCGCCTGAAGCTGAGGTTCCGGCTTGGCCGGAGAGCCATCCAGGTCCGTTTGTCCTGGACGGTAGCCGGGTTGGCTATCTGTTCCGCTTCCTTGGAAGTGGAACAACCCGACGTCGCGCCGAACACGCCGCGGTCGGTGATCGGACACCAGGGCGAACCGGAACGGCATTCGTTCCGGAAATCGTTCCACCGAAGATGTTCCGAAAGGCATGTACGGCAGCGAATTCCGGTACATTTCGGGTGTGGCGAACGCGCCACAGCATCCGGTCGGCGGACTCGAACTCGGCTACGCCCGAGTCTCGACCACCAAGCAAAGCCTGGAACGCCAACTCGACGCCCTCACCGCCGCAGGCCTGCCAGATGAGCGGATCTACCTCGACAAAAAGACCGGGGCGGCCGTCGACCGGCCCGGACTGGCCAAACTGCTCGAATACGCACGCCCCGGCGACACCATCGTGGCCTACACACTCGACCGGCTCGGCCGGAACCTGCGCGAGGTACTGAACCTCGTCCACGACCTCAGCAAAAAGGGAATCGGTGTGCGCACGCTGGCCGACCCCATCCCGATCAACACCGCCGACGAAGGCATGGCCCGCATCGCGTTCCTGCTGCTCGCCCTGTTCGCGGAGATGGAACGCACCTTCACCGCCGAACGCGCCGCCCACGCCCGCAACGTCGCCGAATCCAAGGGCCGCCACATCGGCCGACCCACCGCCTGGCCTGACGGCAAGATCGACTATGCCCGGCTGCTCCGCGAACAAGGAAACAGCCTCGGTGAAATCACGAGCAAGACCGGCATCTCGAAGACATCACTGCACCGCTACCTCACGCTGGCGACCGAACAAGAACAGTGATCGCGGTGGCTACCTGGCTGAACAGGGCTTCATGTACCAGGTGACACGACCGTTAACGGCACTCCTATTAGGTCGATTCGGCCGCGCGGGTGCGGGTGGCGGTCGGTGTCTCGCCGGTGTGCCTGCGGTAGATGCGTCGGAAGGCCGCCGGATCGGCGTAACCCACCGCGCCCGCGATCACGTCGACGGGCTCGCGCGTGGTCGTGAGTAGGGTGGCCGCCTGCCCGACCCGGAGGCGATGAACGTACTGGGTGGGTGAGACGCCGACGCGGTCGCGGATGCGGCGGGTCAGAGTGCGCGGAGAAACCGCTGCGACACTGGCCAATTCGTCCAGCGATAGTTGCCGGTGCAGATTGGCGTGCACGTGCTGTTGCACGGCGCGTAGCACCGGGTCGGTGGCCCGTAGATGCTCGAGCACCATGTAGCGCGACTGCGACATGCGGGCATCGAGCACCAGGTAGTGAGCCACCTGCTCGGCCAGTGCACCGCTGCCGAGGCGGGCGACCAGCGCCAGCAGCAGATCTGTGTGGGCGAAAGCCGCACCGGCGGTGAGTATTGCGCCGCTGTCGACCACCATGCGATCGGAGTGCACGGTGACATCGGGGAAGCGGCGGGCCAACAGCGGCGCCAGCCACCAAGTAGTGGTGGCGGCCCGGCCCGACAGCAGCCCCGAGGCCGCGAGCACGAAGACAGCCGAGCAGGAGGCAGCTACCGTAGCGCCGGAATCAGCGGCACGCCGGATGATTTCGACGGCCTGCATGGTCTGGGGTCGGGTCAGCAGTTCCGCGACACGCGCTTCGCTGGACGCGGACGGCCCCGGCAGCACCAGAATATCGCCGGGTTCGAACTCCGCCGCGCCGAGCGGGGTTTCGGTATCGACGCTGATCAGCCGCCCACCGCTGGATCGGACCGGCAGCCCATCGAGTGATGCGACGCGCTGCCGCAGCCGCCCGCCCGTCGTGTCACCGGCGATCCCGGCTGCCGTGTCGACGATGTCGATACCGAGGCCGAGTGCACCTTCGAGCACACCGTCCAGCGCAAGGTGGGTAATCATGTGGCGAGACTAGACCGAAGAGTGGCGATCTTGCCAATGGCGGTGTGCTGACCTGCTGCGGCAGGGTTTGGGGTGTGCAGCAATCTCTCCCGCAGGATTCTCTCGACGACGACCTCGCCGATTTCGCACCCCGGTCGATCACGCTCGACGGAGTAGCCCGCACGGTGTACGTCAGCGGCACCGGACCGGCGGTCATCGTCATGGCGGAAATGCCCGGCATCAGTCCCGATGTGGCTCGCTTCGCCCGCTGGGTGCGCGACGCCGGGCTCACCGTCTACCTGCCGTCACTGTTCGGCCGCGACGGTGCCTATCCGGAGGCAGAGGCCGGCGTGGAAGTCTTCAAACGAGCCTGTGTCAGCGCGGAATTCCGGGCCTTCGGCGCGGGCAAGTCCAGCCCGGTCGCGGTGTGGCTGCGTGCGCTGGCAGCCCTGGCCCATCGCGAATGCGGCGGTCTCGGCGTCGGCGCGCTGGGTATGTGCTTCACCGGGAATTTCGCGCTCACCATGATGCTCGAGCCCGCGATGCTGGCGCCGGTGCTGTGCCAGCCGTCGCTGCCACTGGATGATCCTGGCGGACTGGAGATTTCGCCCGGTGAGCTCGCGGCCGTGCGGGAGCGACTCGATCGCGATGATCTCGTGGTGCGCGCCTATCGCTTCGAGGGCGACCGCTTCTGCACCGCGCAGCGTTTCGCCGCCTACGCCGCAGCGCTGGGTCCGCGTTTCGAGCCGCGAGTGCTGCCCGCCGACGCGGCGAATCCCTCTCCGCCGCCGTTTTTCTCGCAGATCGTCGGCTGCCCGCACAGTGTGGTCACCGCGCATCTGGTCGATACGGCGGGGGAGCCGACCGCCGCGGCCCGCGACGAGATCCTCGCCTTTCTCGTGGACCGGCTGACTGCGGACGTCCCGTTGCAGTGACATAGCGTCCACTGCTGGTCCAGCTTTGCGGCCACTTCCGAAGTGCAGGAATTCTCTAGCCCGCAACACGTTCTCGGCTCAGGTCCAGGCGCGTGTGTCCATGTCGAGCCGGAATCGGCCATAAGGGTTGATATTCGACCAGAACAACGGCGACATCGCCCGGCGCTCGTTGTCGCCGACCAGGTCGTGGAATTCCGGATTCTCCAGGACGGCTTGGAGCAGAAGGGTATTGATGTGCACCATCGCCGATTGCAGCAGGTGCAGCGCCGGCATCGAGACCTCGGCGTGTTCGCGGTCGGCGCCGGTGAGCTGGGAGTCCTTGCCGTAGAACACGACGGTGTTGGCGGAGTTCCAGTTCTCCACCACCTGCAACCCGCTGTTGATCTCCCGTCTGAGCTCTTCCGACGCGAGGAAGTCGCAGGCGAAGATCGTGCGCACCGCCCGTCCCAACTCTTCAAGGGCTTGATAGGTGGGGTGTTTCGGGCCGCCGCGAGTGAACCGCCGCAGGATCGACTCGCTCTCGGCGGTGCCCAGGCGCAGCGCGGTCGCGTATTTGACCATCTGGTCGTACTGCTGCGCGATCAACTCCCACCGGATCGGGCGGGTCAGCACCGGACCCAGCTCCCCGTACACCGCCGTGTCGTCGGGCCGGTACAACCGGATCGAGCCGATGTTCTTCAACCTGGGCAACAGCTTGAACCCCAGCAGCTCGGTGAAGGCGAACCCGACCACCGATGCGCCGTGGGTGTCGACGTAGTTGGCTTCGATCTCGGCGTCGGTGCAGTGCCGCAGCAGCCCTTCGATCATGGCCGCCACCTCGGAGCTCGAGCACGATTTGAGCTGGGAGTAGATGCAGACGTTGCGGCGTTCGACGTGCCAGTAGATCATTACCCCGTACCCGCCGTACCGCTGGTGATATTGCGTCATCAGGGTCGACTCCCAGGAGCCGAACTTCTTCGAATCGCTCGCGCACACAGTGCCGGTGCCCCACCAGTTCGGATCCCGCGCCGCGAACGTGGCGTTCACCAGTTTCGTTGTCGCGCGGCGCAGATTGTCGCGAGTGATGAAGTGCCGACGCACATGCCGCAACGCCGCCTCGGACTCCTCATGCTCGCCGGTGTTCACTATCGCCCGGATCCCCATGTTCGTCCCGAGCGCGAACAGGTCCAGCAGCAGCCGTCTTCGCAACGTGTCGCGGTCGATCACCTCACGAGAGGCGACCGAGGTGAACTCGGCGGTGAAGTCGGTGAGAAAATCGGCGTCCTTGAGCACATCGAGGAGATTCAGGGTGCCCCAGCGGCGGGCGACCTCGGCCTTGATCTTCTCCAGGTTCTCCGGCTCCGGCTGTTTGTCCAACTTCGGCACACTGATCCACTGTTCACCACGCCGCCGCGTCAATCGCACACCGCCGGTAGTGTTCTGGGCCAGACCGGTATCGAGACGGGCCAGGGCCTGGCTCATCCGCTGCTTCAACCCCGCGATGAACTCGGTCGGATCCAGCGGCTGACGGATCGCGGCGTAGTGCACCTCACGGGCGGTGTCGAAATCACCGGGCAGATCATCTTCAGGGTTGCGCCACCGGTTCCCGCTATCGACATAGATCTCGCGTCTTCGGATCGCGTCCCGCAACGCGACCAACACACACAACTCGTATGGGATGCGCTCGACGCGCCCCTTCTCATCGACCACCGCCTCCCGCCACGCTTTCGGCACCACACCATCGAGCGGGGCGAGCGCGTGTTTGTCGTAGAAGCGGACCTTCCCGTCGATGCTCGCGTAGCGCGCCAGCAACTCCATCGCCACCATGACCGGCCGGTAGGCGGTGTTGTTGCACCGAAAATCCAACGCCGCCAACAACGCCGGCAACATCCGCCGATAGTGATTCGAGTACGAGCTGCGCAGCACCGTGCGCACCCGCGCCTGGAACACCTGGTCGTTGGCCTTCGCCTCTTTCACCAACTCCCGCAGCGTCTTCTCCCCGACCACCGGATACAGGGCCTCACGCACGATGTCGTCGGGATGATCGACCGCCGCTTCGGCCAGCGGGAACAGAATGTTCTCCTTGCCCCGCACCCGCCGCAGATCCTCGGTCAGCTCCTTTTCCACCCGCCGATCCGCCCGCGTATTGACCTTGTGCACCAGCTCGATCAGCAGATCCACCAGTGCGTCGGTGATCTCGGCCGACCGCACCCAGCACAATGCCGCCAGCAAAGTCAGCATGATCGGCTCGGGCATATCCCGCAGATCTGACGGGAACGACCGCGCCGCTCGTGCCCGCCACGCGTCGACCAGCTTTTCACTCGTATCGCCGAACAAATCCGGTGGCAGCTCAAGCGCCCGCACCGCCGCCAGCTTGTCCACCTCGCGCAGCAACGTCTCCAAACTGACCTTGCCTGGATCAGACTTCAACTCCGCCAACAGATTCCGGCCACTAGCCAACGGAGCCGCACCAATCGCGACCAGGTTGTTCAGCCGGTCGATCGACAGCTCACTCAGCCGCGACACGGTGCGATCGCAGAACCGCTTCTCGAACGTCGTGCGAGCCGATCCGATGATCCGGTCAATACGTCCGGGTGGTTCGATCCGCTCGGCCCGGCAGCGTACCAGCAGCGCCTGACGCAGTTGCTCGTCGCGCAGCTCGACCGGGCACACCTCCGCCGTCAGCCACGACGCAAGCTTGTCCTCGTCGCTGCGTGACGATTCCCGGAAGCCGAACGCATCCCGCACGTGCGCCCGGTGGTACTCGATCGTGCTGCCGCTCCAGCGATAGGTGTCCAGCAGCGCTGGAGCGACCTTGACCTGATCGGCCATATACGCCACCGCGGCGGCCGGTAACTCCTCCGGCCCGGTGGGGAATCAGCCCCCGAGTTCGAAGAATTTCAGCAACAGGCTGAAGCCGAGACGGGTCGCGCCCGACTTATTGCCCACCAGCCGCCAGTCTTCACCGACCAGCGTCCACGACCCGATCAAATCCTCGGTCGACCACTCCTGACGCACGCCCGGCAACGGTAGACGAATCACCCTGAGCGCGGAGCTACTTTGGGGCTGGGGCCAGCTTCAGGATTCCCGGGCCTGGATGGGCGGCTGCGGACCTGCGGCGGTTTCTGTCCCCGGGTCGGTTCGACCGCTACGCACAGATCGCTGGTTCGGACGCGGCCGGAGAACGGTTGTACGAGTGGAATCAGCTTGTCGCCGGTGTCTGGCACGAGACGCTGGGATCGTTCGAGATCGTGCTGCGCAACGCTCTCGACACCCAGCTGATCGTCTTCCATCAACGTGCGCGGAACGGAAACGGCGACTGGTACACCGATCCCAACATGCCATGGATAACCAACACCCGGCTGATGAAGGCGATCCAAACAGCTCGCAATCGGGCCACTCTGAACGGCACTATCCCGGAAGTCCACGGCAAAGTCGTGGCCGAGGTGACGTTCGGGTTTTGGCGCTACACCCTTGCCAACACCTACCAGACCACGCTTCGGGCACCTGCCTACCGCCGCGCTTTTCCGCGGCTGCGACCCCAAAGCCGGATATCGGTCTATGACCCCTTCAGCAGGCCCCGGAAGCCGCAGGCTCCGGGGCTCCGCTCGAAGGTGCTCAGTAAGCGATCGTTTGCCGACAACCCGTGCAGCGACTTCGAGCGCGCACTATGCGGCAGTTGAGGATGGTTGGAGAGCTGGAGCTACGAGCCTTCGGTGTCCCCGACGATGACGTCGCCAGGCTCGAAGTCCGATTTCCGAAGCTCTCGGAAGATGAGGCCGATAGGTGCAGATTCTCCAGGCTGCCGACCGACCCTGCATGTCACATCTATCCACCAACACGTGTCCGACGGACCCAGCCGACCGTCGGCGCGGATCACCCTGAGCCGATCACCAACCTTCACAGTGCCCGACTCGCTGTACCCCGCGACCGCGGTTCCTCGGCCCGTCAGCGTGAATACGTCCTCAACTGGTAGCCGAAACGGCTCGTCGTGCGGTGTTTCGCCGGCCATGACACGATCATGAATGCCATTGAGCCGGAAACTCTCATGACCCTCCGTTGACCGACTCGAACCACCCCCAATGCGGCAGGTGCGGGCGTTCGACAGGCAGGATGGCCCCCATGAGCGCACACGCAGGCCTGCTCCTGGCGATCGCGATCCCCGCCGGCGGCCTGGTCGTGTTCGCGCTGGTCTTCTTCCTGCTCGGCCGCAGGATGCGGCGGCTGCGTCGCGAAGGTCGTGTCACGTACCCCGCGAAGACCACACCCGGCAGCAACGACTTCTCCAGCCCCGCCATGTGAGCCCCTGAGCGGCCCTGGAATCCTGAAGTTCGGCCCGAACGAAGTACCCACTTCTGACCGGCGAACCCAGCGCGACCGGGCGGCTCGGAAAACTATCTGCCGTAGCACCGCGGGGGGGAGGAAGCGGTGCGGGCGCCTGAGACGATTCTTCGGCCGTTTCAACCTTTAGCGCCACCGACAGGTGGCCGGAGCATGCTCTGCCGCAGATAATTCGCGGAGTCACCCGGCCAAACGGTGCCGTTCGTCCAGCTCAGCACCGTCGCTACAGCAGATAAGGGACTCTTACCTGCGGTTACTCGTTACCGTGACTTTTCTCGAATCTGGGCCACCATATGTCTGAAGCAAGTCAACAGATCGATGGGCCACCCCGAATACCGAACAACCCGGTGCTGCTGACTCAGTTCGTGTGCGGGTGCCTGATGGAGTCGCCACCCTTTGTCTCGTGCAGCCGGCCGAACCGGCTGGCGAGCAGATGTGCCATGCTCTCGGCCGCGCCCCGACAGGCGTCATCGATCGTCGCGGCGTTGTGGGTCACCGCGACCGGCTGCTGACCGGTCGGACGAGCCTGCAGCACGCATCGCTTGTCATCCGGTCCGCCTTTACCCGCGTTCTGGTCACTGAGGTGGGCTTCGACGCTGATGATCTGGTCGCTGAAGCGCTCGAGCGTCGAAGCGATCTCCTCCTCGACGTGCCGGATCAGCTTTTCGCCGCTGTCGATGTTGCTGTCGGTGTTGATCAGAATCTGCATGTGCGTATCCATTCCGGTAGGTGGCAACTGTTACTCGGACAGAGGCGGATGGTGTTCGTCATCGACTCCGCCGCCCTAGCCTGCTCCTCCTTTACCTCGGTACTCACCGTAATCCCCGATGATCATCGGACTGAGCGGTCTGGGTCGCCCAATTGTTGGCGAAAGCGATACCCCGGAGTTCCTGGTAGCCCAGCGGCGATCGAGTTCGGCACGGTACTCAGCCTGCGCGACATCGCGGGCCGCCTCGTGCTCGCAAAAGGCAAGAAGAAGGGCCACCATCCCTCCCCTGCCACCGTCCTGCGCATGCTACGCGACCACGACCGCACCACAGACCAAGCGGAAATCCCGGACTGACTCACACCCCGTCAACCGCGGACAGTTCTACTTTGGGGCTGGGGCCAGCTTCAGGATTCCCAGGCCGGGTTGCGGTGCCTGCAGGCAGGGTGAACCCCAGATTCCCACCCCCACAAGCACCCCCAGCTCCAGCAGGAACACCACAACCAGATTCGCACCCTTGATCGCACGCACGATCGCTCTCCTTCGGCTCAGCGCCAGATCAGTTTCAGCACCGCGGGCGTCAACAACATGCGGATCACCGTCGCGTCGATGATCAGCGCGGCGATCATGCCGTAGGCGATGTACTTCATCAGCACCAGGTCGGAGAAGCCGAACGCGCCGGTCACCACGATGAGGATCGCCGCGGCGGAAGTGATGACGCCGCCGGTGTGGGCAATGCCGTAGCGGATCGCCTCGGGTGGGTCGGCGCCGCCCGCGCGGGCCTCGGCCATGCGCGAGAGCAGGAAGACTTCATAGTCGGTGGACAGTCCGAAGATGACCGTCACGATCAGCGCCAGCACCGCGAACATCAGTGGGCCCGGGGTGAAATGGAAGATCCCCGCGCCGTGGCCTTCCACGAAAATCCAGGTGAGGATGCCCAGCGTGGAGCCTAGACTCAGCGCACTCATGAGGACGGCCTTGAGCGCGAGGACGAAGGATCCGAACGCGGCGTACATCAGTCCCAGCGCGGCGACCACCAGGATCGCGGCCAGTACCGGTAGCCCGTCGAGCAGTCCGTTGATGCTGTCGCGCTCCAGCGCAGGCACACCCGCGACCATGACCTCGACGCCGGGCGGTTCGGGGATGGCGCGCAGTGCGGCGATCACCGCGTCGGCGTCACGCTTGTCGGCGAGGCCCGCGTTCAACACATTGATGCCGTCTTTGGTCGGCGCGCCGGGTTCGAAGCGCCCGGTGAGCCCGGGAACCTGGTTGGCCTCGAACCGGATGTCACTGAGCTGCTGCGGATTCGCGCCGATCACCACCAGTTTCAGCGGTTCGGTACGGAAGCTCGGGAAAAGCTCGTCGAAGCGTTCCTGCGCCACCCTGGCCGCATTGTCCTCGGCGAGATAGCGCTCGCTCAGCCCGCCGAACTCGATGTGGCGGAACGGGATACTCAGCGCCAGCAACACCAGCACGATCGGCGCCGCGACCAGCCACGGCCGCCGCATCGCCGTGGTGGCGAGCCGCGAGAAGAATCCGGCATCTATCTGGGCATCGGTTTTGCTATGGGAGAAGCGATGCCAGCCCCACAGATCGATGCGCCGCCCGACGATGCTGAGCACCGCGGGCAGTGCGGTGACCGACAGCAGCGCGGCGAGCAATACCGAACTGATGCCGCCGTAGGGCACCGAGCGCAGCACGCCGATGGGGAAGATGAACAACGCGCCCAGGCTGATCGCGATGATCGCCGCCGAGAACAACACCGTGCGCCCCGCGGTGGCGACGGTGCGCGCGGTCGCCTCCTCCACCGTGTGACCGGAGGCCAACTCCTCCCGGAACCTCGTCACAGTGAACAACCCGTAATCGATGGCGAGCCCGAGACTGACCAAAGTCACTACCGCGCTGGCGAATACGTTGACATTGATGTGGTCGGTGAGCACGCGCATGGTGCCCTGCGTGCCGAGCACCGTCATCCCGCCGATGAGCACGGGAAGCAGTGCGCCGATCACCCCGCCGAAGACGAAGTACAGCAGGATCGCCACGATCGGCAGTGCGATCATTTCGGCGCGTTTGATGTCGTGCTGCATGCCCTGGTTGATGCCCTCGACGACCGGCTGCAACCCGGCAAGCTGCACCGTCGTGCCGCCGGGCCCGCTACCGGCCGGTCCGGCGCCGAGCTCGTCCTTGACCGCGGCGTAGTTCTCCACGGTGGCGGTGCCTGCACCGCGCAGTCCGATGCTGGCGAAGGCGTGGGTGTGCGAGGCGTCGGTGGCCTGCGAGGCGAACGGGCTGTCCCAATAGCTGTCGATCTTCTGGACCCGGTCGGGGTGCTGGGCAAGCACCTGATTCAGTGCGGTCGTCACCGCGGCACGCACCGCCGGATCGTCGACCGTGCTGCCCTCGAGCGCGGTGTAGACGGCGATGATGTCGCTGTCGGTATCGCGACCGAAGGTGTCGTCGGCGATCTTGGAGGCGGCCACCGATTCGCTGCTCTCGTCGAACCAGCCCTCTTGGGTCAGCCTGCCCGACAGATCACGGCCGTACCAGCCGGAGGCGACAACGGCCAGCGCGAACACCGCGAGCACGAGATACCGGTGGCGATAGACGACATGGCCCCACCGTGCCAGGCCGGTATCCAGCACTAGCCGCAGGCCGGGGTACGGTAATCGGCCGAGCGCAGGATGCCACACAAATCGGTGTGGGAGATCTTCCACTTGCCGTCGATGAGCACGAAATGCACCACGGTGGTGCGCACGGCGGAACCGGTTCCGTCTTTGTCCAGGCGCATGGTCGCGGTCAAGGTGCCGTCGCGATTGTCGAAGATCGGGTCGGTGACCCCGTACACGGCGCGCGGATTGTCCTGCAGCGCCTTGTACATGTCCGGGATGGCGTCCTTGAACACCTCGCCGTCTTCGATGAGATCGGTGCGTTCGCTGTCGGGCAGCGCCGGGTCGAGTGCGCGTTTGATCTGCGCGTCCAGTTCGGCGGCGGTCGGCAGCGGCCGGTGCGCGGCGCTCGAGGAGGCGGCGACCGATGAGGACAGCGAGGCGTTGGCCGAGGAGCGCGCGGCATCGACGGCCGCTTCGTCCGGTCCCGAGCTGCATGCCGCGGCCGAGGCCAGCGTGATGAGGGCCGCCGCGGTCAGCGCGGTGCGGGCGAATCGTGTGGTTGGCATCACCATCTACATACCATCGATGACAGAACTGATTCGTCCGAGCAGCGCCCGAACCGTCGTCATGTCACGCTCGGCGGCCGCTTCGACCGGCGCCGCGTCCGGAATCATGTCCCGCACCAGCGCCACCACACTGCGTTCGTCGTCGAGATCGATGTCGGTGACGCGGGCCTGGGCGATCGCGACGACGTCCTCGGGGCCTGGCACGTCGCTGTCGAGGTCGGCACGGTAGATCTCCAGCGTGACGGTCGAGCGGACTGTACGGAAGGCGTAGGGCCTGCCGTCGGCGGTGGTGCCGAATCCGTGAGCAAACGGACCAACGGTTATGTCATCGATGGCAAATCCCGATGGGTGGTCGGCTTTCAACCGGATCTCCCTGAGTTGGACACTGTTTCAACCTAACCGTAACCCCGAACACCGACATTCTCCTCGAGCCGCCACCCCGGTCGGCCGCGCCGGTGCGCCATCATGGTCAGATGGTGATGTTGTGGATGATCGGTCGGTAGTACGTCGGTAGAAGGAGTTCGGTGGATGCGCCCTCGCGGCTCGGTCCCCTCGGCCATTGCGGGTGTCGCGGTGTTGGTGCTGCTGGCCGGATGCTCCTCCGACACCGACGGTAAAGACCTGCCGACCAGACCACCGGCCACCGCCGCGGTCTCCTCGGATACAACCGCCGCACCGGCCGATCAAGTTCTGTCGGTCACCACACCGATCACCGACCTGCTCGTCGTCACCGGAACCGGTCTGCTCGCAGCGCTCGACAGCAGCGCGACGGCGCTGCTGCTCATCGACCCGGCCGCCACCCCGCCTGTGGTGCGCGCGGTCGCGCTGCCCGCGAAGGCCGCTGCCCTCGCCTCGGGACAGGACGGCGAAGTTCTTGTCGCCCTGCCGAATCGGGTGCTGCGCGTCGACTCCGCGGCGTCGACAACCACTGCGGTGACCGTCGATGGTGACGTGCACGCGGTGCAAGAACGCGGCGACGGCGCACTCGTCGTCGGCACGGCTGACGGCAAGGTGCGCGTCCTGTCTCCCGCAGGCGAGGTCCTCGACACCGTGTCCGGGCTCGCTTCGGCCGACGCGTTGGCCCTCACCGGCGATCGGGTGAGCGTGCTCGACCGCCGCCAGACCTCGCTCACCGAACTCGACCTGGGCAAAGACCAGCTCGGGTTGGCGCTGCGTGCCGGGGACGGCGCCACCAACCTGATCACCGACCACTTCGGCCGCATCGTCGTCACCGACACTGCAGGTAACGAACTGTTGGTCTACACGGCCGGACCGCTCGTCCTGCGGCAGCGTTTCCCGGTAGGATCGTCGCCTTACGCGCTTGCCTACGACCAACGGTCCGAGACCGTGTGGGTGACGTGCACGCAGACCAACGAAGTCGTCGGATTCGATCTGTCGACGGGTATACCGAAGGAAGTGGGCCGATTTCCGACGGTCCGGCAGCCGAATTCGGTCGCCATCGACGAGCGCACCGGCGATCTGTTCGTCGGATCCGCGACCGGGAACGGTCTGCAGCGAATCCGGGCGGACCAGCGGAAGGGAGGGCAGTGATGGCGCCGAAGGATGACCAACCACCACAGCACCGAAGGACCCGCAGCCATCGCGCGGCGCTCCCCGCGAGCTGGGAAACCACCAGTGACGACTACGAATACGTGCCGCTGCGACTACCGCCGGAGGTGAATCGGGTGACCGCGTCCATGCGGCTGGCCATTCAAGCCGAATTCGGCGGCTGGGAACTCTCTCGCGTGCGCGCCTATACAGACGGCAGCCGCCGAGTGCTGCTGCGCCGCCGAAAAACCGCGCTGCTACCCCAGCCCGAACCGGGGATGTGAACCGATGTACGCACTGCTATTGCGCTTGATGTTCCTGCTACCGCCGGAACGCATCCACCATCTGGTCTTTGCCGCAATGAAACTGGCCGACCGCTTCCCGCCCTCGCGCTGGGCAATGTCGAAGGTCCTGGTTTCCGACGATCCCATCCTGCGCAACACCGCCTTCGGCGTCGAGTTCCCTGCGCCGCTCGGCTTGGCCGCCGGCTTCGACAAGAATGCCGACGGCGTCGATGCGTGGGCACCGCTCGGTTTCGGTTTCGCCGAGATCGGCACAGTGACCGCCCGGGCCCAGCCGGGCAATCCCGCCCCGCGACTGTTCCGGCTGCCCGCCGATCATGCCCTCATCAACCGGATGGGCTTCAACAATCACGGCGCGGCCGCCGCGGCCGAGCAGCTGCGTGGCCGCCGCGGCGGAGTCCCGGTCGGCGCGAACATCGGCAAAACGAAGATCGTCGAACCGGAGGGCGCCGCAGCCGATTACGCGATCAGCGCGGCGCTGCTCGGTCCGCTCGCCGATTTCGTTGTTGTCAACGTGAGCTCTCCCAATACCCCCGGCCTGCGTGACCTGCAGGCCGTCGAATCGTTGCGCCCGGTGCTGCAGGCCGTGCTCGACAGCGTGCAGGTTCCGGTGCTGGTGAAGATCGCCCCCGATCTTTCCGACGAGGACATCGACGCGGTGGCAGACCTCGCGGTCGAACTGCGCCTGGCCGGCATCGTTGCCACCAATACCACCATCCGCCGCGACGGTCTGCACACTCCTGTCGCCGAGGTCGAAGCCATGGGTGCGGGCGGCCTGTCCGGCGCTCCCGTCGCCGAGCGCTCCCTCGATGTCCTGCGCCGCCTCTACCGCCGCGTCGGCGACCGCCTTGTCCTCATCTCCGTCGGCGGCATCGAAACCCCCGACCAGGCCTGGGAGCGGATCCTCGCGGGCGCTACCCTGCTGCAGGGCTACACCGGCTTCATCTACGGCGGCCCTTTCTGGACTCGCAACATCCATCGCGGCATCGCCGCCCGGCTGCGCGACAACGGGTACAAATCGATCGCCGACGCGATCGGCGCCGAGCACGGCGATCGCTCCTGACACCTGCGGCGGCATTCGGTGCAGCCTTGCATGGTGTGCCGCGCTGCTATCCGAGCACGCGAGGCGGCCCACTGCGATGCATCGAAATGCGGCGTGAGCGGAAGGTGCGCCCAGTCGTGACCGGTGCACCGGCCGCGGCACCCTCAGGTTCCGGCATCTCGCCCACATGCTGATGCATACGCGCCAGGATCCGCTTGGACAGCAGGATCACCGCCTGCTCCCAGCGGATGCCGATGGTGTCCGCTCGCTTGGTCGCTTCGAAGTGCGCATCCCGGTCATGCACGCCGCTCGGATCGCTGAGGATCTCGTCGAGTTCCATGCCGGCCAAAGCCTGTTCCCTGGTCAGCAGTTGGTCGGGCAGCCAGCTCAACGACCACACTGCCGCCCCCGATCCGGTGGTCTTGTACGCAGATTCGGGGGTTATGTCACTGATCATCGTCCATTCGGTCATATGCACGTTCATGGGTGCCTCCGGTGCAACAGCTCGAGCCTGGTGAGCTCTGGGGGGTACAACATGGTCACGAATGACTCCTGTCGAGCATCCGTTGATGCAACAGGCCGATGGCTTGCCGCACGGTGATTCCGAGTCGATCGGCCAGCGCCTGCGCGGCGGGGTCCGATGCCAGGTCCGGATGGCTGAGGATCTCCTGCAGTTCCATGCCGGCCAGTGCCTGTTCGCGGGGTAGTGGATGGGGCAACCAGCTCAGTCGCCACGCCGGTTCCTCGGGGCCTGCTCGCCATGCCCATTCGGGCGTGACGCTGCTGGTCATAGACCGGCTGCTTTCGTAGATCGTCACGGCTGTCTCCATGGGCTGAGGAATCGTCACCGATGCTGCGGCCGGGGAGCGTGGGCCCCGGTGGATCCGAGTAACTCGTATCGACCGGGTCTTGCTGCCATCGGAAGAAGCGGAGCGGAGCGACGACGGCGGCTGATTTCTGTCGGATGTCCGGGTGAACGCGAACCGTTCGCCTAGACCGTGGCGCGGTTGGTCTCCTGCTCGGTTTCGGAGTCGCCGACGCAGTGTTGTCCGCGCCGCCGAGCATGTCGCATCAGGAGCAGCACCCTCATCACCAAACCCTCCCGAGTCGTCTGGTGGGCGATCAGATCGCCGAAACCAGTGTGGCATTTGCCCTTCATGATGGTCAATTGCCGGAGTAAGTTGGGGATTGCCGGATCGTGTTCGCGCTAAACCCCGATCGTCCGGTAGTTCGCCGGCAGAGCACAACGAATCGACAGCACCCAGGGAGGGGCGGATCTTGCAGAACCTTCCGCAGGACTCTCGCATGGTCGCGATACGCAATATCCTCACGCGGCTGTGCAAGTACTCCGGCCTGAGCTCGGATCGCTTGCGCAACACCGAGATCGATGTCGAGCCCTTGCTCGACCTGGTGGTCGTCCGGCAGCGCGCGCTGCGGACGGGCCGGTCACCGGAGGAATCCATGCTGCCCGTCGTCAGCGACATGGCACGCCGCTTGCAGCCGACCGACCGCTTGATCGCCGATGCGGCACTCTCGCTCGGGTTGTTTCGTGAAAGCCCCCCGGACGGAATCGATCTCGATCGCCTCTACGCCGAGAACCTCGGGCAGCGGCGGGAGTATCTGGCCGAGATGTGGCAGCGGTTGCACGAGACGCTGCGGGCCGAGGCCATTCCCGAGGCACCGACGGTGAAGCGGCTGCGCACCTCCTCGGAGCACGACGCGTTCACCGCGCTGGCCGGCCTGCTCGCAGGCGAATCCAGCTACACCATCCCGCAGATGGCCCCCACACCGAAAATCGTAGTGACGCTGCCGAACTCGCAGCCCCGACCGGGCATGGTGACGGTGGTCGGTGACGCGGTCATGGACCACCTCTTCCGTGTCGACCGCATCCCCGCGGTGGACGCGCCCGCTCGCGGCAACGGCTACAGCGAGCATCCCGGCGGCAAAGGGCTCAACCGGGCGGTGGCGGCCGCGCGCCTCGGACTCCAGGTCCGCATCGTCTCCGCGCTCGGGGACGATGAAAACGGCCGTCGCATCAGGGCATACCTCGGCACGGCCGGTGTCAGGACCGAGCTGATCAAGACCGCCACTCGCGCACCCTCACCGATCACCGCGGTCATCATGACCTCGAGCGGCGACATGGCGTTGATCGGCGTGCAGGACGATCGGGTCCGCTTGGAAGGAGCGGATCTCGATGGTCCGAATGTGCGTGCGGCGCTCAGCGCCTCGGATGTGGTGCTGCTGACATTCGAACACCCGATCGGCATCATCGGACAGGTGCTGGCCATGGTCGCGAGCATGCGACCCAAACCGCGGTTGATCGTCTGTCCGACCCCGAGTCTGCGGGTACCACAGGATCTCTATCGCTATCTCGATGCGGTCGACTACCTGGTGGGTTCCGCTGACGAGCTCGACAAAATGCTCCCGGCCGTGACCACCGCGTCGAGCGACGATGTCGCGCAGCGGCTGCGCGGGCTCGGGGTCGGCGCAGTGTGTACGGTCGGCGAATTCCAGTGTGCGATGCGATCGGATCGGCTCAACGTCGACGTCACGCATTTTCCGCAGGCACTCAAGAACGCGCCGGGTGCGGCAGCCGCCTTCTCCGCGGCCCTCGCCTACCGGGTGGTCGTTTCGGAGGGGTCGCTCGGCCGGGAAGACCTCGACTGGGCGACCGCGGCCATGCTGTTGACGCAGAAGCTCGGTGACGTGCCGAGCGCCATGCCGCTGACCGGCGATATCGACCAGATCGTCGAGCGTTATGCCGCGAATCGGTGAGCATCGCATCATCGTGAACGGCGACTTTTTACCACCATGTCTCGCACTTCATCTGCACGACACCACACATCCGCTACAGTCCCCGTCGTGACCACGCACATCCAACGGCGTCGCTCCGGCTCGGGTCCGGGGCAGCATTGATCACAGCCGGGTCCCTACTCGGTGCGACCACTCATCGGTTCGCCCGCAAGGGACGCGAAATACAGGTTTCTGTCATGGAAGTCGCCGGTGGCGCCGAGTACGGATATGTACTGGTCTTCGGTGAGCTCACCGACGGGTGCCTGGTGCGGGTGCATTCCCGGTGTCTCTACGGTGATGCGCTCGGCTCCGACGACTGTGACTGCGGGCCCGAACTCGACAAGGCACTCGACCTCATCCAGGCGGCAGGCGCGGGCGTCCTGGTGTATCTGGAGCAGGAGGGCCGCGGTGTCGGGCTGATCGCCAAGGCGCGCGGCTATCAGCAGAGTGAGCGCACCGGCAGCGACACCTTCGCCAGCTACGAGGCACTCGGCTACCCGGCGGATGCCCGCACCTACAACCACGCGGCCAGGAGTCTGGTGCAACTCGGGCTGCGATCGGTGCAGCTGCTGACCAACAACCCGGCCAAGGCCGAGGATTTTCGGTTGGCCGGCCTTACGGTGACCGTCGTTCCGCTGCGCACCCGTCCACTGAGCGCACGCGCTGCCGCGTATCTGGAGGCCAAACGTCGACGTCGGCGTCATTGGATTCCGACCGACGACGCGCCATGGGCGCCCGCAGACTGGGAATCGGATGCCTTGGGCACTTTCCCGGCTGTGCAGCGTCCACGCCGCAGTCGTCGACTCAGGGGCGTCCGCAAGAGCCGTCTGGCGTTCTGGCGGCGCACCTCCGCTGCCGCGGCGGAAGAGCCGAGCCACGATCCCACCCCGCAGCCCGGGGCGATGCCGAGCGAAGCCGTCGCATACCTGCCTGCCGAACCGGGCCTGTCGGCTCCCGCCACGCAACCCGCTGTCGACAATGCCGCGCAGCACATCGGTTACGAAGTCCCCCAGCGAGCCGCCGTCCCCGCGTAGCAGTGCCATGGGAACTGACCTCCGGCTACCATGGATGCATTGTGCGACTGGCAATTTCACAGTTCGTGCACCGCTTCACTATGCATCGGAGGAGCATGGCCAAAGCGGCATCGGGCCTCTCCGCCACCGGGCATCGGCTGACTCGTAAGGGGCGTGAGCTCCGCGTCCGGGTCATGCCGATTCCCGGTGGCGAAGACGGCGGTCATGCGCTCGTCTTCGGCCAGATCACCGACGGTTGTCTGGTCCGAATCCATTCCCGCTGTCTCTATGGCGACGCCCTGCAGTCCGAGGACTGCGATTGCGGTCCCGAACTGGACAAATCGATGGACCTCATCCAGAACGCCGGGTGCGGTGTGCTCGTGTATCTGGAGCAGGAAGGGCGCGGCGCCGGTCTGATCAACAAGGCGCGCGGCCTGCGCACCAGTGAGCGTCTGGGAGTCGACACGTTCGACAGCTACGAGCGCCTCGGACTGCGTTCGGATATGCGGTGCTACCGACTCGCCGCCGAGGCGCTGACGGCATTGGAGCTGCGCTCGGTGCGGCTGTTGACCAACAATCCGGACAAGGTGCGTGCGGTGCGGGATCAGGCCATCACCGTCACGGTGGTGCCTTTGGGGACGCGGCCGCGCAGCGACAAGGCGCGCAAGTATCTCGAGGCCAAGCGGGAACGTCGCGGGCACATGATCCCGCTCGAGGATGTGGGCTGGTCGTCGAGGTTTCGGCGGTCACATGGGCCGTGGTGGTGTCCGCCGGTGTCCTGGTGCATGCGGCGATTCGCTCTCGCGGTGAGAACCGTCACGATCCCCGACGTCCGGTTACGATGAGTGTCAATCGAAATCGTTGTGGCCCTGAGCATCTGGCGGATTCTAGGGGTCGTTGCGACACGCTGTTGGTCAACTGGTTTCGGCCAGGAGCTCAGTCAGACGCTCGGCTGTGGTTTCCCAGCCGAGCGTTTTGCGTGGACGGGAGTTGGGTTCCGCGGCAGGGATAGTCGCCCGAGATCCGGCGCCGAGGAGCTCCGGCACCGCGTCGAACCGACAGAACCCGGGCGAGAACATTCGCGGTTGACCCACGCTGCGGAGAAGGGCGCGTCCACGCCGGTGCTGATGAAGCTGTCCGGGCATATGTCGGTTCGCAGCCTCGCGAAGTACCCGCGGGTGTCCGATGAAGGTCTCCTGAACTTCCAGGCCGACACCGATCCCGCCGCGCGCCATGGCCAGCGGGCGGGCGAATTGTCTGTGGCCGGGGCAGGAACATGATGAGTATTGAGACATCTATCCCGTTGCACGGCGCAGCATTCTTATGCCCTGTGCTCATGGAGTTGGCCCGCTGCCGACGCTGTGACCTGGGGTGGGCCGTCCTCGATGGCAGAACGAGCGTGTGACTTCACCGGCGCAGGTGGTCCGTTCGACTTTCCCGTTGTGCGAATCGGCATTTTATGGCTTCTGTGGCGCGCCGATACCGTCGGATTCATGGAATGGAATCTTCAGTCGGCAGAAGAACTGTTGGCGGCGTTGCGGGCCGGTGAGGTGACCTCGGTGGAACTGACCGAGGAGGCGATCGCTCGTATCGAGCGGGACGACAAGGTGATCAACGCGATCTGTGTGCCGGACTTCGACCGTGCGCGGGCCGCCGCACGCGATGCCGACCAGGCGCGCGCCCGCGGCGAGGACCGGCCGCTGCTCGGTATTCCGGTGACGGTCAAGGAGTCCTACAACATGGCCGGGCTGCCCACGACCTGGGGCATGCCGCAGCACGCGAACTATGTGCCGGCCGAGGATGCGGTGCAGGTGTCGCGGTTGAAGGCGGCCGGCGCGGTGTTGCTCGGTAAGACCAATGTGCCGTTGATGCTGCGAGATATCCAGAGCTTCAACGAGATCTACGGCACCACCAACAATCCGTGGGATCACGGCCGCACGTCGGGTGGGTCGTCCGGCGGTTCGGCGGCGGCCCTGGCGTCCGGATTCGGTGCGCTGTCCATCGGCTCCGACCTCGCCGGTTCGCTGCGCACCCCCGCGCATTTCTGCGGTGTCTACGCGCACAAGCCGACACTCGGGCTGGTGGCGGCCCGCGGCATGGTCGCGCCGCCCGCGCCGCCCTTGCCGATCGACCTCGACCTCGCCGTCGTCGGCCCGATGGCGCGCACCGCCCGCGACCTCGCGCTGCTGCTCGACGTGATGGCCGGACCGGACCCGCTGACCCACGGCGTCGCCTACGACGTCGCACTGCCGCCCGCGCGCCACGAGCGGCTGTCGGACTTCCGTGTCCTGATCATCGAGGACCATCCGCTCATTCCGACCGGATCGGCGGTGCGGGCGGGCGTGAACCGGGTCGCCGAGGCGCTCGTCGACGAGGGCGCCCGCGTCGAACGGCGCAGTCCGCTGCTGCCCGATCCGACCGAAGCGGCGACGCTCTACATGCTGCTGATGCTGTCGAACGCCGCCGCAGGTATTTCCGTCGACGTGTACGAACAGCTGCAGACCCACGCCGCCGCCCTGAGCGCGGACGACCGGAGTCTCGATGCGGCGCGGTTGCGCGGCATGGTGCTCAGCCACCGCGACTGGGTCGAGGCGAACAACCGTCGCGAACTCCACCGCCACGGCTGGCGGCAGCTCTTCGCCGAGTTCGATGCCGTGGTGTGCCCCATCACGCCCACTCCCGCCTTCCCGCACAACCACAACGGAGGTCTGGAGAACCGGCACATCGACATCGACGGCGTCGAGTACCCGTACTTCGACCAGCTCGTCTGGGCCGGTGTGGCCACCATGCCCGGCCTGCCTGCCACCGCTATACCTGCGGGCCGGTCCCCCGAGGGGCTGCCGGTGGGAGTGCAGCTCATCGGTCCGATGTTCGAGGACCGCACCCCGCTTCGGCTGGCCGAACTGCTCGAGCAGAAGATCGGCGGCTTCCAGGCACCGGAGTAGGGCGTACTACCGGGTGCCCGTCGAGGACGAGGTGCAGACGACGAACGACAAGCTGGCCGCACGGAGCACGGTCGATGACGTCGACCGGTGGACTTGCACGACCGACGGCGGCAAGGCCGTGACGATCCTGCCGCTGTCCGGACGGTTGGCCCGATGAGTCAGTCGTCGTCGGCGCTGTCGAGGTCGCGCAGCGGCCGATGATTCCCGCCCGGATCGGGCAGGTGGAACGCGTAGTGCCCATCGATGCCGATGTGGTCCCGGATGAACGCCGAGAGCCGGGCGACATCGGCATCGAGCACCGGATAGTCCTGGGCACGGAGCTGGTTCACTGCCCGATCCATGTAGACGGTGTTCCCACAGTACGTACGACACAGTTCAAGACGAGCCCGAGGGCGGAGAGTTGGTCTTCCATCCCTTCGTAGTAGTTGCGGGTGATCTCGCCTTTCTTGCCATGGAAGATTCGCCGTCCGAGGTCGTGGCGGTATGGATACGGTCGCCCTCGGACAAGTAGCGACCTGGCTCTGACGGCGAAGGCGGCACCACCGCATTGCTCGGTGGTGCCGCCTTGAATCGGCCACATGCGTTGCGTCCGTTCGCCCATCGCCTGCCGGTCCTCGCGTTGATCCCGACGATCCGGCACGCTTCCTCGTTGCTCAGCCTCTCGCGCACAAGCTGCAGGTATGCAGCTCGCTCGCGGACCAACCGTCTGGAACCTTGCGACTTGTCACGGTCGGCCCGAATCTCGAAGTCCACAACACCCCTTCACAGGAGTGTTGCAACAACCACTGGAACCCAAGTCTCGCTCAGGGCCACAACGGTTTTCGAGACTACTTCACCTCATAGGTGGCGACCACGGTCGCGCGGGCGAGGGTGTGGAAGTACAGGTTGAATCCGAGGAACGCCGGTGTCGCATCTTCGGGGACCTCCAGGCTCTCCACATCAACGGCGTGCACCACCACGAAGTACCGATGCGGTCCGTGGCCCGCGGGGGGCGCGGCGCCGACGAAGCCGGGGAACGACGCGTCGTTACGCAGGTTGATCGCACCCTCGGGCAGCGTGCCGCCCTTGCTCCCCGCGCCCGCAGGCAGCGAGGTGGTCGTCGCCGGGATGTTCACGACGGCCCAGTGCCAGAAGCCCGCCGCGGTCGGTGCGTCCGGATCGTACACCGTAACCGCGAAACTCTTTGTCTCCTCCGGGAATCCGGACCACGACAACTGCGGCGAGATGTCCTTGCCGCCGACACCGAAGAACTCGCTCACCTGATCGTTGCGCAGCGACTCGCCTGGGGTGATGTCTTCCGAGGTCACCGTGAAGGTGGGCACCTGCGGGAGCGCGTCGTAGGGGTTGTAGGTCATGGGGTCCTCTCCGGATTGATTCAGCTGTGCAACAAGAAATGTTCCAATACCTGGGTGCCGAACTCGAGCGCGTCCACCGGAACGCGTTCGTCGACGCCATGGAAGAGCGCGGTGAAGTCCAGTTCCGGCGGCAGCTGCAGCGGTGCGAAGCCGAAGCAGCGAATACCCAAGCGCGCAAACGCCTTTGCGTCGGTGCCGCCCGAAAGCATGTATGGCACGGTGCGGCCCTGTGGGTCGTGGGCGAGGATGGCGTCGTTCATAGCGTCGACGAGATGCCCGTCGAAGGTTGTTTCGTAGGAATCGAGCTTGGTGATCCACTCCCGTTCGACGTCCGGGCCGATCAGTTCGTCCACCTCGCGCTCGAATGCCTCCTGCCGTCCGGGCACCACGCGGCAGTCCACGACCGCCTCCGCGGTCTGTGGGATGACATTGGCTTTGTAACCGGCCTGCAACATGGTCGGATTCGCAGTGTCACGCAGCGTCGCGCCGATAATGCGGGAAATGGTGCCGAGTTTCGCGAGTTGGCCCTCGATGTCGGGGCTCGCCGGATCGAATTGCAGGCCCGTCTCCTCCGATACCGCGGCCAGGAATTCGGCGACGGAATCCGAAAGCACCAGTGGGAAGGTGTGTTTGCCGAGTCGGGCGACCGCGTCGGCCAAGATGGTGACGGCATTGTCCTCGTGCAGGAACGAGCCGTGGCCCGCACGGGCCTTGGCGCGCAACCGCATCCAGCCCAGCCCCTTCTCCGCTGTCTCCACCAGGTAAAGCCTGCGTTCGGTGCCGTCGGGGCGCGGGACCGTCAGCGAGAACCCGCCGACCTCCCCCACTGCCTCGGTGATCCCGGCGAACAGATCGGGCCGGTTGTCCACCAGCCATTGTGATCCCCACTTGCCGCCGTTCTCTTCATCGGCGAGGAAGGCGAACACGATATCGCGCGGCGGCACCGTCCCCTCGATCTTGAACTGGCGCGCGATCGCCAGCATCATGCCGACCATGTCCTTCATATCGATCGCGCCACGCCCCCACACATAACCGTCACGAACCGCGCCGGAGAAAGGGTGCACACTCCAGTCTGCGGCCTCGGCCGGCACCACATCCAGGTGACCGTGCATCATCAGCGCGCCCCGGCTGGAATCGGCGCCCTTCAACCGCGCGAACACATTTCCGCGTCCCGGCGCACCCGACTCCACGTACTCGGTGGTGTAGCCCGCCTGATGCAACTGATCGGCCACCCACTGCGCACACTCGCGCTCACCCTTGGTGGTTGCCAGATCGCCGGTGTTGGAGGTGTCGAACCGGATCAGCGCACTGACCAGCTCCACCACCTCCGACACCGCACGACTGCTACTTTTCGGGCCGGATCCTTCGCCACTTGCTGACACGTACCCTTTCCTACCATCTACCCGCCGGGATCCCATGCTGCGCCTCCCGCCGCGCCGGGTGAAGGACGCCTGCACAGCACCGCTTGTGGTGGGCAATCCTACGGACGCCCGCGGCCAACATCAGCCTGAGCGGAAAACCGCCCGGGTGATCGCCGGCGAGTGGCACATGGCTTGGGCGAAACGCGAGACCGGGCCACCACGATGTGGCACTCGATCACGCGGACGAGTGGACTTTGGCCGCTCCGATGCGATCTATGCGGGCGCGGCCCCAAGCGCCGAGCGGTTCGAGTGCGGCGTTGAGCGCCGTGCCCAGCTCGGTCAGGCGGTATTCGACCCGTGGCGGGACCTCGCGATAGATCTCGCGGTCCACGATGCCGTCCTGCTCGAGCTCGCGCAGCTGCTGGATGAGCATCTTCTCCGACACCCCCGGCAGGCCGCGGCGCAGTTCACCGAAGCGGCGCACACCGTGGTTCTCCAGCTCCCAGAGGATCAGCACCTTCCACTTCCCGCCGACGACATCCATCGCCGCGTCGATGCCGCAGAAGTATGGTCCGGATCTCTTTTCGCCCATGGTCCGACCTCGTTACCTGTTCACAAACCGAGTGGTAAGTACCCGACCGAATAGTAGGTACTTGTCGGTCCGTCGGGCAAAGAGCAACCTTGGTTCCAGCGCGCTGACCACCACATTCACCAACCAAGGGGACGACCCGCAATGGCGGAAACCCAGCACCCTCCGGTGACGGTCCTCGGACTCGGCGCGATGGGCAAGGCGATAGCCGCGACGCCGGCGTAGCCCTCGACATCTCGCCCCCATCAAAAATCTCATCGACCGCCAAATCGCCGACGGCCACAGTCCGCTGGGATTCGAACGAACCATCGAAGAACTCTGCTGACCCGGCCACGGCGCCGTGCATTCGCCACTTCCTCCGTGAACGCATGGCCTCCCGGCCACATCCCCGAGAATTGCCAGGTAGACGCGCGATTTGGTTCCACGCACTCACATCCGATAACCTTGCTGAGCACCACCGGTCCGGGTGGCGGAATGGCAGACGCGCTAGCTTGAGGTGCTAGTGCCCTTTAACGGGCGTGGGGGTTCAAGTCCCCCTCCGGACACAAAATTGTGGCAAATATGCCTCAGAAAAGGGGTCCAGGCTCAGCCTGGACACCCATCATGGGAATTTTCTCGCGACCTGCGGTTTCACCCCCTCCGGGGGTGATTCCTGTGAGCCATGACACACTCGCACCGGTCATTCCATCGTTCTCTGCGCTCAACGCCACCGATGGCATTCATGCGATTCCCGGCGCGCCGGGGTTGCCGCTGGGCAACGTCGAGCTACCGCCCAAGTCCTCGGCGGTACACAGCATCCGTCCGGTCGATACCAACGGGCGCGTGATCGACAAGGCCGTCCTGACCGCGTTGGACTGGCGTCCCGGGGATCTGCTGTCGTGGCGGATCAACAGCGGGTTGATCGTGATCACCCGCCCCGGCTACGGCCGCCGCGGCGTCACCAAGCACGGACACCTGTCCCTGCCCGCGGCCGTACGCCGCGGCGCACACATCGCCATCCACGACCGCGTTCTGCTGGCCGCCGACCCCGAACAGTCTCTGCTGGTGGTGTACCCGGCCCACGTGCTCGATGAGATCCTTGCGCGCCGCTTCGCCGAAGGAGCCGACGCATGAGCACGCGCACAGACTCCGACATCGCCGCGATGCAGACGATGATGAAAAGTCTCGGACTCACCCTCGCCGATCTGGCAGCAGGGACCGAAACCGCTCGTGCGGTGCCGACTTTCGCCGAGCACATCCCGAAGGTGCTGGCCTCGATGCCGCAGGGGCGCACCCGCGATCACTACCAGACCTATTGGGACAAGATCCTCGCCCAGCCCGGGTGGGCCCAGCGGCGTCTGGACGAGTCGACGACCGCCGATTTTCAGGTGTTGTGCGAGGCGATCCGTGCACAGCGGGTGATCCGTCGCAGCGACCGCGGAGGCAACGATGTGGTCCGCCACGTCACTGACGCGTTGCGACGGCTGTACAGGCACGCCGAGGACAATCGGACGATCGACCCGCGTGACAACCCCGTCGCCGGGCTGAAGAAACCCAAACGCACCCGTTCCAACCGGCGCGCGCTGCCGGCGAATCTGCTCGCGCAAATCGTGCATGTCGCCTCGACCACGGGCAACGACCCCGAGCTCGACACCCTGCTGCTGCGGCTTCACACCGAGTCCGGATGCCGCCGTGGCGGGGCGCTGAGCTTGCGTCCGCAGGACTTGGACCCGGTCCAGTCGCTGATCCTGCTGCGGGAAAAGGGTGGCACCGAACTCTGGCAGCCGGTCTCCCCGACCCTGATGCGCGCGTTGTGCCGCCACGGCGAGGAGCGCGATGCGCTGCCGAACGAACAGTTATTGCGTGCACGCAACGGCAAGCCCATCACCCGCCGTCGCTACAACGCGCTGTTCGAACGCCTCGGCCGCCACTTGCCGTGGGTGCAGACGCACGGCATCTCCATTCACTGGCTGCGCCACACCACCACCACATGGATCGAACGCCACTACAACCACGCCGTGGCCAGCGAGTTCGCCCGACACAGCCAGGCCAGCCGCGGCACCACCGGCATCTACACCACCGCCACCATCAACGAAGTCGCCACCGCTATTGCTCACCTCACCGGTGAACCCCACCCCTTGGCCACGACAGAACCCAGCCTCGACCATGCCGGGAGTCGCGCAGCGATTTCTGGATCGCCGCCGAGCCTGCCGCCGACGCGCGCTGGCATCAAGTCGGGCCGAAACATCTGAGGGAGATCAGCTCATGACAACCTCCGCGATCCACGAACAAGCCACCCACGCTGGCGAATTCAGATCCGACTCCGCTCCCGCGTTCACCGGCGAAGAAGTCGTCGAAGCGCTCGTCGCGCTCACCGGTGAGCTGCACCCGCTGCTGTCAGGTGACGATCCCGCCTGGGCCCATGCCGGTCTGAGCCCGTTTTGCTGGAAGGACCCCACCCGATGACCGCACCACCCCGTGACCGGGCGTCACACGTCGACGATTCGGCCGACACGACCGCAACCTCAACCGCGTCGGCACCCGAACCGACTGCCATCCGGCGGCCGTGGACGCGGCTGTGGTGGGGGCTGATTCGCCGCAGCGGCCCGGGTTCTCGCCCGCTGCGACAGTGGCTGGACTATGCCTACGACACAGTCACGATCCAGGATGATCCGCTGCTGTATCGCGCGATGACCGAAGACGAGATCGCGGCCGAATACCGGCTCCATGTCCGGCTGCGCCGCCAGAAGCGACGTCAGCGTGCACGTATCGCGGCGCTGGAGGGTGCCGACGTCTACCGCGACCACAAGCAGGCGGCTAAGGATCGTCGGGCCGTTGCCAGCGAGCGTCGTTGGCACGAGCGGGCATTGGCGGCGCGGCGGCGCGAAACCAGCCCCGACACACAGGTGGGCATGCTCTACCGGCGCACCACGGGTATGTCGACCCGACTGCGCGTCGCGATAGTCGGTGCGCTGTTGTGGTCAGCGATCAACGTAGGCATGAATTTTGCGCCGGACCACGCCGACCCGACGGGGCCGGTGCTGGTGCTGTGGATTTTGTCTTTCGGTCTAGAGGCTCTGATCTCTATCCCGATCCTCGAGATCATGGCTCAGGCGACCATCGCGGCCCGGCTGGGCAGGCTTGTCGATCGCTCGCGCATTGTGCTTTTCGAAGCGGCGTTGCTGCTCGCCACCGTCTCGCTGAACGCCGGACCGCACTTGGCGGCCGCGAACTTCGGGCGCGCCGCGCAGTACAGTGTCGCGCCGACCATGGTCGTGGTCCTCATGTGGCTGCATGCCTGGCTGGCTGCACGCTACGCCAAGATGATCGACGAAGTGTCGGCAACATCGGCAGCTCACGACACCGACGACAGCCCATCTGAGATCGCCGAGTTACCCCAAGCCGCGCCGGTCCCTGCGCCGTCGCCGATCACCCTTGTCCCGGCCTACGGTTCCACTGTCTTCCCCAGCACGGCCTCGCCCACATCGGGGGCCACCGTTGCCGAGGTGACCTCACCTCCGACCTCCGAAGCGGTGCAGGCGGCCACTGCTGCCGCCGGGATCTCAGAGAACGACGCGGACATCATCGTCCACATCGCACGGCACATGAGGAGCCGTAGGCAGACCCCGATGCCTGAGCAGCACCTGATCTCGGTGCTCGAGAAAGCCGCGCGTGGCCTGGCCCATCAATTCATCGCCAACGAGATGGCAGAAGAAACCGGTGAGCGCTTCCACGCATCCACCATCGGTCGCATCGTGTACCGAGCACAATCCCTCGGCCTGCCGATCAACCAACAGCAGGAGGTAAGAACTCCGATCCGAACAGCCTGATCGGTCAGCGAGTGGGTGAGCCCATGTGAAACACAAGAAATAGACGGCCCCCGCACCGATCCTGCCCCTGATCGCAACTCCAGATATAGCAAAGGCCCCCAGCTGGAACTGAGGGCCCGCTTCACAACCCGAAGGTCGCGCTAATGAGGCTTAGCACGTCCCAGGGTAGCTCACGCCTGCACGCGCCTGCAACGGCCCTCTTCTCGGGCGACGCACCAGCGCGCACAGCCATTCCTGACCTACCTGGGCAACCCCTACTCCCTTGTCCCCCAACCCCTTCCAGCGATACCTACGCGCAAGCGCAGGCGCTGTTCACCACCCTGGCGCCTCTGCTGGCCGCCCGCCGCTCCATGCGGTTGTGGAGCCCCGAAGACGGCGTTTATCGCGCGCATGCTCAGCAGCTGACCCGCCGACTGCCCGCCTATCCCGCGGCGGTGCCGCTGTACCTCCGCGGCCGTACGCGGTTGCTCGCACTGGATTTCGACGCCAAACACTGTGGCCGCCAAGGCGTCGACAATGATGTCGCGCGGTGCCTGCGCTGGATCGGCGACTGCGGCGGCAAGGCGATCGCCGACCGCAGCACCAGCGGTGGCCGCCACGTCCTGATCCCACTGCCGATGGGCATCGCTCTCACCAGAGCTGACCTCGAACCTCTGCTACGGCTGCTCGCCGAGCAGCTACCCAGCCTCGACATCACCCCGATGCTGAACCCCGCCACCGGCTGCATCACCCCGCCCGGATCTCGCTGTCGTGAAGGCGGATTCCGCGAACTCGACGGCAGCCTTGACGACGCGGTCCAAGCGCTCACCGTCCGCTCCGACGCCGGGTTCGTTCCCCGCCTGTCCCGACTGCTGGAGATGCACGACCGTGCACTGCTCCCGCATGACCCGGCCGGCTCCGCATCGGCTCCATGCACGGTGCGCGCGACCACTGTGCACACATCGCGCGCGACGGGCACCGCCGGAGCCGAGGCCTCCCCGCTATGGGAGGACAGCGGCGACCGTGCACGACTGCGCACGCAGATCCGGCTCAGGACACCGATGCCGAGCGCGGTGCGCGCATTCGCCATCAACGGCTCGGCACCTGCGAACGGTCGCTGGCGCGCGCGGGACGGACGCCTGGACCGCTCCGCTGCCCGCCAGGCCGTCCTCGCCGCCGCCGTGCTGCGCGGGTACTGCCTCAACGACATTCGTGCACAGTTCCCCGCCGCAGGTGGGACCTGGGCCGGATTCGCTGACGCCTACCACCGTTACGGGGCTGGGGCTGACGCCGCGCTAGGTCGCGACTGGGATGCGGCCTGCCGCTGGGCGAACCGGATCGCACTCGAATTCCGCTCACTCGCGCACAAGTCCAAAGAGCACACAGGGGGGTGGTGGGGAGACAATTCGCGAACGAAAAAACAAGCTCGCTGGCTCACCGCCGCGACACAGTGGGTCGACGCGCAATGGCCACGATCCCCCCGACGCTGGAGCGCGCTCGCTGTCCTTCAGGCATTGGCGTATGGCTCGGCGATCGGCGGGACCGTCGTGCGCGGTGTCCCGATCGTGGAGCTGGGCGGCCGGTCGGTATCGCTCATGGCCGCGGGAATCCCGGAGACCACCGTCTGGCAGGTCCTGCGCGAACTTCGCGACCTCCCCGGCTCTCCTATTCTGAGGACACGACGTGGCGCAGGGCTCCTCGCTGATGCCTATGCATTGGTCAGACCCCAAGTCGACGACCATCCGGACTCATCGAATCCGGCAGGGAGCCAAACGGTTCGGGTAGAGCCGGTGCATCCGGCCTGGAGCATCCTCGGACTGCACTGCCGCCGGCTGTACGAAACCGTGCTCGGCGATCAGGCAGCGACTCCGACAGAAGCAATTGCGGCCGCCCGAATGAACCGCAGCAGCGGGTACGCCGCGCTGGCGACCCTTACCACCGCCGGGCTTCTCACCCACACCAAGGGCCGCATCTACGAAGGTCCTACCACTCTCGACGACATCGCGACCGCACACGGCCTCCCGCAGCTGCGTCGAGAGCGCATATCCCGCCACCGGCAACAACGTGCACTCTGGCGCGCCTGGCTCGCGACTCGATACGAACTACACGAAGCGCAGTCTGAAGACCAAGCCGCAAAACCCTCGCGGTCTGTTGCGCAGCTGGCCACGCGACGCGAGCGACGAACGGTGGCGGACCACGATATCTGTCACCAAGAGCCATACCTGACCTTACGAATCAGATGCCCGGACGAACCGTTTCGGCGTTACGCACCGCACGGCTTGGTGGATACGTCGCAGTCACCACCCTGACACCCTCGGAAGTTGCGTGGCCGCTGCCGGCCGAACCTCTCCGGGCAGGCCCAGATAGTCTTGGCCGCATTCCCGCGGCCAAGACCAACGACTGACCCAACGCGCGATATGAGCCATTACAGCGCACTTTCCCGAAGTGCAGCCAGAGTCAGAGCCTGGGATCATGACGAGTCGGGAGGAAAGGGGCGCGGCGGCTTGCTGGTTTCCCGTCCGCGCAGCGGTCCTGTGGGGCTCATAGGCGGCCCGGTCACTTCCGGTTGGGTTCGACTAGCGCTCGGCCGCTGAACTTTGCTCGGAAGCCTCGCCTGCCTTTTGGTCGAGAATGTGGAAGGTCTCTGAGGTCAGACTGAGCGACGTAAGGGTCACCCACAGAATGGCTGTGTCGTTTGGCGACAACTGGACAATCTCTTCATCCTGCTCGGCGACGCGGAGAGTCTCGGCGCTGGACATTCCATGGATCGCCCAGCCTCGACCGTGCGCGAACCCGGAGCACAGTTGCCATGCAAAGAGGACCTGCCGAGCCTCTACCGCGTGCTGGTCGGTGTACTTCACCGCCACTGTACTGCTGTGGCCCCTGCGGATAGGGCGGCGGTGACGCCAGTGGTCCGTCGTGCCACTTCCTCCAGCTGAAGCAGAGCCGATTCTGTCTCGCCGTCTTCGATAGCTCCTACCGGCCGGAGAGCCCGCTCCGCATCCAGGCAGTTCTGCGCCCACCACCGAAGGGCGCGCTGCACTCGATCAGCCCGCTCAGCCGGATGCAGGATCCAGTACGCAATCGACAGATTTTCAAGGGCGCCGCGGGCGAGGCTGAATGGCGATGAGATGTGGAGCATGGGCCCGCCGACGACATGTGACTTCAGGGCATGCAGGTGGTCCATGCCCGAGGTCAGACACGATACGACAGCCCCGCTAACAGAGTAGGGGGAAGGTCTGAACACTGCGTCGTCACCTGCGAGCACAGATCCTGGAGCGGTCCGAAACGCACGAACTGAACGGACACGATCTAGCGCACGGTCGATGTCGGGACCGACCTCATCCCATACGGCGTTGATCACCTCATCGGGCAGATCCTGCGGTTCGCGCACGGAACCAGTGAATCACCGAACTTCCTATCTTCCTAAGACCGTGTCTCACGTCGGAGGTTTCGGCTTCATCAGTTTCTTGAAGCAGGTGAGTGCCGCGGCCAGCGTGAGGAACGCGCAGAAGTGGATTGCCTTGCGGTCATATCGGATGTTGAGCCGGTGATAGCCGGTCAGCCAGGAAATCGTGCGCTCGATCACCCAACGGTGGCGACCCAGTCTCTGCGAGGATTCGACACCCTTGCGGGCGATGCGGACCGCGATGCCGCGATCGCGCACCCAACTGCGCATTTCGGCGGTGTCGTAGGCCTTGTCCGCGTGCAGCTTCGCGGGCTTGCGCCGACGCTGCCCGCGCCGCGACCGTATCGCAGGGATTGCCTGGACCAGTGGCTTCAACGCCTCGGCGTCGTTGGTGTTGGCCGCCGAAACGCCCACGGACAAAGGCACTCCGGCGCGATCGGACAGCACGTGGATCTTCGAGCCCGCCTTGCCGCGGTCCACCGGGGACGGACCGGTCAGAGGTCCCCCTTTTTGCTCGCACCGACGATGCGTCGATCACCACTCGTGACCAGTCGATCAATCCTCGGCTGCCAAGCTGGTCCAGCACGGCCCGATGCAACCGCCGCCAGACACCGACGCAGATCCACACGGTGAACCGGCGATGCGCAGTCGGTACGGTCACCCCGAACGACGGCGGCAGCATCCGCCACGCACAACCGCTGGTCAGCACATACACCACAGCCGTGAATACCGACCGCTGGTCGATCGGTGCGGTCCCACCGCCTTGCGTGCGAGGGCTGAACTTCGGCAGCAGCGGCTCGGCCAGCTCCCACAACTCATCGGACACCAACCGGCTGGAGAACTCGATGACCACGACGAGACATCATGCAGCACAACGGTTCCCGACGCCCTGCAGGCATCACATCAACGTCAGATGCGGTTCTTTGATAGTGCGCGAAGGAGGTGGGTTTTCGGCAAACGTACATCTATACGCATGCCCCCGAAATATTCGGCCTGGCCTGACCCAAATCAATGGCGGCGACCACCTCCTAGTCGCGTACGCCGAAGCAGTCTGTCCGACCGGCACTCATGCTATCAACTGGCTCGAACTGCGCACCCCCAGGAGTGGTGAGTACAACTGGCTGCCGACTGCGCTTCCTGATTCTGCGACGTGAGACATGGTCTAAGGGAATTCAATGGATGAGGCTGGGCCTGCACTGTTTCGGGATCAGCGGCAATGCAGGACACAAGGCATCAGCCCGAGCGGGACGCCTTCCAAGTATGCCTTAGCCGAGGGCGTCAGCCAGGTGCTGCGGCCCGTAACCGTCCCATGACTACACTTCTGACAGCCAAGGTGACGTCGAAGGGGCTCGGATGGTTCCACGAAACATGCAGGGCAAGAGAATGAAGCTACGCCGCGTGGCTGACGACGGTACAGCGACTGTATTCGATATTGAGGCCATGGACCTCGGCCCCCAGCATGGAATCACTTTCAGAGTAGATGCTGACGTCGAAGACGGTGACGAGGTGACGGACACGCTGCCGAATGGCAAATCGAAGACAATGCGCCTGCGGGAAGTCCAAGTACTTCAAAGCCCCTTCGGCAGTGACACACTCGATCACACCGGTGCGAAGTACGACGTGATCTCAGGTAAGGCCACACTCGTCCGTGCATCGGCCGAACCTGCGGTGGAGACACTCCGAATCCTGATGCTGGGCGCCTCGCCCGAGGGAGACTTGCGGATCACGCGCGAACACACCCGTATCCGCAAGGCCGTGGAAGCCGCTTTGCACCGTGACCTCGTCGAGTTCGATGTAAGGCTGTCCGCGACGGCTGCGGACCTTCAGGAAGGGATCGCAAAGTTCCGCCCACACGTGGTGCACTTCGCCGGCCACGGTGGAGACAAGCTGATCGCGCTCGAACGAGATCTGGACGAGCAACACGAGGGCGTTGTGGTCACCGAGAGTGCTTTGGCGGCGGCGTGTGCGGCGACCGACGAGCCGCCGAAACTGGTGGTGCTCAACGCCTGTGACTCGGCTGCGACGGCAGAGGCGCTCGTTGAGCATTTCGCGCCACTGGCAATAGGTATGCGGGGCAGCGTGGCTGACGTGGACGCAATGGTATTCGCCACCAGCTTCTATTCGTCGGTAGCTAATGGCCACTCTGTGTGGGCTGCGTTTTTGGCCGGGCGAGCGGGCGTGGAGTTGCAAGGCGGGGATCATGACGCGGCGTGCCTAGCGGTCGCGGACGGTATTGAGCCGAAGTCGGTGAAACTCGTAGCCGTGCCGAAGCAGTAACGGTTGAACGTACCTTTCGCCTCAGGGCGCGGTCCCGTCGAAACTCTCGCAAATCGGCAGTTCCGGACGTTCCAAGCGGACGCCAACGGCCCGAGATGAGGCGGGTTCATGCGGTCGTCGCAACATTCTCGATTGAGAGGTTGCGGCGGCCGTGTCGTTTTCGGGTGGTCTTGGTCAGTTCGGTGATCGATCGGTGAGTTCGACGCAACGGTCCGGTTCGGTGGATCGCGAGCCTATCCGATTGGTGTTCAACGCAACTGGATCGGTGAATCAGGCAGCGAAGGCGGCAGGTGTTTCGCATCCGACAGCTCGTCGGTGTCGGCGGAACGTGAAAACTGATCACCGCGTGGCATCTGAATTTTGACCCCCTGTCCGCAGACCCTGGCTCTAACCGAGCCAGGAGGACGAAGGGATGCTTTCCGTGGAGGATTGGGCTGAGATTC
>NZ_JBKOQN010000034.1:0-81494 GCF_046764895.1 Nocardia sp. CWNU-33 | reverse complement strand
ACTCAGCAAACGCGAAATCCTCCGTTGTCTCAAACGATTCATCGCACGAGAAGTCTTCGCCGCCCTACCCCGACCAGGCACCAAGCAATCGCTCACCGCAGCAGCTTGACAAACATAGGAGCATCGAGCGCTACAACAGGATCCTGGCCGAGGAATTTCTATACGCCCGCGAATGGGCCAGCGAAACCCACCGCACCCAGGCACTCGGGATCTGGAACATCCACTACAACTACCATCGACCACATTCGGCCGCCGAAAACCGGCCACCAGCCAGCCGCCTCCCGACCGGCGTCACCAACGTCACGGCCTCATACATCTAGACGGGCCATTCCACCGAGCGGTACTCCGCTGCCAATTCAGCATCCGTCCGATCCAGCAGGCGTTCCACTGCCCGCCGCGCCCCGGACTCATCGGCATAGCCCATGGCCTCGGCCACCGATACCCAGGTACCGCCTTCCAGCTTCAAGTCCAGGCACTGTTGCGCGCGCGTCCGTTCCTCGGTGGACGACGGCGACGCCCCCGTCGTGGGAAACTTTGATGCCGCAGATCAACATTAGTGCGGCTTTCCGAGACGACGAAATCTATTCTGCCCCAACATGATTGGGAATCCACGAGCCGTTGCCTCGGTTGCATCGGCGGACTAGCTTCGGCCGATGCGTACTCTCAGTCTGCTGCTCGGCATCACTCTCGCCGGCGTGTCCGCCGGAGTCTCTTCGGCCGCCCCGCCCGCGCTGCCCTCCGGCTCCAGTTCAGTCGTCGACTTCTGGGGCCCGCCGACTGACCCGAACGCGGCCGTCGCGCGCGCCGGCCTGCCGATGCTGAGCAAGATGTATACCGACTTTCACTACCATGCGCACCTCGACGTATTCGTGGATGGAAGGCAGATCACCGTTCCGGCCCTTATCGGTATCGATGACGTGGCGCGGCGCGGTTCGCCGCTGCACACCCACGACACGTCCGGCATCATCCACATCGAATCGGAAACAGACATCCCGTTCACGCTCGGGCAGTTCTTCACCGAATGGGATGAGCCGCTGACGGCGACTCAGGTCGGCCCGGTCTTGTTGACGCCGTTCGGCTCTACGTCAACGGCAAGCAAGTACCGGGCGATCCTGCGGCCTACCAGTTCCGTCCATTCGGCCAAATCGCCGTCGTCGTCGGCCCTACCGATGCCCAGCCGCACGTACCGGCAAGTTACGACTTTCCGTCCGACCTCAGTACGGCCGAATTCTGACCGATTCGAAACGCGAGGGCGGTGGCTGCGAACAGCCGCCGCCCTCAACGCTTTTCGCGCCTATTTCGCCGTCGGCGCCTCGTCGGGATCTACCAGGTTGCACACACAGAGTTGGACGTTATGAGCCAGGATGCCACCGAAGTAGGTGTTGCAGAACTCGAGGTACCCGACCGGGTCGCACTGATGCGCATGCCACGCGGAATCGACCTCGAGGTCGTCCGGGAGGTAGTTGCCCTGCATGCCACTCGCGCGGTACCGCTGCAACGACGCCTGGTAGCGCGCCACCCGATCGGCAATCTGCTCGTCGGTGAGTGCCGTGGAACCGGGCCAGAACAAATGCCCCCAGCGGAGGTTTTCCTCGAGGTTGGCCGTGTCGAAGTCCGCGGGTGGCACCTGGGTCAGATCCGTCGGATCCGCCTTGGGCGCGTTGATCATTGCAGTCATATTCGTACCTCGATTCGCAACGGACATCCGCCGGAGCCGGTCGACCCCGGCATAATGTTGTTCCTGCATCAGACTCGATCTTTTCCCAACGCGAGTCAACCACCCAATTCCCCAGCGTGGGAACTTATTTCGAACTGTTCGGTAGGTATCGGATCGATCTTGACACCGAGCATCAGTGTGGTCTACGACGCATTCCGGCGCGTGCCGTTCAGTTCAGATCCATTGCTGCGCCGAGCTATACACCCGCAACAGCATCGAAGGAGCCGAATGGAAACCGAAGCTATTGCCATGCACCATGATTGGCTGATCCAGGAGCGCGAGTACGCCCGACAGGAGGCGCACCGCGGTAGGCGGTTCGCGTTCACGCGGCTCGATCCGCGACGCACCGCGCTTGTGGTGATCGACATGGTGCCGTTCCACGTCGACGGGTATCCGTACTGCCTCGACATTGTGGGCCACAAATGATCGGGCGGTGATGTCCGGGGGCGTGCACATCCCGGACCCCACCCGATTGGCGATCCAGCGACTATAAAGGTCGTCGGGTTGCGAAGCCTTGCTGTGACGATTGTGGACCATTTACGACCTGAGCAGCGGGGTTCGCTGTTACAAGCCGGTGAATATCCATGTTGCGACGTCACCGCGGGTAGTGGTGCGGCCTTCCTCTGGTCGTGTGGGTAGAGGCCGACCTGCCGAAGATGACGGCGGAAAAGGACACCGCGCTGGCCACCGAGACATCTTGCTGCACGCTCATACGCCGCGGAGTGGATCTCACCGACACCGATGCTCGCGCGAAGTTTCTCGACGAGGCGCTCGGCCCGCTCGGCCCGAAGGCAGCGGCCGCCGACAAGGCACTGGTGCTGACCGAGGGTTTGCTGATGTACCTCGATGAGGACACCGTCGGCGATCTGGCCCGCGCGTTGACTCGCCCCGAGATCGCCTGGTGGCTGGCCGACATCACCGTCGGCATGAAGCGAATGCGCAGCAACGCGGCGATGTTCGAGAACGCGCCACTGCGTTTCGAACCCGCGAACGGCATCGCGTTCTTCGAGAAACTCGGCTGGCAGCCGCTCGAGGTGGAGCATCTGCTGGTCCACGCCCGCAAGTTCCGGCGGGCGCCATGGTTCCTGCGCCTGTTCGCCTACCTGCGGCAACCAGACCCGCGGACACCCGGTCGGTTTCCGTGGTCCGGGGTCGTGCGGTTGCAGCACACCCCTCAGAACTGACTGTGCTGTGAATCGAACGTCAGCACGCGCCCACCGAGCAGCACCTGCGCTCCGGCGACGAGGGTTGTCGGATGTCCCGGGATCGTGCGCGCCCACTCGTGTTGGCCCGGCGACTGGACGAAGGTCCCATTGGCCGAGCCGTGATCGACCACGAAGACGTCCCAGTTGACGAGCCGGATCTCGGCGTGCGCCCGCGACATTCCGCCCGAGCTGTCGGCCAGCCGGATCGGCCGCGCACCCCGGCTCACCGCATCGGCATGCTCCGGTTCCCGGCCGAGCATCGAGCACAATCGACGTGCCGTCATCGAGCAGCAGCAATCCGAGCGGCGGCCGGACACCGTCGGTCGATACGCACGTCAACTGATCCATCCGAATCCCGCAGATCGCGCAGAACGACACGCGAGGGTCGTTCAGATGATGACGAGAACACTGGAAGCCCTTCACGACAGCACCGGGCCCGACCGCACGCGCCGCGTCCGCGACAGCGCGGGCCACCACCTCCGCGGTGGGCACCAGTGTCTCCTCGAATCCTCCTCGAACACCGGGTCCGGTCGGGCGATCGGCTCCGCCCCGCTGCCCGCGACCGCACCGACGCCGGGCACGGCGGCGCTGCCTGCCACCGATTCCACTTGCAGCGGCGCAACCTCACCGGGTTCCAGCGCAATATGCTGTCGTTTGCTCTGAGCCATGGGCCGGCCACGCTTCCACAGCATCGGCCGATCCGACTCCGCAACCCCCTGCGCCCCCGACCACAGCACCACCCCGCGTCCCGGCACCGTCCCCGCACCCAACTCGTAGATCCCCCGCGCCGGTAGCGACTCCCTACTCTCCCCACCCTCGTCAACGAACACTCCGACCCCGATCGCAGGTACCGGTGTCACCACCCGATCGACCGTGAACCCGGCGTCCCTGCCATGCAGCACCTCCGACTGATCCGCGTGGGCAAGCACCGCCGTCACGCCGCCGTGCAGGAAGACCGCGAGTCCGGACTCGTTCGGGGTCAACACCCCGAACTCCACCGAGTCCTCATCCTCCAGACTCATCAGCCAGTTCGTGGCGAGCCGGGCAAACACCCGCCCGGTGCGTCGCTGCTCCGTGCGCGCAGCCTGGTCCACCAACCCGAGCAGCGCGGTCAATGCCTCCCCCGCAGGCGATTCCACCGTGGCGGGTGCGTCGAGATGGTGCGCGACAACGACGATCACCCCGCCGCGATTCGCCACCAGGTGCGCACCGGGCAGCACCTCCAGTTGGGAGGTCACAGAAATCGCCCGCCCTGTAGCCGCCACCGATGGAACACCAACCGCATCGGCCCGTTCACGATGAGCCAGAACACCATCCACGTCACGATGAACTGGATGAGAAACACAACGAGCGAAGGATGCAGATCCCGTGGCAGCACCAGCGTCGTGGAGTGCACGAGAAACCACATCAGCGCCCCCTCATTGACAATGGTGACGAATCCGAACAACGTGGGCCAGTCCTTCCACCGGAACTGCTGCAGAAAATGGTAGAGCAATTCCCAGAGCACTCCGATGAGAACGGTGGCGAGCAGCACCGAAAGCGTCACCCGATAGGTCTGTCCCAGCGACAGCGAGCCAGTCGGCAGCACTGGCGTGATCACGAGGGCGACGATGAATCCGATAGTGCCGAGTGCGAGAAGACGGGTCTGGATTCGCCCGTTCAGTGTAGGAAGCATGGTGTCAAATCTTCTTGTTCGTGACCCACAACCACCACTGATGAGTCGACCGCAGCGGACCCATCCTGCGGCAGAATCCCACGGCGGCAAGATCGTCCGCGATCTCCTGCGCGGCGATCTGCAGACCGAGGAAGGTATCGACCCCGACGAACGGCCCACCCAGCGTCGCGGAACCCGATGCATACATGCGTCCGGTGCCGCTTCCCGATGAGCTCGAAAGTCGTTTCCACATCTAGTCTGCCGACCGGATTGCGACCGGCCCCGGCATGATCGAGCAGATCCGCCAGCACCCGATGCTCCCGGATATCGGCCTCCAACCCGGTGCAGTCGATGATGTAGTCCACCGTCGTGTCGAACGGCCGAGTCGGCGGCGGGAAGGGCAGCGGAGCCTTCGGATCCGGGTCGACGGTGGTGACCACGCCCGGCCGCCCGCGCGCGGGCCGCAGGTCACGCGCAGTTCCGGCCATCACCTGATACCAGCCTTCTTTCCGGCCGCGCCGCAGCTGCTCCTGCCACGAGTCCCTGATCGGCGTATTGGTGCCGCTGAACTCCCTATAGGCGCGGGCGCGTTCTTCCCCTGCAGTGCCCGCATCTTCGCCTTCAGTTGCCCACCCCACACCGATTTCGGATAGTTGAAACCCTGATACGCCCAACCGTCGCCGCCGCGGCGTCGACTGAAGATATTCGGTCCGTGCGCACCGGCGACGTAGGTGCGGAACAAGTGCAGGATCCGAGTGTTCAACCGAAACTTGTCGCGGTCGTCGATCAACCGCTGCAATACCCGGCTGGCCACGATGCCGCTGCCTCTGATCATCACCGAGCCCGCCTTGCGCTGCAATGCCTGATAAACGTGCTCGTGCGGCTCGTAGGCATTCACAACCCGCGTCGGATCGCGATATTTCTCCCGGTATTGCTGCAGATCCGGTAGCAGCTTCAGACCCGGATATCCCACCCCCACGTGGACATAGTTGCTGCGAAAGGCAACGCGTTTGGTCGGCGTCCGGCCCTCGGGCGGTGTCAGGATGGTGAAATAGCCGCCGCCATTGCGTTTACGCACCATGCGAACATGCCCTTTATGCAAGGAGATCGCATAGTCGATGCGATGGAATTCGCGCTCCATCGCCACGAACGCCTGCCCGGCCTTCGGCGTGTAGTAGTTGGCGAAGATCGGCTCGACGAACACATTCCAGAGCGGTTTGATCGATGTGTCCGCGATGGCCTCACGGACCGCGTACGAGGGAAATCCCCACATATTGTCCGGCGTCGAGCTGAGTCGCTGCGCAGCCGTTCACCACGCGGAATCTGCGAGACACGGGAGGTACTCGTAGGACGACCACGGCACCTGCTGCGGGCCGAGCACGGCCATCGTTGCGGCGGGCACCCCGTAGACCCGGAGCGCGTCGTAGGTGACGAACGATCCGATCCCACTCCCGATGGTCACGAACGGCACGTCGATCACCGGGATCCCGGTGGCGGCGACCATGTCGTCGGTCCAGATGTCGGTATCGACGAGGGCCTGGGTGATATCTCCCCGCATGTGTTCGGACACTACCGGCGAGAACTTGTGAAACCCTTGCGATTCGCAACCTCTCACGACGCGTGAAGCAATCTGGGCGAACCTGCCACGGCGAGTGCCCTCGCGGACGTACCATCCCCTCCGTGGCCGACACGATTCGTTCCACCCCTCTGCGGGTCCTGGTGTACAGCAACGACGCCGATACTCGGCGCCAGGTGATGCTGGCGCTTGGCAGACACCCGCACCCCGAGCTACCCGGCCTGGAGTTCCTCGAAGTCGCCACCGCACCGGTGGTGATCGACCAGATGGACGCCGGCGGTATCGACCTGGCCATCCTGGACGGCGAGGCGGCGCCCGCGGGCGGGCTCGGCATCGCCAAGCAGCTCAAGGACGAGATCGACCGGTGCCCACCGGTTCTCGTGCTCACCGGCCGCCCCGACGACGCCTGGCTGGCCAGTTGGTCGCGCGCCGAGGCCGCCGTCGCGCACCCGATCGATCCGATCCGGCTGACCGAGGCCGTCGTCGCACTGCTGCGCAAGCGCACTGCGGCCTGACTCGAACCACATCTCCGTCGTCCCGGCGTCCGCCGGGACTTCTTTTATGCATCCCGTATTCCGGCGTCGCCGAAATGGCGTGCAAAGCCCGTCATCGCGGTGCCCGATTGTCACGTGACGACATCTCGATTACCCCCGTGTCAGTCATAAATAGCAGTCGCGAATTCGATCAAACTCCGCCCCGAAACCGGGCTCACCCAGGCGTGCCAGTTGTAGTGTGTGCCCTAGCTCACATGAGCGCGGGCGCGGTATGAGACCCGCATCAGCAGGTCTCACTACCCACCGAACCCGCGCCCACCCGACACGCTGACTCCAGCTCGCAGGAGGGGAAGTGCAGTAGTGAATATCGAAATGCCGACGCTTGTGCTCGGCGCGATCGGCGCTGCGTTCGCGGTCTTTTCCATAGTGATGGCCGCCCTTGTCGGCCCGAAGCGTTACAACCGGGCCAAACTCGAGGCCTATGAGTGCGGCATCGAGCCGACCCCGCACGCCGTCGCGGGCGGTCCGGGAAGCATTACCGGACAACGCTTTCCGGTGAAGTACTACCTCACCGCGATGCTATTCATCATTTTCGACATCGAGATCGTGTTCCTCTACCCGTGGGCTGTCCACTTCGATGCGCTCGGTCTCTTCGGTCTTGCCGCGATGGCGCTGTTCATCGTCAACGTCTCCGTCGCCTACGCCTACGAATGGCGTCGCGGCGGCCTCAGTTGGGACTGATACCGCGCGGTCGTACGCATGCCGTCATGTCGACAAAGTGGAAGTGAGAAGTAGTCCAACATGGGTCTCGAAGAAAAACTGCCCAGCGGCTTTCTGCTGAGCACGGTCGAGGATTTCGCCGGCTATCTGCGCAAGGGTTCGCTCTGGCCCGCCACCTTCGGTCTCGCCTGCTGCGCTATCGAGATGATGGCCACCGGCGCCGGCCGTTTCGACATCGCCCGCTTCGGCATGGAAGCCTTCCGCGCCTCCCCGCGACAGGCCGATCTGATGATCGTCGCAGGACGGGTCAGCCAGAAGATGGCGCCGGTGTTGCGTCAGGTCTACGACCAGATGACCGAGCCGAAATGGGTGCTCGCGATGGGCGTCTGCGCATCCTCCGGCGGCATGTTCAACAACTACGCCATCGTGCAGGGCGTCGACCATGTCGTACCCGTCGACATCTACCTGCCCGGCTGCCCGCCGCGGCCGGAGATGCTGCTCAACGCGATTCTGGCACTGCACGCAAAGATTCAAGAGATGCCGCTGGGCGTCAATCGCGACGAGGCGGTCCGCGCAGCCGAGCAGGCCGCGCTGGCGTCGACGCCGACCATCCGGATGGAGGGTCTGCTGCGATGACGTTCGACTCCCCGGACAACACCGGAACACCTTCGTCGGAAGAACTCGCGCAGGCCACGACGGCCGGACCGGAAGGCACTGTCCCCGAAGAAGAGTCGGCCGCGGCGGGCGCCGAGGTGATCGGCGTGCGCCATGGCATGTTCGGCGTCAGCGGCACCGGCGATACCTCCGGCTACGGCAAGCTGGTCCGGCCGGTCAGCCTGCCGGGCAGCACCCCGGCACCCTACGGCGGTTACTTCGACGAGGTCGTCGACGCCTTGCGCACCGCACTAACCGCGGCGGGCGTCGGCTTCGAGACCGCGATCGAGAAGGTCGTCGTGTTCCGCGGCGAGCTCACCGTGCACGTGCGCCGCGAACACCTGCCGACCGTCGCGCTCACGCTGCGCAACGACGCCGCACTGCGCTTCGAACTCTGCCTCGGTGTCAGCGGCGTGCACTACCCGGATGACGAGGGCCGCGAACTGCACGCGGTCTACCCGCTCATGTCGATCACGCACAACCGCAGGCTGCGCATCGAGGTGTCCGTGCCGGACGCCGACCCGCACATCCCGTCGCTGTACAGCGTGTACCCGACCACCGACTGGCACGAGCGGGAAACCTACGACTTCTTCGGCATCCTCTTCGACGGTCACCCCTCGCTGACCCGCATCACCATGCCAGACGACTGGCGCGGCCACCCCCAGCGCAAGGACTACCCGCTCGGCGGGATCCCGGTCGAGTACAAGGGCGCGCGTATCCCGCCGCCCGACGAGCGGAGGACGTACAGCTAATGAATGAAACAGACATTCGGCCCGACGTCGCAGATGACGCCGGGCATGAGTCGGCTGCGGGGGCAGAGCCCACCGTGGTCACGGTCGCGGGACAGGACTGGGACCAGGTCGCCGAAGCGCTCGACGGCGCGGGCGAAGAGCGCATCGTCGTCAATATGGGTCCACAGCACCCGTCCACGCACGGCGTGCTGCGCCTCATTCTCGAGATCGAGGGCGAGACGGTCACCGAGGCGCGCTGCGGAATCGGCTACCTGCACACCGGAATCGAGAAGAATCTCGAATTCCGGAACTGGACCCAGGGCGTCACCTTCGTCACCAGGATGGATTACCTGTCGCCGTTCTTCAACGAGACGGCCTACTGCCTCGGCGTAGAGAAACTGCTCGACATCACCGAGCAGATCCCCGAACGGGCCACCGTCATCCGGGTCATGCTCATGGAGCTCAACCGCATCTCCTCGCACCTGGTCGCACTGGCCACCGGTGGCATGGAATTGGGCGCGCTGACCCCGATGCTGTTCGGTTTCCGTGAACGCGAACTGATCCTGGACGTCTTCGAGACCATCACCGGCCTGCGCATGAACCACGCCTACGTCCGACCGGGCGGTCTCATCCAGGACCTGCCGGACAACGGTGTCGCGAAGGTCCGCGAGCTGCTCGAGCTGATGCCGAAGCGGCTGCGGGACATGGAGAAACTGCTCACCGCCAACCCGATCTGGAAGGCACGCACCCAGAACATCGGCTACCTGGATCTCACCGGTTGCATGGCGCTCGGCATCACCGGTCCGGTGCTGCGCTCCACCGGCTTGCCGCACGATCTGCGCAAGTCGCAGCCCTACTGCGGCTACGAGACCTACGAATTCGACATTCCCACCACCACCGGCTGCGACTGCTATGGCCGCTATGTGATCCGGGTGGCGGAGATGAAGGAATCGCTCAAGATCGTCGAACAGTGCCTCGACCGGCTGCGCCCCGGTCCGGTGATGGTGGACGACAAGAAGATCGCCTGGCCCGCCGACCTCTCGATCGGCCAGGACGGACTCGGCAACTCCCCCAAGCACATCGGCAAGATCATGGGCACGTCCATGGAGGGACTCATCCACCACTTCAAACTCGTCACCGAGGGCATCCGGGTTCCGGCGGGGCAGGTGTACACGGCCGTCGAGTCACCGCGCGGCGAACTGGGTGTACATATGGTCAGCGACGGCGGCACCCGACCCTTCCGCGTGCACTATCGCGACCCCTCGTTCACAAATTTGCAAGCAGTGGCGGCGATGTGTGAGGGCGGCATGCTCGCCGACGTCATCGCGGCCGTCGCCAGTATCGATCCCGTCATGGGCGGAGTGGACCGATGACAGAGATTCTGCTGAAGCTGACCACGCGACCAGAGCCGTATCCGGCCTATGTACGTGAGCGTCTCGAGGTCGACGCCAAGGAAATCATCGGCCGTTACCCGCACCCCAGGTCGGCGCTGCTGCCATTGCTGCACCTGGTGCAGGCCGAAGAGGGCTATGTCACCGGCACCGGCATCGAATTCTGCGCCGACCAGCTCGGACTGACCGGCGCCGAGGTGACCGCGGTGGCCACCTTCTATTCGATGTACCGGCGCACACCGACCGGCGACTACCACGTCGGGGTCTGCACCAACACGCTGTGCGCGGTGATGGGTGGCGACGCCATTCTCGCAACACTGCAGCGGCATCTCGGCATCCAGCACGGGGAGACCACGCAGGACGGTGCGATCACGCTCGAGCACGTCGAGTGCAATGCGGCGTGTGATTTCGCGCCGGTCGTCATGGTCAACTGGGAGTTCTTCGACAACCAGACGCCGGAATCAGCTCAGGCACTGGTGGATTCGCTGCGCGGGGGCGAGCAGGTGACCCCGAGCCGCGGCGCGCCGCTGTGCACGTTCAAGCAGACCGCCCGCATCCTCGCCGGATTCCCCGACCAGCGACCCGGCGTGCTGGACGGCGCAGCGGGCGAGGCCACCCTGGCCGGTCTGCGGGTCGCTCAGGAACACAACATGAATCCGCCTGCGCCGCAGCCGAATATGGAGGGCGCCTGATATGACGTTGACTCCGGTTCTCACCCGATACTGGGACGACCCCCAATCGTGGACGATGGACACCTACCATCGCCACAACGGCTACCAGGCGCTGCGCAAAGCCTTGCGGATGGACCCCGATCAGGTCATCCAGACCGTCAAGGACGCGGGTCTGCGCGGCCGCGGCGGCGCGGGGTTCCCGACCGGCATGAAGTGGAGCTTCATTCCGCAGGGTCCAGGCCCCGACGGCACCACCAAGCCGCACTACCTGGTTGTCAATGCCGACGAGTCGGAACCCGGCACCTGCAAGGACATTCCCCTCATGCTGGCCACTCCGCACACGCTGATCGAGGGTGTGATCATCGCCGCCTACGCCATCCGCGCGGCGCACGCCTTCATCTATGTGCGCGGCGAGGTGGTGCCGGTGCTGCGTCGCCTACAGGCCGCGGTGACCCAGGCCTACGAGGCCGGGTATCTCGGCCACAATATCCTCGGCACCGGCTACGACCTCGAGCTGATCGTGCACGCCGGTGCGGGCGCCTACATCTGTGGCGAGGAAACCGCGCTACTGGATTCACTGGAAGGCCGCCGCGGCCAGCCCCGCCTGCGCCCGCCGTTCCCCGCCGTCGCCGGGCTCTACGCATGCCCGACCGTGGTGAACAACGTCGAATCCATTGCCAGTGTGCCGCCGATCATCCTCAACGGCACAGCGTGGTTCCGGTCCATGGGCACCGAGAAGTCGCCCGGCTTCACGCTGTACTCCTTGTCAGGCCATGTCGCCCGGCCCGGCCAGTACGAGGCGCCGCTCGGCATCACGCTGCGGGAACTGCTCGATTACGCAGGCGGCGTGCGTGCCGGGCATCGGGTGAAGTTCTGGACGCCAGGCGGCTCGTCGACACCGTTGTTCACCGACGAGCACCTCGATGTACCGCTGGACTACGAGGGTGCCGCGGGCGCTGGATCCATGCTGGGCACCAAGGCATTACAGATCTTCGACGACACCACCTGCGTGGTGCGTGCCGTCCTGCGCTGGACGGAGTTCTACGCCCACGAATCGTGCGGCAAGTGCACACCCTGCCGCGAGGGCACCTACTGGCTCGTCCAGTTGCTCGAGCGCATCGAAGCGGGCCACGGCACCGAATCCGATCTGGACAAGCTGCTCGATATCAGCGACACCATCAACGGCAAGTCGTTCTGCGCCCTCGGTGACGGCGCGGCCAGCCCGATCATCTCCTCCCTGAAGTTCTTCCGCGAGGAGTTCATCGACCATCTGCGCCTCGACGGCTGTCCGTTCGATCCCGCGCGCACGACTGCCTGGGCCGAAGGAGTCCGATGAGTACAGCATCGCGTAGCGATTCGATGGGGGGTGGCGGCCGGGTGACGGGTGGGCCTGCCACTGTCAACAGCAATGCCAGCGGGCTGGTCCCCGCCGATCTGGTAACCGTGACCATCGACGACACCACTGTCAGCGTGCCTGCGGGCACGCTGGTGATCCGGGCCGCCGAACTGATCGGCATCCAGATACCCCGATTCTGCGACCACCCGCTGCTCGACCCGGTCGGCGCCTGCAGGCAGTGCATCGTCGAGGTGGAGGGCCAGCGCAAGCCGGTCGCCTCCTGCACCATGGCCGTCACCGACGGCATGGTGGTGCGCACCCAGCTCACCTCCCCGGTCGCCGACAAGGCGCAAGAGGGCGTGATGGAGCTGCTGCTGATCAACCATCCTCTCGACTGCCCGGTCTGCGACAAGGGCGGCGAATGCCCGCTGCAGAACCAGGCGATGTCCAGCGGTCGGCCCGAAACCCGGTTCGACGGCGTGAAACGCACCTACCCCAAGCCGATTCCGCTGTCCACGGCGGTACTGCTGGACCGGGAACGCTGCGTGCTCTGCGCCCGCTGCACGCGCTTCTCCCAGCAGGTCGCCGGTGACCCCTTCATCGAGCTCATGGATCGTGGTGCACTGCAACAGGTCGGGATCGCGCAGGCCGAACCGCTCGATTCGTATTTCTCCGGCAACACCGTGCAGATCTGCCCGGTCGGCGCGCTCACCGGCACCAGTTATCGGTTCCGCGCGCGCCCGTTCGACCTGGTGTCGAGTCCGAGCGTCTGCGAGCATTGCGCGTCGGGTTGCGCACAGCGCACCGACCATCGCCGCGGCAAGGTGCTTCGCCGGCTGGCGGGCGACGATCCGCAGGTCAACGAGGAATGGAACTGCGACAAGGGCCGCTGGGCTTTCGCGTATGCCACCGAACGCGACCGGCTGACCACACCCATGGTGCGCGGCTGGGACGGCAAGCTCGCGCCTGCCTCGTGGTCCGAGGCGCTCGCCGCCGCCGCAGAGGGTTTGGCCGCCGCGCACGGCAGCGCGGGTGTGCTGATCGGCGGCCGCATCACCGAAGAAGACGCCTACGCCTATGCCAAATTCGCGCGAGTTGCCCTCGGCACCAACGACATCGACTTCCGTAGCCGGGTGCATTCGGTCGAAGAGGCCGATTTCCTTGCCGCCCGCATCGCCGGGCAGGGTGTCACCGTCGACTACGACAGCCTGGAGAAGGCGCCGATCGTCCTGCTCGCCGGTTTCGAGCCGGAGGAGGAATCACCGATCGTCTATCTGCGGCTGCGCAAGGCCGCACGCAAGCACGGACTGCCGGTCTACTCGTTGGCCGCCTACGCCTCGCGTGGCCTCGACCGCATGTCCGGCACCCTGCTGCAGGCGATGCCCGGTGCGGAGCCGCACCTGCTCGACACGCTGCGCACCGGTGAAATCGCCACCGCGGAAATCTATTCCGCACAGCTGATCGAGGCGTCGCGGCTGCTGCGCCAATCGGGCGCGGTGATCATGGTCGGCGAGCGGCTCGCCGGAATCCCCGGCGCGCTCTCGGCGGCGGTCCGGCTCGCCGATGAGACCGGCGCCGCCCTGGCCTGGGTGCCGCGGCGGGCGGGCGAACGCGGCGCGGTGGAGGCGGGCGCACTGCCCGGACTGCTCCCGGGCGGCAGGCCCGTCGTGGATCCTCGTGCCCGCCAACAGGTTCGGGCCCTCTGGAACGTGCCCGACCTGCCGGTGGCCGTCGGCCGTGACACCGCCGCCATCCTGGAGGCCGCCGCCACCCTCGGCGCTCTCGTCATCGGCGGCGTCGATCTCGCCGATCTGCCGGACCCGCAGGCCGCGCTCGCCGCCGTCGACGCCGCCCGCTTCGTGGTCAGCCTGGAATTGCGTCACAGTGCCATCACCGACCGCGCCGATGTGGTGTTCCCCGTGGCGTCGGCGATGGAGAAGTCCGGCACCTTCCGCACCTGGGAGGGCCGCGCGCGGCAGTTCGACGCCGCGCTGCACGACTCCGCCGTGCGGCGAGCGGCGACTCCCCTCTCGGATCAGCGCGTCATCCAGGCGATCGCGGATGAGATGCAGGTGCCGCTCGGACTGCCCGATACCAATGCGGCCCGTGCCGAACTCGCCGAACTCGGCGCGTGGGACGGCACGCCCGTCGCGCCACCCGCGCATCGTGCGCACCCGGTCACCCAGCCCCAACCGGGCACCGCTGTCCTGGCAGGCTGGCGAATGCTGTTGGACCAGGGCCGGATGCAGGACGGGGAGCCGAACCTGGCAGGTATCGCACGCCCGCCGGTGGTGCGACTCTCGCAGGCAACAGCCGCCGAAATCGGTGCCGCCGAAGACGATCCGATCAGCGTCGTCACCGAGCGCGGCACCATCACGCTGCCGCTGATGATCACCGACCTGCCCGACCGGGTGGTCTGGCTGCCGCTGAATTCGCCGGGAAGTTCGGTCTTCGAACAACTCGCCACCCAACCGGGCGGCGTGGTTCATCTGCGACGTGCGGACGAGAGGATGAAGGAACACCGTCATGAGTGATCTGGCTCTGCTCGTCGCGACGCCCGCGGGGCCCTCCGTGGTTACGCACGCTGCCGCCTACGGGCCCGACGCGTTCACCCTCTTCGGTCACGACCCGCTCTGGCTTGTGCTCGCAAAGTCCCTCGCGATCTTCGGCTTCCTGCTGCTCACCCCGTTGATGGCGGTGTATCTGGAACGAAAGATCGTGGCCTGGATGCAGATGCGGGTCGGCCCGAATCGGGTCGGCCCCAAGGGCACACTGCAGGCCATCGCCGACGGCGTGAAGATGGCGCTCAAGGAAGACATCATCCCGACGATCGTGGACAAGCCGATCTTCATCATGGCGCCGATCATTTCGGTGATCCCTGCCGTGATGGCGTTCGCGGTGATCCCGTTCGGGCCGGAGGTGTCGATCCTGGGACATCGCACCGCGCTGCAGCTGACCGATATGCCGGTCGCCGTGCTCTACATCCTCGCGATCACCTCGATCGGCGTCTACGGCATCGTGCTCGCCGGGTGGTCGTCCGGCTCCACCTACCCGCTGCTCGGCGGCCTGCGCTCGACCGCGCAGGTGATCTCCTATGAGATCGCGATGGCGCTGTGCTTCGCGACGGTGTTCCTGCTCGGCGGCACCATGGCCACCTCGGGCATCGTCAAGGCACAGGAGGGCACCTGGTACGTCTTCCTACTGCTGCCGTCGTTCCTGATCTATTGCGTCTCGATGGTCGGCGAGACCAACCGGGCGCCGTTCGACCTGCCCGAGGCCGAGGGTGAGCTCGTCGGCGGCTTCCACACCGAGTACTCCTCGCTCAAGTTCGCGATGTTCATGCTCGCCGAATACATCAATATGGCAACGGTTTCCGCACTGGCGACCACGCTGTTCCTCGGCGGCTGGCGCGCACCGTGGCCACTGAACATGTGGGACGGGGCCAATTCCGGCTGGTGGCCCGTGCTGTGGTTCACCCTCAAGGTGTGGACGTTCCTGTTCGTGTTCATCTGGCTGCGCGGCACACTGCCGCGGCTGCGCTACGACCAGTTCATGAACCTCGGCTGGAAGCTGCTCATTCCGACGTCGCTGCTGTGGGTGATGCTGGTGGCCACCGCTCGAGTGTTGGAGGCCGAGGGCTATCACGTTCAGACACCCGCGTTGGTCATCGGCGGGTTGATCATCTCCGTGCTGATGGTGGGCATGTTCCTGCGGGCCGGACGCGCCGACGGCATGCCACCGCCGGTGGCGGAACCGAGTCCCGAGGTATCCGGTGCGAGCGGGTCGACGGTGTTCCTCGGTTTCCCGACACCGCCGATGCCCGACCCCGCGCTGGCGCCTCCCATGCCGAAACCCGGTCTGTTCGCTCCGCTTGCCGGATTCGTCGTCACCGCATCGACCATGTTCAAGAAGGCCAACACCGAGTTCTACCCGGAACAGAAGGTACCGACCGCGCCGCGCTATCACGGTCGCCACCAGCTCAATCGGCATCCGGACGGACTCGAGAAGTGCATCGGCTGCGAACTGTGCGCCTGGGCCTGTCCCGCCGACGCCATCTACGTCGAGGGCGCGGACAACACCGAGGAGCAGCGCTTCTCGCCAGGTGAGCGCTACGGCCAGGTCTATCAGATCAACTACCTGCGCTGCATCGGCTGCGGTCTGTGCATCGAAGCGTGCCCGACACGGGCGCTGACGATGACCAACGAATACGAGATGACCGACGACAATCGCGCCGATCTGATCTACGAGAAGGACCAGCTGCTCGCCCCACTGCAGCCGGGCATGACCGCGCCACCGCATGCCATGTATCCCGGCACCGACGAAGGCGACTACTACCGGGGCAACGTGCCCGGTGGCGCCGCCGAGGCGGAACCCACTCCCCCGAGGCTGCCCGCCACCGCGGGCGCGGAAGGAGGCGCGCTGTGAACGCATTGATCCTGGCCGCCGAGCCACTGACCCGAGCTTCCACCGGTGAGGCCGTCAGTTTCTGGATCCTCGCCCCGCTGGCCGTGATCGGCGCGCTCGGCATGGTCTTCGCACCCAAGGCTGTGCATTCGGCGATGTGCCTCGCCTCGACGATGATCGCGCTCGCGGTCATGTACATTGCCCAGGACGCCCTGTTCCTCGGCGTGGTACAGATCGTCGTCTACACCGGCGCGGTGATGATGCTGTTCCTGTTCGTGCTCATGCTGGTCGGCGTCGATTCCGCCGAGTCACTGCGGGAAACCATTCGCGGGCAACGGCTTTCCGCCGCCGCGGTCGGCCTCGGTTTCGGCCTGCTGCTGATCAGCGGCATCGCCAGCGGCATCCGCAACTCCGGAATCACCTACCCGGCCACCGGATTCGCAGGCCGTGACGTGATCGGCGAGCTCGCCGAGCTGATCTTCATCCGCTACGTGTGGGCCTTCGAGCTCACCGGTGCACTGCTCATCGCCGCCACCATCGGCGCGATGGTGCTCGCCCACCGCGAGCAGTTCGGCCAGCGGCTCGGCCAGCGCGAAATGTCGCAGCGCCGGTTCCGCAGCACAGGTGACCCGCTGTATCCCACGCGCCGCGCCACCCCACTGCCCACCCCCGGCGTCTATGCCAGGCACAACGCGGTCGACATCCCGGCCAGACTGCCGGACGGGTCCTTCGAGGAATTGTCGGTCAGCACCATCCTGCGACACCGCCGCACCAGGGCGCTCACCGAAGCGGCCGTCATCTCGGTCGGCTCGACGAGCACACCCGACGGGGCCGAAAACCGCGCGCCCGCCGACGATTCCCCACAGAGCTGACGAGGAAGGCATACGGTGAACCCCCAGAACTACCTGTTCCTGTCCGCGCTGTTGTTCACGATCGGCGCCGCGGGAGTCCTACTGCGGCGCAACGCCATCGTCGTGTTCATGTGTATCGAGTTGATGCTCAACGCGGTGAATCTCGCCTTCGTCACCTTCGCCAGGCTGCATGCCAATCTGGATGGCCAAGTGTTCGCGTTCTTCACCATGGTGGTCGCCGCGGCCGAGGTCGTCGTCGGCCTGGCCATCATCATGACCATCTTCCGCGCCCGCCGCTCGACCTCGGTCGACGACGCCAACCTGCTGAAGTTCTGACATGGACGGGACAACGACTCTCGGACTGCTGCCCGCGCTGCCGCTGGCAGGCGCCGTCATCCTGCTGCTCGGCGGGAAGTACACCGACAAGTGGGGTCACCTGCTCGGCACCGTCGCGGCGCTCGCGTCGTTCGTGGTCGCCGGGATGGCATTCTTCAGCATGCTCGACCGCGATAATGCCGAACGAGCCATTCACCAGGACCTGTTCAGCTGGGTGCCGGTGCCGGGACTCGAGGTCGATTTCGGCCTCCAATTGGACCAGCTGTCCATCTGTTTCGCACTGCTGATCACCGGAGTCGGATCGCTGATCCACATCTACTCCATCGGCTATATGAGCCACGATCCGGCGCGACGACGGTTCTTCGCCTATCTCAACCTGTTCCTCGCGGCGATGCTGCTGCTGGTGCTGGCGAACAACTATCTCGTGCTCTATCTCGGCTGGGAAGGCGTCGGCCTCGCGTCCTACCTGCTGATCGGCTTCTGGCACGAAAAGCCGTCCGCCGCAACAGCAGCCAAGAAAGCTTTCGTGGTCAACCGGGTCGGCGACATGGGCCTGGCGATCGCCATGTTCACCATGTTCACCACCTTCGGGTCGATCAACTTCACCGACGTGTTCGGCGCAGCGTCCGCCGCCGGCGAGGGAAAGCTCACGGCGATCGGATTGCTGCTGCTGCTCGCCGCGTGTGGCAAGTCCGCGCAGGTGCCGCTGCAGTCCTGGCTCGGTGACGCGATGGAGGGCCCGACCCCCGTGTCGGCGCTCATCCACGCAGCAACCATGGTCACCGCGGGCGTGTATCTGATCGCTCGGTCCGGCCCGATCTTCGACCTGGCGCCCAATGCCCGGCTCGGGGTGGTGCTCGTCGGCGCGGCGACGCTGTTGTTCGGTGCGATCGTCGGTTGCGCGAAGGACGACATCAAGAAGGCGCTCGCCGCCTCCACTATGAGCCAGATCGGCTATATGGTGCTGGCCGCCGGGCTCGGTCCGGCCGGCTACGCGGTCGCCATCATGCATCTGCTCACCCACGGCTTCTTCAAGGCCGGACTGTTCCTCGGTGCGGGTTCGGTGATGCACGCAATGGACGATGAGACCGACATGCGCCGCTACGGCGGACTGCGCACGCTGCTGCCGGTCACCTACATCACCTTCGGGCTCGGCTATCTCGCCATCATCGGGGTGCCGCCGTTCGCCGGGTTCTTCTCCAAGGACCGCATTATCGAGGCGGCGTTCAACCAGGGCGGCGCCAGCGGTTTGGCGCTCGGCGCAGTGACGCTGCTCGGCGCCGGACTGACCGCGTTCTACATGACGCGGGTGATGCTGATGACCTTCTTCGGCGAACGCCGCTGGAAACCCGACACCCATCCGCACGAGTCACCCGCGGTGATGACGGGACCGATGATCCTGCTTGCCGTCGGATCGGTTGCCGCGGGCGGGCTGTTCGTCCTCGGATCGTCGCTGCAGAACTGGCTGGAACCCGTTGTCGGAGCACACCACGGTGAAGAGGCGGTTCCGGCCGCTGTCATCACCGCATTCGCGCTGATCGTCGTCGCCGTGGGCGTCGTGTTCGCCTACTACCAGTACGCCCAGCGTGAGATCCCCGAAACCGCACCGGAATCGGTGAGCACGCTGACCGTCGCGGCTCGCAAGGATCTCTACGGCGATGCATTCAACGAAGGCGTGTTCATGCGGCCGGGCGCCTACCTGACCCGGGTCCTGGTCTTCCTCGACAGCCGCGGCATCGACGGAATCGTCAACGGCACTGCCGCACTGATCGGCGGACTTTCCGGCCGCATCCGGCGCGTCCAGTCCGGATTCGTCCGCTCCTATGCCCTGTCCATGTTCACCGGCGCGGCCCTGGTGGCCGCCGCCCTGCTGGCGGTGAGGATCTGGTGACCGATTTTCCCTGGTTGACCTTGCTGTGGGCGTTGCCCGCGGTCGGCTCTGTTGCGGTGCTCGTGCTGCCCGCCGCCCAACGCACGCTGGCGCGCTGCCTGGCCCTGTGCATCTCGATCGCGGTGCTGGTGGTCGGCGTCATCTTGGCGGTGCGCTTCGATCCCGGTGGGGCGCAATATCAGTTCGTCGAAGACCACGAGTGGATTCCGGCCTTCGGCGCCGGATACACCCTGGGCCTGGACGGGATCGCGCTGGTACTCGTACTGCTCACTGCGGCGCTGGTGCCATTGCTGATCCTCGCGGGCTGGAACGACGAGCGCGAGGTCGGCAGCGGCCGCCGCGTCGTACACACCTACGTCGCACTCAGCCTGATGGTCGAAGCGATGGTGTTGATCTCCTTCGTCTCGCTCGACATCCTGCTGTTCTACGTGTTCTTCGAGGCCATGCTCATCCCGATGTACTTCCTCATCGGCGGCTTCGGACCGCGCAGTGCGGATGTGCAGCTGCGCCAGCAGCGGTCGCGGGCGGCGGTGAAGTTCCTGCTCTACAACCTGTTCGGTGGGCTGATCATGCTGGCGGCGGTGATCGGGTTGTATGTGCTCACCGCGCGGGAAGGGCTCGGGGCGGGTTCGGCGGGCACCTTCGACTTCCGCACCGTGGTCACCGCGGCCAACGCCGGACAGCTCGGCGCCGGTCCCGCCGTGCTCAACGCCCTATTCCTCGGGTTCATGTTCGCGTTCGCGGTGAAGGCCCCGCTGTGGCCGCTGCACACCTGGCTGCCCGATGCGGCGGTCGCGGCGACGCCGTCGAGTGCGGTGCTGATGATGGCGGTAGTCGACAAGGTCGGCACCTTCGGCATGCTGCGCTACTGCCTGATGCTGTTCCCGGATGCCTCGGGCACCTATGCGCCACTGGTGATCACCCTCGCGGTCATCGGCATCATCTACGGCGCACTACTGGCCGTCGGCCAGACCGACGTGATGCGGCTGATCGCTTACACCTCGATCTCGCACTTCGGATTCATCATCCTCGGCATCTTCGCGATGACGAGCCAGGGACAGACCGGGGCGACGCTCTACATGGTCAACCACGGCATTTCGACCGCCGCGCTGTTCCTGATCGCCGGATTCCTGGTGTCGCGCAGGGGTACCCGGGTCATCGCCGAATTCGGCGGAGTGCAGAAAGTCGCGCCGGTGCTCGCGGGCACCTTCTTCATCGCCGGTCTCGCCACGCTGTCGCTGCCCGGTCTCGCCCCATTCGTCAGCGAATTCCTGGTCCTGGCCGGCACGTTCAGCCGCTACCAGGTCGCCGCCGTCATCGCGACCGGCGCACTCGTGCTCGCCGCGCTGTATGTGCTGTGGCTCTACCAGCGCATGATGACCGGCCCGGTGAAGGAAGGCAACGAGCGCCTCTACGATCTGGTGCCCCGCGAACTCGCTGTGGTGGTACCACTGATCGCCGCGCTGCTGTTCCTCGGCATCTACCCGAAACCGCTGCTGGACTTCATCAATCCGGCGGTCGGACAGACGCTGACCACGATCGGCCGCCACGACCCCGCACCGTCGGTGCCGTCGCTGCCCGAAGCGGGGGCGACCGGGGGTGCGCACAAGTGAGCGCCGCCGAGCGTCGACCGGACCGCCTCAGTACCGGCTGTGGCGCGCACTTCGGTGCCGTCAGGCAGGTCGCCACCATGTTCTACGTATCAAGGACGGCATAAGTGACTTCCTACGAATACGGAACTGTGCTCGCCGCCACGGTCCCCGCACCGAGCATCGAGTACAGCAAGCTCTCGCCGATGCTCATCGTTTTCGGTGTCGCGGTGGTCGGGGTGCTGGTCGAAGCGTTCCTGCCCCGACCGTATCGGTATGCGACGCAGGTGGTGCTCGGGCTCGCCGGTCTGCTGGCGGCTCTGGTTGCCGTCGTACGCCTCTCGGGCACCAATGCCACCGCGATGGTCGGTGCGGTGTCGATCGACGGCGTCACACTGTTCCTGCAGGGCACGATCCTGGTGGTCTCGATCTTGGCGCTGCTGCTCATCGCCGAGCGTGACGCGCAGCCGCGCGCCGAAGGACGTTCCGGTCCCGGCACCTGGAGTCTGGCGGCGGCCACCGTCGGACGCAGCTTGGACGCGTTCACGCCGCAAGCCTCCGCGGTACCGGGAGGCGCGGGCGAGATGGCCGCCATCCGAGCGGGTGTCGCGACCACCGAGGTGTTCCCACTGACCATGCTCGCGATCGGTGGACTGCTGCTCTTCCCGGCGTCGAACGATCTGCTCACCATGTTCGTCGCGCTCGAGGTGCTGTCGCTGCCGTTGTATCTGCTGTGCGGGCTCGCCCGTCGCAAGCGGCTGCTCTCCCAGGAAGCGGCGCTCAAATACTTTCTGCTCGGCGCGTTCTCGTCGGCGTTCTTCCTCTACGGTGTTGCCCTGCTCTATGGCCAGGCGGGCACCGTCCGGCTCGGCGGTATCGCGGATGCGATAGCGCAGCATCCGGAGAACACCACCCTCGCCATGCTCGGTGTCGGCCTGCTCGCGGTCGGCCTGCTGTTCAAGATCGGCGCAGTGCCGTTCCAGTCCTGGGTGCCCGATGTATACCAGGGCGCGCCGACGCCGATCACCGGATTCATGGCCGCCGCAACGAAGATCGCCGCGGTCGGCGCGCTGCTGCGCCTGCTCCAGGTCGCGGTGCCCGGCCTGCGCGACGACTGGCGGCCGGTGCTCGCCGCCATCGCCATCGCCACCATGCTCATCGGCGCGGTCACGGCGATCACCCAGACCGACGTGAAGCGCATGCTCGCGTACTCCTCGGTTGCGCACGCCGGTTTCATTCTCACCGGCCTGATCCCCGGCACCGATGCCGGTGTCGCCGCCATCCTGTTCTACCTCCTGGCCTACGGCATCGGCACCGTCGGCGCCTTCGCCGTCGTCAGCCTCGTTCGGGACAGCTCCGGTACGGAAGCCACCGCCATGTCGCAGTGGGCCGGCCTCGGCCGCCGCTCCCCGGCCCTGGCAACGGTGTTTGCGCTCTTCCTGCTCTCCTTCGCGGGTCTGCCCCTGACCAGCGGCTTCGTCAGTAAGTTCGCCGTCTTCCAAGCGGCGGCCGCCGGCGGAGCCACGCCTCTCGTCCTCGTCGGTGTGATCTCCAGCGCGATCGCGGCCTTCTTCTACATCCGCGTCGTCGTGCTGATGTTCTTCACCGACCCGCCCGAAGCCGCCCCTGCGGCGATCACCCCCTTCCTGACCACCGCGGTCGTCACCTTCACCGCAGGAGCAACCATTCTGCTCGGCATCCTGCCCCAGTCGATGCTGGACATCGCCGAACGCGCGGCGACCTTCGTTCACTAGTCACGCACCGACCAGTACCGCCGCACAAGAAGTGCGGCGGTACTGCCGTGTTCGGGGCAGTTCGCAAACCGGGAAGGTCAGTGCAGGTATGAAGCTCCGTTGACATTCAACACCGCGCCCGAGGTCCAGGTCGCTTCCGCCGAGGCGAGATACCGCACCGCCGAGGCGATTTCCTCCGGCTCGGCGACTCGGCCGAAAGGGCTCTGAGCTCGGACTTCGTCGGTGACGCGGTGCACGACACGTTCGGTAGCCACGAAACCGGGCGCGACCGAGGCGACCGCGATGCCGTAGGGAGCGAGATAGACCGCCAGCGATTGACCGAGAGCGTGCACGCCCGCCTTGCTCGCGCCGTATGCGGGGTAGTCGGGTTCGCCGCGGAACGCGCCCCGGGAGCCGATATTCACGATGCGGCCCGCGACACCGCGGTCGATCATGTGTCGGGCCACGCAGTAGGAGACGTTGGCGGTGCCGAACACGTTGACATCCATGGTCGTGCGCCATGCCTGCTGCCAGTCCGCATAGCCGGTCTCCGCCAGCGGATGCGGGATGTTCACCGCCGCATTGTTGACCAGAACATGCACGGTGCCCAGCCCCGTGACGGCCGCGGCGACGATCGCCTCGACCTCCTCTGGTGACCCGACGTCCCCGCCCACAAGCACATGTCCCGTTCCCGGCAGCCCTCGCAACGTCTCCTCGGCATCGTCCTTGCCGGTCGCGTAGTGCACCGCCACCCGGTCGCCGTTTTCGGCGAACGCGTGCGCGATGGCCCGTCCGATCCCCCGCGACGCACCCGTCACCAACACACCACGACTCATTCGTCCATCACCATGCCCCCAGCCTGCCATCACGACTCGTCGTGTGCGTCGCCACGCCCCGGCGACCACGGCAAAACCGCATGTGATCGGTAGCAGCCCAGCATATTTGCCGGGCCGTGCGCGCCCGGATCGATGGCCCGCACTGTTGCGGCGTCGAGACAAACCTGACGGTCTTACTGCTAATGTGGGCCAGTCGTCGAGTTTCGGACGACTGGAAGGGCTTGCTTTGTTCGGTCGGTGATTATCGAAATCATCTGTCCTGCAGGGACTGTGAGACGACGATGGTGAGACTGTGGTTGGCCTCGCCAGAACTCCGGTCCTCGGCACTGATCTCTTTGCCGGGGTCACGATGGTCGGCAACTGCGAGGAAGGACTGAACGAAGCGATGTGGCGGGAGGCTGTAAGTCGATGATCGAAGCGCGCAGCATGCCGTCGAAACCCCGGCGAACCCCTGACCTCTCTCGACGCACGTGACCGAGGCGAATGCCCGCATTCACCGATTTCGTCGAGTTTTTGATCCATCGTCTGGAGTCACGCCTATGACCAAGCCGCACTCGCCGTTGTCGGCCGCGCCCAACGCAACCACGAACGGAACCTGCCCCGTCGCGCACGGCTCACCGATCCGTACCGATGGTCCCCGTGTCTCGCTGCACACTCCGGAATTCGCCGCCGACCCGCACCGTGCCTACCGCGAGATGCGCAGGCAGTACGGTTCGATGGTGCCGATGGAGCTGGCCCCGGATGTGCCGGCCACCTTGGTGATCGGCTACAACACCGCACTGCGAATCCTCAACGACCCGGAGCATTTTCCGGCCGACCCGCGGACCTGGCAGCAGCACGTGCCCGACGACTCCCCCATCAAGCCGATGATGGAGTGGTATCCGAACGCGCTACGCAACAGCGGAGCCGCGCACGCGCGCTATCGCCAGGCCTACACCGCGAGCATCGACGGAATCGACCTACACGCTCTACATTCCACGGTCGAAAAGGTCGCCGTTCCACTGATCAATACTTTTTGCGAGGCCGGTTCGGCCGATCTGGTGTCGCAGTATGCGTTGCCGCTGGTCTTCGAGCTGCTCAACCAGTTGGTCGGCTGCTCGACGGAGCTCGGACAGCGGGTTGCGACCGGAATGGCCGCACTCTTCGACACGGTCAACGCCGCTTGGGGCATGCAGACGCTCAGCGAGGCGCTGATGGAGCTGATCCATCAGCGCCGCGCCGAGCCCGGGGACGATGTCACCTCGCGGCTCGCGCACCACCCCGCCGAACTCGACGACACCGAAATGCTCTCCCAGCTGATCAGCTTCTACGGCGCCGGTATCGAGCCGCAGCAGAATCTGATCACCAATACCCTGCTGCTGATGCTCACCGACGACCGGTTCGGCGGCGAGGTCCTCGGCGGGAGCCTATCGACTCGCGACGCGCTCGATGAGGTGCTCTTCAACGACCCACCGATGGCGAACTTCTGCATGAGTTACCCGAAGCAGCCGATCCTCATCGAAAACACCTGGCTGCCAGCACATCAGCCGGTCCTCATCAGCCTTGCCGGCTGCAACAACGACCCCGAGATCCGCGGTGGCGACCGCACCGGCAATCGCTCGCATCTGGCGTGGAGTGCTGGGCCGCATGCGTGTCCGGCAAAGTCGGTGGCCTACATGGTCGTGCAGGACGCTATCGATCAGCTGCTCGACGCCCTTCCTGAGATGCAACTGGCCGTGCCGCAGGACGAATTGGTCTGGCGGCCGGGTCCTTTCCACCGGGCGATGGCCGCACTGCCGGTCGTGTTCCCCAAGTCCCCTCCGTTGAACCTGGTGTAAGGAGCGTCTGATGGAGCATGAACCGATAGTCCTGGACACAGCCGGTCTCGACATCCAAGGCGAGTCCGCCCGGATCCGCGCGCGCGGGCCGGTGGCGCTGGTGGAGTTGCCCGGCGGAGTGCCTGCGTGGTCGGTGACCGACGCTGTGGTGCTCCGTAGCCTGCTGGCCGACCCGCGGGTATCGAAGGACCCGCGGCAGCACTGGGCGGCGTACATGAACGGCGAGATCACCGAGGCGTGGCCGTTGCAGCCGTGGGTGGCGGTGGAAAATATGTTCACTGCATACGGCAGCGAGCATCGGCGGCTGCGCAAGTTGGTCGCGCCGGCGTTCACGCATCGTCGGACTGCGGCACTGCGGCCGCGGATCGAGGAGATCACCGAGAATCTGGTGGCACAGCTCGCGGCGACACCGCGTGGTGAGTCCGTCGACCTGCGTGCACGATTCGCCTATCCGGTGCCGATCCAGGTCATCAGCGAGCTGATGGGTGTGCCCGACCATCTCGGCGCCAGCATTCACAGGTGCGTCGACGGGTTCTTCGACACCTCCTTCACACCCGAGCAGGCGCAGGCCAACTACCTCGAGATGTACCAGCTCATCAGCGAACTGGTGGCCTACCGGCGCCAGAGGCCCGGCGAAGACATCACCAGCGTGTTGATCGCCACCCGCGACGAGGACGACGGCACACAGCTGACCGAGAAGGAACTCGTCGACACGCTGATGCTGGTCATCAACGCCGGACACGAGACCACGGTCAACCTGCTCGATCAGGCGATCTTCGCACTGCTGACGCATCCCGGGCAGCGCGCTGATGTGGTCGAGGGCCGGGTGCCCTGGTCGGATCTGGTGGAGGAGACGCTGCGCTATGAAGCGCCCGTCGCTCATCTGCCACTGCGTTATGCCGTCGACGACATCGACATCGACGGCATCCGCATCCCCAAGGGCGAGGCGATCCTCGCCTCATATGCAGGCGCGAGCCGCGACCCGAAGGTGCACGGCGCGACTGCCGACGAGTTCGACGTGCACCGCGCGACCAAGGACCAGCACGTAGCCTTCGGCCACGGCGCTCACCATTGCATCGGCGCTCCCCTCGCCCGCATGGAGGCCGCGATCGCGCTGCCTGCGCTGTTCAACCGTTTCCCCGACCTGCGTTTCGCTGTGGACCCGAAAGATCTGGCGCCGGTAGGCAGCTTCGTCTCCAACGGACATGCACAGCTGCCGGTCTACCTGGATTCAGCGGAGTAACACAGCGGCCAGTACTTGGCGGAGTTCATTCGCGGAATGACATAGGTGGCCGCCCGGGTCGGGTGTCCTCGGTGGCCACCGAATCCGGCCACAGCCGGCCCGGGCGATACCAATTTCTATGTCCGCCTGCTCATCACGCCCACAACACTTCACGCAACCGCGGGGCGAAGGCCGCCGGGTCCTCCACGAAACCGGTATGGCCGCCCGGAAAGAGCACGGGCTCGACCCCGAGCATCTCCCCCAACTCCTGCGAGGTGCGCTCACACAACTGTCCGGCGGAATCCGCGCCGAGACCGATCACGATGCGTGCGGCCGTCGCACGCAACGCCGCCGAATCGGGTTCCCACGAGGTGGTTGCGCGGAGCTCGTGCGCGAACCAATAACTCTCGCTTGCCTGCTGCCCGGGCTCGCGCTCCCCACCGAAGATCTGTTCGAGCACCGGCTCCGGCATCCGAATGTTGGCCTGCGCCATGAACTTCCGCCAGGCGCCCAAGGTATCGCCGCCCTGATGGGTGGCAATGATCTCTTCGGTTTTCGCCCGCTGCTCCGCGCGGTCGTCGAGCAGTGCGAGCAACGGCGGCTCGTGCGCAACGACCGTAGTGACCAGATCGGGCTGGGCTTGGGCCAGCGCCAGGGCGGTGACGGCGCCGCCGCTGGAGCCGAACACCACGGCCGGGCCCGCGCCGACGGAGGCGATCAGGCGGGCGAGGTCGTCGGCGCGCAACTCGGGGGTCGAGTCCTGTGTCGGGTCGTCGAGCAGGCTGCCCTGGTGGCCGCGCGGGTCGGTGGTGAGGACGGTGTGATCGGTGGCGAGCAAATCCGCCAGCGGCGCGAAGGCCGCCGCGTCCATGGGCGCACCGACCAGAACAACCAGTGGTCCGGTACCACGCAGCTCGTAATGCAGGCGGGCGCCGGGTACGTCGAGAGTGCCGGTAGTCGCGGGGGCGGTCGAAGTCGAGGTCATTGATTCTCCTGGTGGAGTAGTCCTGCAGGTCCATGAGTGTTGACTGTGGCCACGCCGAAAACTCATCGGTCGGTCGGATATCCCCTGGACAATGCTACTTGCACCTAGAGATATTAGGTTTTAACCTAGGAGTCCTAGGAAGGTAGGTGTGCATGTCCCCACGCGCCGGTCTCACGGCCGACAAGATCGTCCATGCGGCGGCCGATCTGGCAGACGAGGTCGGTTTCGACAACATCACCGTCTCGGCACTGGCACGGACTTTCGACGTCAAAGACGCGAGCCTGTACTCGCACATCAAGAACATCAAGGATCTGCGCCAGCGGGTGTCCCTCCTGGCCGCCGAGGAGAAGACGACCCTGATCGCCGCGGCGGTCGCCGGTCTCGCGGGCCGCGACGCGCTCGCCGCCTACGCCAACACCTGGCGTCGGTATGCACTCGCCCACCCTGGTCGCTACGCGGCGACCCAGATGCCGGTAGACCCCGCCGCGGCGACCGCCTCGCCGGGCCTGCGCCGGGCCATCGACCTGACCTACCGGATGCTGCGCGCCTACGGCCTCGACGAACCCGACCTCACCGACGCGGTTCGCCTGCTGCGCAGTACCTTTCACGGCTACACGAACTTGGAAGCCACCGGCGGCTTCGGGCACTCGCGCCCGACCGAGGCCTCCTGGGACCGCATCATCGACGCACTGCACATCGCACTCGAACAGTGGCCGTCGACCGACAACAAGGAGTAGAAGTAATGCGAAGCGAGACATTCAAGGTCCCCGGTGCGACCCTCTTCTACGAGATCCGCGGCAGCGGCCCGCTGCTGCTGATGCTGCCGGGCAGCGGCGGCGACGCCGCCATCTTCGACCAGCTCGCCGAGCCGCTCGCCGAGCATTTCACCGTCGTCGCCATCGACCCGCGCGGCTATTCACACAGCACTCTCGACGATCCGGAACGCGGGGATCTGACCGCCGAAGTGATGAGTGACGACGCCTACCGCCTCCTCGAACATCTCACTCCCGCAGGCGAAGACGCCTACGTCTTCGGCGGCAGCGGTGGTGCGGTCGTCGCCCTCGATCTGCTCGCGAAGCACCCCGAACGCCTTCGACTCGTCATCGCCCACGAACCCCCGATATTCGGAATACTGCCCGACGCGGCCGCACATCGCGCGTTCATCGAGGAGGTCTGCCGGCTGCTGCACACCAAGGGCCCCGCCGCGGCAGGCGCTCGGTTCGCGGCAGGGGTCGGCGTCACCATGAAGGGCTTCCCCAACCCTGACGACCTTCCGCCCCGCCCGGCCGGGTTGATTCGCCGGCTCTTGGCCAACGGACCAGTAATGATGGCGCACGAACTGCGACCGATCACCTCGTATCTGCCCGACGAGGCCGCGCTCGCGACCGTTTCCGACCGCCTCGTCCTCGGTGCGGGTGAGCTGACCCGCGGGAAGCTGCCGCACCGCCCGGCCGCTGCCCTCGCCGAAAACCTCGGTCTGCCGCTGACGATATTCCCGGGCGGTCACAGCGGATTCACCGACGAACCGGAGGCGTTCACACAGCTTTTGCTCGACCTGCTGCTGGGTGCCCGCAGCGCCACGAGCTGAACCGGCCGGGCCCACTGCAACAGCGGTGGGCCGGTCTCGGCCTAGGGTTGACGGTATGCGCGCCAACAAAGGTTTAACCTTCGGCATCTACGCCGCAAGCCAGGTAGGCACCAGCACCGGAGCCCCCGACGATGTCGCGGCGATCGACACGCTCGTCGCCGCGCTGCAGTCCGGCAAACCGTTCGTCGTCCGCGAGTACCTGCATTATCTTGGCGCCGAACCGGAGCCGGAACGCGTCGCGGTGGTGGATCCGGAACGTGAGCTGCGCGGTCTCACCCTGCCCGACGAGTGGTACGTGGACCAGCGCCGCCAACTCGATCTGGTCCTCAGCTATCTGCCGACCACCGCCGACATCCCGGGCTGGCTGGCCTTCATCGATCGCGCCATCCACCGCTACGGCGCGATCACTCGATTCCTGCAGATCACCCTCGAACCCAATTTCCCCATCCCCTGGATCGACGGCAGCTCACCCGCGGTTCTCGACGCACTCACCCACGGTATGGCCCACGCCCGCCGCGCACTGAACCGCCTCGGCCACACCCACGTCGAACTCGGATTCTCGGTGGCCGAACCGCCCGAATGGCTCGGCGGCGACACCGACTTCTGGCAGCACCTGTCCAAGATCCCCGCCGCGGACTTCGCCGACCACGTCGATTACGTCGGCCTCGCCCTCTACCCCGACGCCTTCTCCCCCGTCGCCCCCGCGGGGACACCAGGCAACCTCATCGAACTCACCGAACACGCCATCCGCCACCTCCGCGAAACCAGCCTCCCCACAGCACATCTGGATTTCGCACCACTGCACATTGCCGAAAATGGCAGCCCCACCGGACCGGACCGCTCCCCCCGCCACCAAGCCGACAGCCTCGAGCAGATGCTCGAAACAATCATCGACGCCGCGCCTGTTCACAACATCACCCACTACGAATTGTTCGGCCTACGCGACGCCGACTCCGCAGCCCCCGAACCCACCAACCAGCTGGGTATCACCACCGACGACTACCGCCCCAAACCCGCATTCACGCTGTACCAAACGTTGATCGACGAGCACTCGCTACCCTGATAGGAACTATCTTTCGCGTTCACTCGCAACAGCCGCGACCAACCCCTCCAGGTTGTCCGCCGCAACACCCTGTTCCTGCTCGACGCTGACCCGGGCGGTCACAAGTCCGGCTGGGACTGTGGATCTAAGGGTGTTTCCGGCCTGATTCGCTGAACAAGGTTCAGCGGGAAGGTGCCGTGATGACGACACTCGATGCCGTGGCGAGGAAGAAGAGGCCGGAGGCCTCGGCGGCGGAGCTGGCAGCGGCGCCGCTGGTCCAGATGGCCAAAGAACAGGGCTTGTCCCTGACCGGGCCGGATGGGCTGCTCGAACAGTTCACCAAGACGGTCCTCGAGACCGCGTTGAACGAGGAGATGACCGAGCACTTGGGTTTCGAGCCGAACAGGCTCCTGAGGACCGGGACTCGGGCAACGTGCGCAGCGGGACCAGGGCGAAGACGGTGCTGACCGAGACGACCGGGCCGGTGCCGATCGAGGTGCCCCGCGACCGCGACGGCAGTTTCGAGCCGCAGATCGTCCGCAAGCGGCAGCGCCGGTTGACCGGGGTCGATGAGATCGTGTTGTCGCTGTATGCGAAAGGACTGACCACGGGCGAGATTTCGGCGCATTTCGCCGGGATCTATGCGGCATCGGTGTCGAAGGAGACAGCCTCGCGCAGCACCGACAAGGTGGTCGCGGAGATGCAGTCGCGCGCGACAGGCATGATCGGGCCGTGCTGACGATCATGCCCTGACCTGAGAGCGCACAACATCTCCGCGGACGGCAGAGCCGCAGCCAACAACGTCGTCAGTCTGCCGCGGGGCGCTGCACACGCACGCGCCCCCGCGACTATCACTCGCGGTAACTTCTCGATGTGCACGGCCGAACTAGGGCCCGAACTTCGGTCCGCGGCCAGAAAGCAGGCGGGTGCGGTGGTTACGAGGATCCGGCGCTGCCGGTGGGGAGGAGCATTCTCCACGGCCAGAACGCGTCGCCCGAGCCGGTGGAGTCCCGGCAGAATCCTTCGTGACAGGTGAATGGTCCTTGGACGTCGGTAGCCGTCGAATCGGGAGGACCGCCGACGAGAAGGCTTGCCATGGCGAGAGCGGGCGCGGCGACGGAGAGTGCGAGTCGAGCACGCACGTGGTTGGACATATCCTGTTCCTTTGAAATACCTTGTGGGCAAGGTGATCCGGAGATTTTTGGAAGGGTTGGCGCGGTTTATCGTCCGCCGAGTCCGGTGGTGGCGATGCCGCGGAGAAAGGCTCGTTGGGCGATCGCGTAGACGATGACCAGCGGTAGCAGGATGAGCATCGCCGCGGCCATGAGCACGGGCCATTTGGATACGTATTGGCCCTGCATCCATACCAGGCCGAGGGTGAGGGTGCCGATGCTTTTGCGTTGCACCATCACCAGGGGCCACAGGAAGTCGTTCCAGACGTTGACCCAGGTGAGTACGGCGAGCACCATGGCGGCGGGTTTTGCGTTGGGTAGCAGGATCCGCCAGTAGATCTGCCAGGGCGAGCACCCGTCGAGGACGGCAGCCTCCTCGAGATCCTTGGGCAGCGTGCGGAAGAACTGCCGCATGAGGTAGGTGCCGAAGGCGCTGCCGAACAGGCCCGGAACGATCATCGCCCACGCCGTATCCATCCAGCCGAAGGCTCTCATGAGGATGAACTGCGGGATGACGGTGACCGTGAGCGGGACCATCAGCGTGGCGAGGTACAGGACGAACAGGGTGTCGCGGCCGGTGAACTGCAGTCGGGCGAACGCATATCCGGCCAGCGAACAGAAGAACACCTGACCGACGGTGACGGCGCCGGCGTACACCACGGTGTTGAGCAACATCCGCCAGAACGGCATCAGCGTGAACACGTCCGCGTAGTTGGACCATTGCGGATGCGCGGGAAGCAGAACGGGCTCACCGACCTCGGCTTCCTTTTTCACCGAGCCCGACAACGCCCACAGGATCGGAAACAACGCACACCAAGCCGCCGCGATCAATGCGGTATAGAGCGCGACGCCGCGGACGACGCTGAGCTTGATCCTTCGTTCGGTCGACCCAGCCATCAATCCTCCAGAGAGTACTTGCGCGACAATCGCAACTGCAGCACCGTGAGCACGAGCAGGATCGCGAACATCACCCAGGCCAGTGCAGAGGCATAGCCGAAGTCCAGGAACGCAAAGGCGTGCTGGAACAGCATGATTCCGAAAACGTAGGTTCCGGTCTCCGGTCCGCCGTGGCCGCCGGTGAGCACGTAAACCTGGTCGAATGCCTGGAAGGCGTTGATGACCGAGATGACCACCACGAACGACAGCACGCCGCGGATCAGCGGCACCGTGATGGAGAAGAACCGCCGTATCTCTCCGGCGCCGTCGATTCTGGCGGCCTCGTACAGCGATTCCGGCACATCTTGCATCGCGGCCAGCAGGACGACGATGGCGAACGGCACGCTCTTCCACACGCTGACCAGACACAGCGAGACCATCGCCCACGTCGGGTCGACCAGCCAGGGAACCGGACCCAACCCGATCCAGCCGAGCATGATGTTGAGCAGCCCGCCATCTGTGTTGAACACGAACTGCCACACCACGGCCATGACGACCGATGAAACAGCCAGGGGCAGAAATAGAATCGTCCGGAAGATGCCGATACCTTTGATCTTCCGATTCAGCATCGCCGCCACGACCAGACCGATCACGACTGTCGGCACGAGTGTTCCGAGGGTGAAGATCACCGTGTTGCGCAACGCGATGAAGAACAGCGGGTCCGCGGTCAGCAGGGTACGGAAGTTGGTCAGCCCGACGAACTGCGGCGGCGTGAAAAGGTCCCATTTCTGCACACTCATATACAGCGAGAACCCGAGCGGGAAAACCATGAACACCGCGATCGCCGCCAGGTTCGGTGCGATGAACGCCAGCCCCCACCGCCGGCGGCGTCGAGCCCGCGCTCGGCGCTCCGCCGATTCCGCCGGAGTGGGGTCCGTGGTGATAAGTTTCGCGAGCAGAGTCATGGTTTGCGCAGCACCTCATCGACGTCGCGGGACAGGCCGGTCTTCAATGAGGTCGCGGGCTTCGTTCCGCGCAGCACAGGCCCGAAGCTGCGGTCCATCAGTGCGTCGATTTCCTCCCATACCGGGGTGACCGGGAGGTAGCCCGACTGGGCCGGACCGTCCGTGAGCACCGCGAGGTTGCCTACTCTGGCATGGGCTTTCGCGAATCCCGGCGAGTTCACCGCGGACCTCAGTACCGGCACGAAAAGGCCGGATTCACCGATGAGGGCTTGGCCGACCGGCCCGGTCACGAACTTCACGAACTCCCACGCCTGTTGTTTTCGGGGACTGCTCGCCGCGATGGCCAGTCCGGTCGTTCCGATATTCGAATGGGCGCCTCGGCCTTTCGGACCGGCGGGCAGCACCGTGACGTCGAGATCCAAACCGTCGGCGTGGGTGAACGTGCCGTAGCGCCAGTGTCCCCCCATTGCCATGGCGGCCTTGCCCAGCGCGAACATGTCCATTGTGGACATGGATTGTTTGTCGACCGGCGTCGGCGCCACCTTGTGCTTGTTGGACAGGTCCGCGTAGAACTGGACACCGTCGAGGAAGGCGTCGTCGTCGAAATTGATGTGCGCGGGATTCATCCGCGGGGTCGACCACGGCGTGCCGTTGTTCATCCCGAACAACCCTGCCGAGTAGTACGGCACCCAGGTATCGACGAAACCCCATTGGGTGACCTTCCCGGATCGGTCCCGTTTGGTCAGAGCCCGCGCGGCGGCGAGGAACTCGTCGAAGTTCCACGGCTGATCCCACCGCGCCGGCGGCGGCTTCAGCCCGGCGTCGGCGAACAGCTTCTTGTTGTAGAACAGGAAGTTCCCCGACCACTGCTCTGGGAACGCATACTGTCCGCCCTCGAACTGGAACGTTTCGTACAGTGCGCCGACGCTGTCGGTCTTCAGCTCTGCGGCGAACGCCGGATCGGAAGCGAGCATGGTGTTCAGATCGAGCAGCACCCCCCGGTCCGCCAGCCCGGCATAGGTCAACTCCCACGCCATCAGCACATCCGGGCACTTGCCGCCCGCGCAGAACGTCGACATCTGCTGCATCGGATCGGGCCCGGACAACACCGTACGCACGCTGATCTCGGGACGCCGACGCTGAAATTCGTCGATGATCTTCATCCGGCCCTTCACCTCTTCCGGATTGGCCTGGAAGAAGAACGTCAGCGCATCATCGTCGTCGTCACCACACGCCGCCGCTGGCAGCGCCCATGTCGCGACACCCAACGCGCCGGCACCACGAAGAAAACCTCGCCGCCCGAACGACTTGTCGAACATGTGGCTCCTGGATGTCCGTGACAACCGGTCATATATAGCTACCCACTTCGCGTCCCGCTGTTTAACGTACCGCTATATCGCGGCATATCTCAATGCATGTCAGCGCTGCCGAGCCACCTCCGGTCAGCCCGGCCGGAGGGCCGCATGCGCGGTACGTCAACGACCACACGCTCGTTCGTGACGACACCGGGCGGTGGCATCTGTTCGGGATCACCCACCCTCCAGGGCACAACCCTCCGTAGTCACGATGTTTGTTGCCCCCAGTCAGTGGCGGTCATCATCCTGTCGACCGGCGGCGAGCCATCGTTGGTGGCGAAGATCCAAACTTCACTAAGGATTTCACGCACCGGAGTCTTGGACCATGCGGTCCTAGATCTGGCCGATAGCCAGGTCGAGCGCGCCGAACCGGCGCCCGCGCGCCTTGAGTGCGGTGACAGGCCGCCGGCATCGGCCTCGTGCCGGTCGCCGACAATAGGCAACCAATGGTTGCGCAATGGCCGATGGCCGACTAGCGTGATGCGCAACCAAACGTTGCACATAGAGGAAGTGGGATGAGTATGGAGTACGGCAGCATCGAACGAGAGATCCACGTCGACGCCTCGCCCGAGGTGGTCTTCGAGGTCGTCAGCAGCCCTGAGCACATTTCGCAATGGTGGACCGACGATGCCGAGATCGAAGCGACTCCCGGCGCGGTCGGTGAGCTTGTCTGGGGTGACAGGGTGGAAGTCGTCCCGATCACCGTGGTGAACGCTGAGCCGCCTCGATTGTTCTCGTTTCGCTGGTGCTATCCCGAGGGCAAGGTCGACGACTCCGCCAACTCGATGCTGGTCACCTTCGAGCTCACCCCGTCGGGCACCGGGACCAAGATTCGGCTCACCGAGACCGGGTTCCGGGAGATGGGCTGGGAGGCCGCGAAATTGGAGGAGCAGTACCGCGAACACAGCGTCGGTTGGGACACCTTTGTTCCCCGACTCGGAGAGTACCTCGCGCGGCTGGTGTCGACCCCGTGATCGGCGCCGTCGACGACGACCTGTGGTCCGCGGTCGGGGATCCGACCCGTCGGCGGATGCTCGACCTGCTCCTGGCCGACGGCGATGGCACCGCTACCAGCCTCAGTGAGCGGCTACCGGTGACACGGCAGGCCATCGCGAAACATCTCAGCGTGCTCGACCGCGTCGGCTTGGTGTACGCCACGCCCGCCGGGCGAGAGAGGAGGTACCGAGTGGACGAGGCGCAACTTGCTCGTGCGGTCGCACAACTGTCCTCGGTGGGGGCGGCGTGGGACGCCAGGCTCCGACGCATCAAGCGGATCGCCGAAGCGATTCAGCGCGAGAAAGACCAGCGCGGCGTATAGCCGTGAATTCATTTAGATCCTACGGGAATCAGCACTGGAAAGAGGAATCGAAAATGGTGGACATCCTGCACAGGGTTGGAATCACATCGGCTCCGGCCGAGGTCTACGCGGCCTTGACCACCACCGAGGGGCTTGCCGACTGGTGGGCGACCAACACCCGAGGTGAAGGCAACGACGTCGGCGGTGTGCTCCAATTCCGGTTCAGCGCCGGTGGATTCGACATGAAGGTCCTCGAGCTCGTCCCGGACAAGCGCGTGCTGTGGGAGGTGGTCGATGGACCCGAAGAATGGATCGGCACACATGTGAACTGGGACCTTGATCAGGTCGACGACTACACCATCGTTCTCTTCAAACACGAAGGCTGGAAGGAGCCGGTGGAATTCATGCACCACTGCAGCACCAAGTGGGCGGTGTTTCTGATGAGCCTGAAGTCGCTGATCGAAACCGGGAAAGGCGCTCCGGATCCCCACGATGTCCAGATCAGCGACTGGCACTGACGGTCCGCTCGAATCGGAAGGAAATCCGGGGTCTCGCACGCCGGAGTCACGACAGCACCTCCACCGACAGCATCGCTGCCGGTGGAGGTGGCGTCATGCAGCGGCCCCGAATACCCGATCGATCGAATTGACCCCTCGCTCGATGCAGCCAACACCGCCATTCCGTTTCAGCGAACCTGTTGCTGCCCACCGCCGGTTGCGCTGGGTAGGATCTCGCTCTCGGATTCGCAGACGCGCGTGACGGGATGGTCGGCGGCCTTGAAGTCGCACGCACCCTTGGCTGTGAATGGTTCGACGAGCTGGGCGAGGTAGCCGACGGGGTAATCGGGTTTGGCGGCCATGCCGAAGTCGGCGCTGCTGAACTGGCGGGCGGGATCGTAGCTGTAGGTGCGCAGCAGATGGTCCCAGATGAGGGTGAACAGGCCGAAGTTGACATCGCCAATGCCTGCCCATTTGAGGTGGTGGAATCGGTGGCCTTCGTTGAGGGCGAGGATGTACTTGAACGGGCCGACGCGATAGTCGGTGTTCGAGTGCTGCAGCAGCAGCTGCACCGCGACCGCAAGAGACAACGCGGAAGCGACCGGGACCGGGAGGCCGACCACCACGAGTGGAGCGACCCCTACGGCCATTTCGATCATTTGGTGCAGGGGGTGTTTCATCAGCCCGTTGAGCCCGTAGAACCGGGTGACGCTGTGGTGCACAGCATGAAACCGCCACAGGACACCGATTTTATGGCTCGCGTAATGGGTCAGGGTAATACCGAGGTCGGCGACCAGGATCGCGATCAGTACCTGGGCGACGAAGGGCCAGCTGCCACGCCAGATCCCCGCACCAGGAACGAGGGCAGCCAGGGCCGGGATGACTGCAACGCTGGCAAGGATGAGGGTCTCGTTGACGAAGGTGTGGGCCGTATCGCGGCCGACGTCCCCGCTGGGAGTGTTCCAGCTCTTGCGATAGGGCAGGACGCGTTCGGCGGCGAATGACAGCGCGATGGCAGTGCCGAGCAGGGCCAGCAGCCATAGTTTGTCGGCGCCGCTCGCGGCTAGAGCAACGCCGAGACCGTTGATGCCCAGCAGCATCAGCGGTGCATAGCCGTAGCGGATAAGGGGGCGGGCAATCGTTGACATGGGTTCAGCGTCGCCGCCGTACCCTGGCGGGGGCTTGTAGAAATCAGCTGACCTGCGCTGGAGGTGGGGGCCGCCAGCCGCTGGCGATGAGGGCTTCGGTGGGGGTGATGCCGAACAGGTCACGGCAGGTCTTGGTGAGGTGGGCGCTGTCGGTGAAGCCCGCGGCATGCGCGGCGTCGGTGAGTGAGCCGCCCGCACGGACGCTGTTCACGGCCAGTTGCAGCCGGGTCCAGCGCCGCCACGCCGCATACGGTAGCCCGACTTCGGCGGCGAACAGGTGCGACAGACGGCTCGGAGACATCGCCACCGCCGTGGCGAGCGCACCCAGCGACGGCGGGCCACCTGGAGTCGTGGCAGCTACACGCAGCGCCTCGGCCACCACCGGATGCGAGGACCGTCGCGGTGGTGGGGGTGTCGAATATCGTAGCGGCAGTGGCGGTGTGGATCGCGGTATGGCGGCGGTGATCCAGCTCGACACCTCGCCAGGAGGTAGGCCGTTCAGTCGAGCCAGGGCGGCGCGGCCGGTGCTGCTGCCCGAGTCGAGGTAGGCAAGGAATCCCGTGGTGGCTGGGGTGGCGCGGACTTCGTGGCGGGCCCCGGGTGGGATGATCGCCACCTGAGCAGCGGCGGTGTGGCCCGTGGTGTCGGTGAGTGTCAGCGCGCCCGCGGTGACCAGAAGGACCTGGATAGCGGCGTGAGAATGTGCTGCGGTGTCACCGATTTCACCGGTGAACGCCATCAGCCCAGGAGTGAACACCACCCCACCGAGCCACCGCGGCACGCTCACCGCTGCTCACTGCAACAGGGCAGGCGCGCGGCGTTAAGCAGAGTGAGGGCGGCGCCGGCCCAGAACACAGACGACATTGCGTGAGTGTAGGCATCGGCGGCCGTCCCGAGCAGCGGCGTCGGGGTTCGGGCCACCTGGAGGCGCTTTGTCGAGATCAAGGCGCGACGTCAGGAACGCTTGAAAAAAGACTAAGACCATGTCTCATGTGGATGATTTGGCCTTCGCGAGTTTCTTGTAGCCGGTCAGCGCTGCGGCGAGGGTGAGGAAGCCCAGGAAGTGCGTGGCCTTGCGGTCATAGCGAATGTTGAGCCGGTGATAGCCGGTCAGCCAGGAGATTGTTCGTTCGATGACCCAACGGTGGCGGCCGAGGCGGTCGCTGGATTCGATGCCCTTGCGGGCGATCCGGACGCCGATACCCCGGTCACGGACCCATCGGCGCAACTCGACGTGGTCGTATGCCTTGTCGGCGTGCAGTTTTGCCGGTCGGCGGCGGCGTGGCCCGCGCCGCGATCGTACCGCGGGGATCGCCCGCACGAGCGGGCGTAGCGCTTCGGCGTCGTTGGTATTGGCCGCCGAAATACCCACGGCCAGAGGGATTCCGGCGCGATCAGAGAGCACGTGGATCTTCGATCCGGACTTACCTCGATCGACCGGGCTCGGGCCGGTCATATCGCCCCTTTTTTCGCTCGCACCGACGCCGCGTCGATCACCGCCCGCGACCAGTCGATCAAGCCCTCGCTGCCCAGCTCGTCCAGCACCGCGCGGTGTAATCGCCGCCAGAGACCGGCCTTGGTCCGGGCGGTGAACCGGCGATGCGCCGTCGGGACGGTGACCCCGAACGAGGCGGGCAGCATCCGCCACGCACATCCGCTGGTCAGCACGAACACCACGGCGGTGAACACCTCCCGCTCATCGACCGGCGCGGTACCGCCACCCTGCGAGCGGGTCTCGAACTTCGGCAACAAAGGCTCCACCAGCGCCCACAACCCATCCGGCACCAGACGGTGCGACAGATCATCGACCACGACCAGACATCATGCGGCACAACCGGTTACGACACACCTCGAACGAATGACAACGACGTGAGACACGGCCTAAAAGCGCTGCAAGAATCCGGAAGAATTGATGGTCGACTTGTCGATTGGGCTACTCACCTCAGGAATATCGGCAACGAGGGCGCACACGATCTCGACTTCGAGCCCGATCGGGAGGAAGCTCTCGATTCACAGGCGTTGCTCGAGGGCGTAGTCAGATATGTCTACATCGACCAAGCTCGTTATGAAGATGCCAAGCGCCGGTGGGAGTACCGACGCCTTCCCGCTCTGGATATCACCTACGAGATCAGCCAGTACCAAAACGGATGTCTGGTTCTCACGATTGTGAAGCCGCCTGAAGCGGTGGACCAACAGAATGACGATGGTAAGCGGGCAATCGGGGGCTGGGTTCATCACAAGATCGGGTTCACGCGACCGGGTGAAGTTCCGGGCATCGAAAGCAGGATCTGGGCATCGTGCCGAACGACAACCACCGTGTGGTTGCAGGTCCGGAACTTTCGGGTCGGAAGCTGGAACAAGGTGCTTGTCGACACGCCTCTGGGGCACTGCAACGCCGACGTGCACAACGATGAGCCGCCCTTCTGAATCTTCGGACTGATGACGCGCGGCATGGGGCATGATCGGGCGTTCAGTGTGATCACACACGTACGCGTACACGCCTGTACAGCAACGGATTACGCCACGCAGGAAATACTGCCTTACCTGGTCTTTATCGGTACAGAGACATACACAGGCGGACAAACGATTACGTCGCTTGACTCACTGTTGATCGGCAAGCTCATCCATGAGAACGCCTACCGCACCTTCGACTTCGGCGCCGTCTCCGCATTGGTCGACAAGGTGGCGAACGGAATACGCAATCAATCTCCGCCTCCGACAACGACACCACCACCACCACCGACCACAACGACGACCACCACGACACCGCCGCCACCCGATCGATCTCCTGACGGAAATTGTGGAAACCCATGGGAATGGAAGGATTACTGGGTCGGGTGCGTAGTTGTATGGCGCAACGAACCCATCAGCGTCGGCAGCGCAGGGAACTACTCGATAACAGATACGAACATGCCGACCGATATCGTGAGCTATCACTACACGCCCACGGGAAGAGTGCAACTGGGTGCGCTCGGCCTGACGACAGGCACCCCCACCGAATGATGCGACGCAAGCAGCGGCCAGTCCGAAACCCTTGGGGCACATCAACTGCAGCGGCAGGAATCTACATCACGCAAGCCGAATACGTCACCGGCAGCGGCAGCCGCACCGTCGATTGGTACTTGGAGATCGTCGAACGACCATGACAACCACGTGTGTCACGCCGCCCATTCATTGTGGCGACCGCGCGTGTACCCGTCGCCACGACGGGATCGACAGATAGGTCGCCGCGCGTAGCAACCACTCGACGGGACCGTAGGAATGCGTGCGCAGCCACCAGCTGCTCACTGCCAACTGCGTGGTGTAGGTCAGTAGGGCGATGCCGATTACCCCGGCGGGCGGGATGGTGTCGACCAACGCGAAACCGTAGCCGGTGTAGACCGCCATCAACACCACCGATTGCGCGATGTAGTTCGACGCCGCCATTCGGCCTGCAGGCGCGAGCCATCCGATGACGCGAGCGGTGCGCGCCGACTGCGCAAGCAGCACGATCCCGGCGATGTAGGCGAAGGTCATCAGCGGGTTGATCAGTTCCTGCACACCACCCCAGAAGGACGGCACCGGGCACCAATCCATCGAGCCGGCGAACGACACCGCCGAGACCGGAAGGCCGACACCGAGACCGAGCCACAGCGCGCGAGGCGAGCAGCGGCGCAACGTATCTCGGTCTTCGAACAGTTCGCGTCGGCCTGCCGCCATGCCGATCAGGAACAAGCCGAGACTGGTGATGCCCTGAGTGAACCAGATCAGCACACCAGGAATCCCGGTGCCAGCGACACTTGGGTGGCAAAGGTGTCGGCCGAGCTTCCAGTGAACCCCTCGTGAATCTCTGGTAAGTCGAATACCTCTGCGAGGCCGCTGATCACGTCGGCCGAGCCGGGCAGAAAGGCCCAGACAGACCACATCGCGTAGAGGATCGCGCCGGTGATGACGGCGGTACACGGTGGGAGCTTACGCAGCAGGATCAAAATCAGGCACAGGACCGCATACAGTGTCAGGATGTCGCCGATCCACAGCAGGAAAACGTGGGCGAGCCCGATTGCCATCAGCGCGGGGGTACCCGCCGCGGTTGTGATGTCGCGCTCGTCGGTGAACCTCAGCGTGCGGGTATGGGTCCCGTTCATGAGGAGGCTCCTTTCCCTCCAGCCCCTCGGCTAAGGATGCCGCGAACCGACCGCGCTGCAACGAGTGTCGTGCTACTCGAATCGGCGCGATCCGGCTACTCACCGGTCGGGATCGGAAGGTGGGCGGGACCACCGACGGCGTCCATTGCCGCCGTGGAAGCAGCGATCGACGCTTCAGTTGTAGGTCTGTGTGACACTGGCGAGCAGGTGCTCGAGTGTGTCATAGGTGGGTGTCTCGATCACGTCGATCAGATCGGCGGGCACCGGGACGTGGTTGTCCGCCGTGACTTTGGCGAACGGGGCGGTGTCGCCGGTGCGGAAGCCGTGTTCGGCGGCGAGCCGCTGCAGCTGCGGGTCGGTCGACAACAGCCGCCCGATTCGGTCGCCTTCGGCGTTGAGCGGCACCAGTGTGTGTTTGGACAGCACCGTCGGCGACGGGTAGGTCAGCACCATCCCCGGCTTGACCTGTCCGCGCGCAGCAGCCTCGACGAACTGAGCTTCATAGATCAGCACCAGCGGGGTCGGGCCCATGCCTGCCGAGAGGTACTCCTTGAACGGGCCATCACTGGAGTTCTCGGTGTAGCCCTGGCGGGCGAACAGCTTCGACACCGAGGACAGTACGGCCTGCTCGGCGGCGGGGCCCTGCACGACGGTGTTGTCATTGGCGACGTAACTGGCGATAGCCAGGTACATGACGGCGGAGTTCGAGCTGCGCGGATCGGTCGTGGACACCACGATGTTCTTGCGCACCGGATAGGCCGTGTTGCCCGGCAGGAAATCCCACTGGGTATCGGTGCGGGCGAGCTCGAGGTAGCGGGCCATGTCGAAGGTGGCGACCGGACCGGGACGCACGACACCCGCCGCGGTCAGCAGATCCGCGATCGGCTGGAAAGTCGCGATCGCCATCGGCGAGGAGAACGGCGTGTATTTCGCGGTGATGTTGCGGGCACGCTGGATGCGTTCGGCGGCGGGACCGCTCGACGGGAATGCGAAATCGTATTTGCTCAGGTCGACCGAGGTGGCGATCTGCCGGGAACCGGCCGGATCGACCTCGATCTTCACACCGTTGCGGGCCAGCGCCTCGACAACTTTCGGGTCGGAGAAGAACGCTATCTTCTCCGACCCGACCACGCCGTGCAACGTGGCAGGCGATTGCGCGACAGGCCCCGTGATGGCAGGTGAATCTGGTTGGCGCACAGCAATTGTCAGCACAATGGCGGCGACAATAGCGGCAGCCGCGATCGACAACGCCGCGATGCGCTTGCCGGCAAAGACCGCGCCGATGGACTGTCTCAAATCCGTGTTCCGCAGTCTGCCAGCGCCCGATTGCGCTGTCGAGGAACCAGATTCGGCCACCGGGATGACCGCGCCGTCCTCGGCCGAGGACGGCGCCGCCTCCAGTTCCCGCCGGGCAATACGTTCGACCAGAATGGGGACGAACTCTCGAACGGGATGGCCGTCGAAGCGACTGCGGGCGGCGCCGACCACGGTCTCGACGCGCTCGACAGGGTAAGTGTCGGTGAAGCTTTCGACCAGACGATCAGTCAACCGGCGGATCGCCTGCTCTTCGCGAACGGTAGGAACACCCACCACAATCTCCTCGGCCTCGAATCGGTCTGGAGTCGCGAGAAGCTCACCCGGCCTGCCCGCGCCGCGCCGAACGCTACCGGCATTTCCGGGGGGTCGACACCGCGGCGTTCACCACTCTTGGAGACATTCGACGCAATAATACGTGCGCCGACGGACTGTCGGAATATCCGGATTCAACGGACTTTTACCAGTTCAGAGCCTTGCCGGAACAGCGATCTCCGCACCGAAGAGCAAGTTCGGCATCCGCGAGACGACTTCCGTCCGCCGTCCTTGTGGCACGCAAAGTTCAACGCCCCCACGGATACTCGCCACCAGTCGTTGCCCTGATGTTTGCAGTGCCGCGAAGACACCCCACCGTGGCGAGCGCCGCCGGACCGAGCCGTCACGTAACCAGCATTTGCTCTGTCACAACCCTTTTCGCCATGCCCGCCAGTCCCCGATGAAACCGAGGACGGCGAATCACGACCGCCCACGGTCCGATCAGCCAGGTCAGCATCGCCACGGTGGCGACGAGACCAGCCGCCGATCCGACGTCGCGATATGAGTGGAACTACACCTCGGGCGTCGGTTCGATCAGTGTGCGCAGGTCGGGCAGATTGCCGATGCGCTGGGTCGCGGGCCGCTGTGGCGCGTCGGTCTGCGGTGATCCGGTTTCACGCAGTCGCGCGCGAATCTGCGCCGGCGTCTTGCGGCCCGAGCTCGCGGCAGACATGCCCTGGTAGGAGGCGACAGCGCCGACCACGATCGGCGACGCGCTGGAGGTGCCGCTGAAGACGTCGGTGTACCAGAGGTCCTCGTCGGAGCCGCCCTGCAGGTCGCCGTATCCGGTGGTGCTCACCTCACGCCCCCAGCCCTGCACGTCGACGCGAGAGCCGTAGTTGGAGAAGGCCAGTCGCGACCGCGCCGGTCCGTGATCGCGGCCGTGGAAGCCGGGTGGCGGAGCGCCCGCACCGACGACGATGGCGCCGGAGTCCACGCTGCCACCACGGAACGGATTGCGCCACGACACCGGGAAGTCGGCAGGACGCGTGTCGTACAACGCATCGTCCAGGTTCTCGGCCCCGTTTCCGCCTGCCTCGACCACGATGACACCGCGGCCGATGGCGTAGCGGATCGCGGCGTTGTCGTCGGGCCACCATTCGATCGCGATGTAGCCGCGCTGATCGGGCCGCCCCGCATAGTTGAATCGAGGTCCGGGCCGGTGGAGCTCGAGCAGGATGATGTCTCCGGCGCTCAGCGCGTCCGCGGCCGTGCGAATCGCGGCCGCGGAGCCGGCTCCCCCGAAGATCGACACCGCCCGGATACTCGCCTCGGGCGCAATGCCGGTGATGCCGAAGGCATTCACGTCGCCGCTGATCTCACCGGCCACCGCGGTGCCGTGGTCGCGCCAACCCAGGTCGGCGGACGGACTGCCGCCGATCACGCCACCCTGGTTGTCGAGCAAGTCTTCATGGGTGAACCGCCAAGCGCCCTCGACGTCGACGATGCGAATCCCGGTGCCGCGGCCGCCCGGTCGAGTCCAGGCCCAGCGTGCGTTGACGCCTTGCGGCGCCGCGTCCAGATAGCCCTGGCGCGCTTCGAAATTCGGAGTCACCGGCGGTGCGTCGGCGATCGAGGGTGCGACATCGACACCCGCGTCGATCGGCGGCGCGATGGGCGGTTCGGCGGGCGGCTTGATGTAGGCGGCAGCCACCGAGTCGTCCGCGCGCAGCCAGGCGGCAACGGCTTCCGGATCGGCAACGCCGTTCACCGAGAAATAGTTCAGATAGTCCGCACCCTCCGGCTCCCCCGCGGTATCGACCAACTTGCGTCGGAGTCGACTGGCGGGCCCGAAGATTCGGACAATCTCGGCACCCGGGGGCAGCAGGTCGGCCACATGCGATTGGGTGGATCGGCTGGTGTCCAGTGCGATCTCGTCGATAGCCGATGTCGTGCGTTCGGTGACGACGATCAGCTCCGCGGCCGACCGGGTCGCCCCCGCCTGCGCCGACCCATCCGAACTGTGCCGCCGGTCTGTGGATGCCATGCGCACAGTCAACCAATTGCCCGGCCCGCTCGCCAGCTCAGTTGGGCGCCACCGGAACTCGAGCCGACTCCGGCAGTCTCACCAGACCGCCGCGGCCACGGCCGACCGAGAGGATCTCCAATGCGCCGAACACCGTGAGCAGACCACCTGCCACCAGCGCCAAGACGTCCAGCGAATCGAAGGGCACCACGATCACCACGATCCCGATCACCATCGTGGCCACGCCGAACAGTTCCTGTTTACCGCCGTCGGGCAGCCCGTCGTGCCACACCGCCACGGTGGCCTGGGTGACCCCGCGGATCGCCCAGCCTATGCCGACCCACAGGGCAAGCAACAGCACCGAATTCCCGCTGCGCAAGCACAGTACCGCCAGGCACACCGACATCGCGCCACTGACGAAGATCAGCACCCGCAGCGGCATCGCGAACCGCGAGCCGATCGCGATGGTCATCTGTAGTACGCCGCTGAGCACCAGATACAGCCCGAAAAGCAGCTCCGCGATCGCCACCGATTTGTGTGGCCACACCGCGATGACCACACCGAGGATCACCGAGCAGACACCAGCGACAAGAACCGCCTGCCTCGCCCCATGAACAAGCACACCGTCACGCCCCGCACTCTCGTTTTCGGGCATAGCTACATGATATGACCCCGATGTGCAGATAGCCGGTTGTTTGCAATCACATTCGCGCGGTGAGAATAATCCCGCGCGTGTCGGTGCCGCCCGGTAGGCGCCACGGTGCGGTGACGTGCGGACTCTGCGACACTCCGTCGGAGCGCAGAAACCGCTCGACACGCAGGATCACACCATCCTTCGTGGCGATGTCGGTGCTGTCGGCCCCATCGATCACCGACGCCGATTCCACGACCTGCGACACGATGTCGGCGGCGGCCACGATGACCGAAAGATCCGTTGTGTCGCTGTCGTTCTGGGCCTGCGGCTGCGCCTTCCCTGCCAACATCGCGATCAGCTGCGCAACCAGCACCGGGTCATGAGTTCCGTCGTAGATCCACCGTTGCCCGAGCACGCCGTGCAACGAAGTGCCGACGAGGCCATCCTCGGCATTCTCGAGCGGGCCACCTCGATAGGTGAGCGGAACAAGATAGACAGCCGGCTCGACACCGGAACTGTCGGCGATCACCATGAATTCGATGCCGACCTCGCCTGCCGGATCATCGAGACGGAACCCGCCGGCTTTGCTCAGCTGCGGCGGCCGACCACTCCCGTGATACCAGGTCCGCGTTGGCAACCAGGATGCGAGCAATTCCAGCTTGCCCGGCGACAGGGAGGTCTGATGGATAACGGCCATGCCGAACCCTAACCTGATCGCTCAACGCGGCGATGCAAGCCGGAGCAGGATGTCGCCATCGGATCATCTACCCGATGAAGGACCTCTCGAAATGCCCTGGCTATTACAGCTTTCGCTCGGCTTGCATCCAGCGCCGACCTACGCGGCCCCTGCTCCGCTCGCGCCGGAAGCGGATACTCCAGGTCCGGCCCGGCTGTCGCCACACCGGAAGCGTTGAGACTTCCGAAGATTCGCTCAGCCGATTATTCTGCGGCCGGCGAAGCAGCCGCCACAGCCTGCCCGGTGAGCTCGACCGATCGCACTCGGTCGTTGATCTGCGTGGCGTGGTGGGCCAGGATCAGCTCGTCGGCCTGGCTGGACGCGGCGAATTCGTCGAGGTAGTCACCTACTTCGGCGGGCGTGCCGACCGCGGTGTAGCGGGTCATCGAGGCGAGCTGACTGCCGTTCGGCGAGGCAAGAAACGCGTCGATCTCTGCATCGCTGAACGTGCTGCCCGCAGCGCCACGCGACACCATCGCCCGCGCCCGAGCCCGATACGCAATCGCCTTCTGCGCCGCTGCCTCGTCATGGTCCTCGGCCGCGAACACATTGACACCGGCCATCACGTACGGTTCGGCCAGCTGATCCGACGGCCGGAAGCTGTCGCGGTAGACCGCGACCGCCTGATGTAAAGCGTCCGGCGCGAAGTGGGACGCGAAGGCGTATGGCAGACCGAGCTGCGCGGCGAGCTGCGCACCGAACAGTGACGACCCGAGAATGTAGAGCGGCACCACCCCGTCCGCCCGCGGAACGGCCTGCACGCCCGGTATCCGCGACCGCCCGGCCAAGTAGCCCTGCAGTTCCAACACATCCTGCGGAAAAGAATCCGCCGAATTCGGATTACGCCGGAGCGCGAGCATCGTCTTCTGGTCGCTGCCCGGCGCGCGGCCGAGCCCGAGATCGATCCGCCCAGGAAACAACGTCTCCAGGGTGCCGAACTGCTCCGCGATCACCAGCGGCGAGTGGTTGGGCAGCATAATGCCGCCGGAGCCGAGCCGAATGGTGTCGGTGTGGGCCGCGACGTGGCCGATCAGAACGCTCGTTGCACTAGACGCAATGGAGCGCATGTTGTGATGCTCGGCGTACCAGACACGCCGATAACCAGAGCGTTCGGCGGCCCGGGCCAGCGCGACGCTGTTGTCGAAACTATCGCGCGCGGTCTGGCCCGGCGCGATCGACGCGAGATCGAGAATGGATAGTGCGGTGGGCATATAGCTGCCTTTCCTGGGTCAGAGCACGCGCTGAAGTTGATCGGTGAAGGCGCCGATACGGGAGTCGTCACGTCGGTAGTAGGTCCACTGCCCCCGCCGCGTGGCGCACACAAACCCGACGCGCTGCAGGATCGCCAGATGCGCCGACATGGTCGACGCCGACGTCCCCGCCTTCTGCTGGAGAAGACCCACACAGACCCCTAGCTCAGCGGTCTCCCCCGCCCGGTCCGGGAAGCTCACATCCGGGTCCTTGAGCCACTCCAGGATGCGCAGCCGGGTCTCGTTGGCCAATGCCTTGCACTCGTCGAGCACACACACCACCCTTCGGCATTTCGCTAATTAACGAATTTACTCTGCGACCGCTCCACGGGCACCATGACACTGCTCACTGACAGGAAGACCCGGCGGCCCTGTGCGGCGGCTTCGGCACGTGCCTCATGTGCAGTCTGTCCGGGCGGGGAGCCGCCACACTCCGAACAGCGGCACGAGCCGACTCTGAAACCTCGGACCACCCCGGCGCTCTCCAGGTTGGGCGACGAGCGGCTGCGAGGCCTCCCGGTCACCGGCGTTCACCCATGCGGGCGGGTCTACAACGCGGGAACCCGCGCGAAACCCAGAGGAGGCGTTGGGTTCGAGCTGGTGCGCAGGACCGGGCGGAAGTCCGGGAGGGCGGCGAGAGCATCGACATTGCGGGCGGCGTAGCAGCGGACGCGCGGAAGCGCGCGCTGGACCTCGGCGCGTTCGATGGGCTCGGCGTCGATGAAGCCGATGGTGTCCAGGGCGAGGCCGAGGGTTGTGGCGATCCGGACGAGCGAGGAGGACTTACGGCCCCAGCCGATTTCGATCGCCGAGAACATCTCGTAGAGGCCGTGGCGGTACAGCTTGTCGAGGGTTCGCTCCCGGTCGCTGCGGCTGGCGACGGCGTGCCAGATACCGCGGTCGCTCAGCACCTGGAGTGCGCGCACAGCCTCGGGGCGCGGTATGGTGCTCGTCGCATCGCACACGACACCGTCCCACAGGGTGTTGTCCAGTTCCCAGACAAGACATCTCAGAGCCGGTCTCATCGGCCTGCCCCTATCGCTCGGTCATCGCTGCCTTCTCACCGTGCCGGGCACGGCAGATGGGTACTGCACACCATCCAGGCACGGCACGTACCGGGCAAGCCCCCGGTTTCTCGGGAGGCTGTTCCGGCTCGGGTGATCCTACCGGTACCGCCGAGGGTTGCTCCTGTCAAAAGCCGTAGTAACGCAGAACTAAACGTTCATAAACCCTGGTGGGGACGAGGCGGCGGGTCCAGAACGACAGCCGAACGTCGGTGCCGCACAGATAGGTCTGCCGCGGTCGGACCGCTTCGAGAATGCTGCGCACCTTCCTGGCGACCGCGTCGGCGGGCTGGCCTGCCGCGAGGTATCCGCTGACCCGTTCGAGCACCGCGCCGCGATCGGGTGTGTAGGCGTCGATGGGGTCGGCCACGCGCACCGCGGCATCGATGATCGGCGTCACCGTCCAGCCGGGGGCGAGCACCGAAACGTGGATTCCGAATGCCGCGGTTTCCATGCGCGCGGCCTCAGCGAGGCGTTCGATGGCGGCCTTGGTGGCCGAGTACCAGCCGCCGTAGGGTTCGGCGACCGCACCCGCGCCGGAGCTCACCACGACCACCCGACCGTGACCTTGCTCGCGCATGATCGGCAGCACCTCGCGCAGCACGCGGTGGGTGCCGATCACATTGGTGTCGAGGATCGCGGCGGCCTCGTCGGGGTCGGTTTCCTCCACCGACCCGACCACGCCGTAGGCGGCGAAGGTGACGACGGCGTCGATGCGGCCGTGCCTGGTGTGCGCGGCCCGCACCCAGCCGCGTACCGCCTCGGCATCGCGGACGTCGACGACGGCCGTGTCCGCTCCCGCGATCCGGTCGCTGCCTTCGACCGTATAGCCAACGCGCGCAAGGTATTCGACAGTCGCGGCGCCCATCCCGTTGGCGGCGCCGGTCACCAGGACCACCGTCATGCGACGCACACTTTCAGCACTTCGGGCAACACCTCGAGCCGCGCGGATTCGACGATCGTGATCTCGCCGTCGAGCTCGAGCGGGACAGCGTGCGCCGGCCGCAGTTCGACGACGCTATCGCGATGGCAAGTCGCCAGCGCCGACCCCGAGAATTTCCCACGGTAGAGCCCTGCGATGAGCCCGAGGATTCGGGCGCGGCCGGCAGCCTGCCAGATGTTCACGTCGAACCGGCCGTCGGCACGGGTGACCGGAGTGTCGTAGTACATGCCGCCCGCGAAGTGCACGCTCTTGAGGACGCCGACGTTGGTGATCGGCGCGGCGTGCTCCCAGTCGCTGCCGCGCACCTGGACGGGCAGCGGACGGTGCGTGGCGATATTGCTCAACGCGGTCGCGACGATGGCGGCTTCGACATTGCGCGATTTGAGCCAGCCGATTACACCGCGTGCGTGGTTGAACGAATGATTCCCTGCCGCAACGAGTCCCATGCTCGCGTTGAGCAGGAAGTAGCGGACGGCTCGGGTGCCGTCGGGCAACAGCATGGTGGCTTTGCCGACATCGACGAGTTCGGCACGTTCGGTGTCGATACACGCGGGGACATCGGCGATGACGGCTGCCTTACGCATCGGTTTATGGAAGTCGTTGGAGCTGCCGAGTCCGATGGCGCCCAGGGCCAGCGTTTCCGCGCCCCGCCGTGGTCGGTCGGTGGCCGGATCCATAAGCGCGTTGAGCACCAGATTGACCATGCCGTCACCACCCGCGGCCACGATCACATCGGGTGTCACGCCGTCGGCGGCCTCGATGCGGGCGCGCACCAGTTTCGCGGCTTGTTCCGCGTCACCGGGCATTTCGACTTCCAGGTCCGTATGGCGTTCGCGCAGTGCACGTTCCACCGGCCGCCACCGGTCCCGTGCCGTTCCGGCATTTGACTGTGGATTCAGGACGACGAGCATGACTCCTCCTCGATACCCAGCCACGTGCGTAGCCGGCGCCAATCCCCGGTGCGGACCAGACCGGTCTGTGCACAGTTCGGTGGGACAGCAGATTCCGACACACCGACCAGGAAAACGGGTATGCCGATCCGGGCCGCCGGCGCGTCCTTGGCGGCATCGTTGCCGATCATCACGCACTCCCCTGGTTCGGCGCCGAGCCGGTCCAGGAGTTCGCGATAGAACTCGATGCGCGGCTTCGCGCTGCGCATGTTCTCGCCGCTGGTGTGGAAGGTGAAGATCTCGGGCGCATAACCGCCCCAGCGCAGCCGCGTGGTCACGGTACTCAGCGGCCACAGCGGGTTGGTGGCGACTACTTGCGTTATGTCCTTGGCATGCAAAAGATTCACCATGTCAACCGCTTCGGGTTGCGCAGAGAAGCACCTGCGCAAGCGCGGAAAGTCGACCTCGGCCAGGCGGTGCAGACGTCGCGCCGCAAGAGACTGTTCGATACCCATCCGCTCGGCCAGCAGCCGGATCATGAGATCGGTGTTGGTGTACTCGGTGTCGTTGGCGCGGACGGCTCCCAGCACACCGTTCAACATGCGCAGGAAGCGGTGCGGGGGCACCACATCGCGGAATGCGCGCGCCGCCCCCAGCGGCATCAGCACCTTGAATGTGCGCTGGTGAAGGCCTACGAGGGTGCCGTCCAGATCCCACAGCACCGTGCGGTAGCCGGTCATCGGGTGTTTGGCGCGGACACTCCCTCGTTCATGAGGGAGAAGAAGCGCCATCCTCCTATCAGAGGTTGGGTCGCGAGGATTTGTCGGTGGTGTTGGTTAGGTTGTCGAGTGTGGATGAGGTGGTGCGGTACAACTTCCGACTGCGCCCTGGCGCGCAGGCGGAGCGGGCGCTGGTCTCGGAGTGGCATCGGTGCCGGTTCCTGTGGAATGAGGCTGTGCATCAACAGAAGTCAGGTGGACCTCTCACCTTCGGCGAGCTCGGAAAGTTGCTGACCGAGGCGCGTGGCCGGACGGCGTGGTTGCGGGATGGGTCGCAGGTCGCCCAGCAGCAGACTCTGCGCACCTACGCGCAGGCCCTCGTCCATTCGTTCACGGTGAAAGGACGCGGTCGGCCGAGGTTCAAGCCACGTAAGACGGCGCTGCTGTCGCTGGAATACACCGTCCGTGGGTTCACTATCCGTGCCGGCAGGCTGTTGCTGCCGAAAGGGGTGAGTATCCCGGTCGTCTGGTCGCGGGATTTGCCGTCGGAGCCGACGTCTGTCCGGATTACGCGGGACTGTCTGGGGTATTGGTATGCCTCGTTCGTTGTCCGGCGTGAGGTTGAAGCTGTGCCGGCGGCAGAGGGTGGTGTCGGTATCGACTGGGGTGTGAACGCCACGGCCACAACCACCGACGCCGAGTTCGATCTGCCCTTTCTGGGGCATCGGAGACGGTGCGCGGCGGAACTGGCGAAGGCACAGCGCCGTATGGCCCGTCGGCGCAGCGGTAAGCGCGGCCCGCAGTCGCGCGGTTACGAGCGGGCTGCCCGCGAGGTTGCGAAGCTGCACAAGAAGGCGACCCGCCAAACTCGACATGATTCGCGGGTGTGGGCGAAAGGTGTTGTCGCCAATCATGCGTTGATCGCTGTGGAGGATTTCAGGCCGAAGTTCCTGGCGAAGTCCAGGATGGCCCGCAAAGCGGCGGATGCGGCGATCGGTGGGGTGAAGCGGGAGTTGATCGAGCGTGGTGTGCGGGCTGGCCGGAAGGTGGTGTTGGTTCAGCCCGCTTATACGACGATGACGTGCAGTGACTGTTTCGCGAGAGCCAAGCGACTGGAACTGCGCGAGAGAACTTTCCGATGCCCCGGCTGCGGTTACACCGTGGGTCGGGACCGGAACGCTGCCAGAGTGATTCTGGTTGTGGCAGAACGCGGCCACGTCAGTGTTGAGGATGTGAGACAAGCGGGTCACCTCCTTCGGGTGGGTGGTTCGGTTGCGGTCTGAGCTGTGAATCTCCTGCCTTCAGACAGAGGAAGCGTTAATCCTGACTATCCAGGACCGATTGGAGGTCGGCGCGGGTCAGGCCGAGTTGTGCCGCGTAGTCGTCGATTCCCGGTCGATCCCGGTGCGCCGCAGCAATACCCGTTCTCGCCGCGAGTTCCAGACCGTACGCGGCACCGAGATCGAACACGGTCTTCGCCAAGGCCGCCGGGAACAGCCAACGACCGAGGTCGCGTTGGAAAACCCGGGTGAGCCGGTACGGTGCGGCGACCCTGGCACCAAGGCCCGAGAGCGTCGACGGTTCCCGCAGCGAGCTCATCTTCGCCGCTTCCCCGCTGGGGACAAGCAGTAGATCCGACCACAGCCGCCCGAACGCCGCGCGCTTCTCGTGCGCGACCGCCGTCATGTTGAACTCGGTGTAGGCCTTTTCGATTCGTGAGGTGTGTGTCGAGCGGCTGCGTAACAGAGTGTGCAGGTCGGCGGTCTTGCGTGCAGTGTCGTATCTGGTGAACCAGTTGATCCGCGGGGCGATCCGCGCGAGGAGAGCCGCGAAGTCCGGAATCGGAACCAGGCGATGGGTCAGCGAGAGTGCGTGATACATCAGGCTTTCACTGCCCGCCTTCGCTATCTCGGCGGCGAGCAGGTCGTAGTCCAGGTCTGATGCGGCATGGCGGGCGAGGTTCCAGATATCGGCGAGTTCGCGGACCCCGGTCTTGTAATAGGGCAGATGAACACCCAAGTGGTGCAGGTTGTCCTCGTTCGACATGGCCCAGGCGGGCACACCGTAGAAGTCGATGCGACGCACACGATCCCAGATCGCGGGATAGTCGATGTGATACCCGGCCAAGGGAGTGATCAGGCCCCAGTGCGTACCGACGACCAGCGTGCCGTCCCTGGAGACAAACGACGGGAGATGATGCGAGCGCTGGGCGCGCACATTCGGCGCCTTACCGAGCAGCTCGGACGTGGCGAAAAGACCCATCTCGCGGTAGATCTCGATGACCGTATCCACCTGGCCGAGTTCGACGAGGATGTCGAGGTCGTTCATTCGCTTGTAGCGCGGATCGCGGTAGATCTCCGAGGAGAACAACATGCCCTTCAACACAACGCAGCGCACACCGCGTTCGTCGAACCGGCGCAACAATTCCAGCGCACCCTCCAAACGCCGATAGTTCGCGGCGGCAATACGTTCGATGAGGTCGGCGAATCGCGCACGCACCTCCTCGGGGACGAAGTGGTACAACTCTTCGGCCGCCAATCGGCGCTGCACCAGCGGCACAGTCGCATTGACCCGTGCGAGCTCGAAAACCTCGAACCAGTCGGTTATCTCCTGTGCGAGCTTGGCCAGATCGGCACGCTCGTCGGTGCTCGGCGCAGCTAGCGCCGCGTGCACGAGCAGCCGTTCGGCGGCAGTGCCGCCCGCGGCGATCTCGGGTGCGGTCATGTCCTGCTTTCCTGTTCGGGATGGAAACCGAAGCGACGAGCAACGGTCGAAATCTTTTCCAGCGCAAAGTCCAGCTGGTCGCGGGTGAGGGTGGCCATCATGCTGACGCGCAGTCGTTGCTGGTCGCGGGGGACGGCCGGGAACTCGACACCGTTGACGAAGACGCCCTCGGCGTGCAGGGCGGCCACCACCTCCGCCACCGCCAGCCGCGGCGGCACCAGGATCGGGATGATCGCGGTCTGCGGGTCGACGGCGAAGCCCATGCGGCGCAGTTCCTGCACGAAATAGCCCACATTGTCGTGCAATTGGCGGATGCGTTCTGGGTGCGCGTCGATGAAGTCGATCGAGGCGAGCACCGAAGCGACCACCGCGGGCGCCAACGAGGCCGAGAACATGTAGGAGCGCGCGAAGAAGCGCAGAGTGTCGACCAAATCGGTGGATCCGGCGACGAATCCGCCGGTGGTTGCGAACACTTTCGAGAAGGTGCCCATGTACAGCTCCACCGAGCCGTCGCCCATAGCGAAATGCTCGGCGGTGCCGTGCCCGCGAGCACCAAGCACGCCGGTGCCGTGCGCGTCGTCGATGGCCAACCAGGCACCGAAGGAATCGCACAGCGTCCGAATGTCCGGCAGCGGCGCGATATCGCCGTCCATCGAATACACGCCCTCGACGGCGACCACGATATTCGCACCCGGGTTGCGCCAACGGATCTGCATCAGCCGGTGCCGAAGATGCCGAAGATCGTTGTGATCGAACGCCATCGAGCGCACCCGGCCGAGCTGGATGCCGTCGTAGAGGCTGGCGTGGCTCTGCTCGTCGTAGAGCAGGATGTCGCCCTTGCGCAGCAGTCCGGTCACCCAGCCCACGTTCGCGGCATAGCCGGAGGAGAACACCAGCGCAGATTCGCAGCCCTTGGTCTCGGCGAGGCGTTCCTCCAGCCGCCGGTGCACCGAGGTGGTGCCGTTGAGCAGTGGGGGCCCGCCGCAGCCGATGCCGAATTCGCGAGTCGCCGCGACGGCCGCCTCGACGATCTCCGGTTCGTTGCCCAGGCCCAGATAGTTGTTGGAGCCCAGCATGATCAGGTCGCGGACCTCGGTGCTGCCCGGATCGCGTACCTGTACGACAGCTCCTGCGGGACCGGTGATCTCGCGCAAAACGAATCCGGTGCCGCGGGCCTTGGTGACGTAGGGCCGGAATTCGTCGAATCGCTGTTCGAAGGTATGGGCGGCGGGATCGAGGTAGTGCTCGAGGCTGAAATTCTCGCCGTGGACGGCTTCGGTGGAGGTCATGGCCCTTCCTCCTGAACGATGGTTGCGGTTCCGGCCTTACCGTCGAGGATCAGCGTGTCCCCGCTGGACACCCGGCGGGTGACGCCCGCGACGCCGACGACGGTGGGGATGCCCAGCTCACGGCCGATTATGGCGGTGTGGGAGAGCACGCTGCCTTTCTCACTGACCAGCCCGCCCGCCGCGACCATCAGGAACACCCAGCCGGGGTCGGTGGTCGAGGCGACGAGGATCTGGCCGTCGATGACAACGTCCGGGTGCGGTGTCGCGAGAACGAGCGCGGGTGCTTCGACTCGTCCCGGTGCACAACCGATTCCGCGGAGCACGGCACCGGACGTCACGGTAGGAGTCGGGTGATCGAAGGACGGGTCGTTGATGGTGGTGGCGGCAATGCCCGAGGTGATGATCCGGGACGGCAGTTGCTCGGTGTGCCAGACTTCGTGGTCACGTTTTCGGGTGGCGACGGTGCGGGCCGCGTTCGTGTCGACCGCGGTGCCCCGGGTCAGTGCCGCGATCTCCTCGTAGGTGAGCCAGAAAATGTCGCGCGGCGCTTCGAGCAGACCCGTTGCGTGCAGCTGCCTGCCGTACTCACGGAACACCCGTTTGACCAGCCCGAACGAGCGGCTGCGGCCAAGGCGCATGTTCTCCCGCTGCTTCACGTGCTCACGGGCTCGAGCCAGCGCGAATCGGAACACCATGCGCCTGCCGAACTTTCCGCGGAATACCGTGGCGGCGGTGTCTTCGGCCGCACGCCGAATAAGTTTCTCCCGCGCCGCCATCTCGTCGATGTTCTGACCACCGCGCAGGTAGTTGCGCAGCATCGGCACCAACCGTTCGGGGTGTTCGCCGAGCGGGTCGGTTTCCAGTTTCAGTTCGTCGACGGTGCGATCGCCGAACAGGGCGATGTGACGCAGGCAGGCGGCGTGGAAGTCCGTGAACCCGGGCTGCGCCAGCGCTTTCCACACCTGCGGCGGTGCCAGCGGGCCCTCGAACAGTTCGCGCAGGGCCGCATCGTTGCGGACGGTGGCGGTCAGGGTCAGTGCCGAGCGAACCGGGTCGACACTGTCGACACCCTCCTCACCACAGAACAATTCATTGCGCAGGGTGATCGCTTCCGCTTCGCCGAGACCTTCCCGTTCGAGGAGGAGACCGACGACATGGAACATCTGTTGGGCAATGAAATCGTTGAAAATCTGTACCGAGTACACGGGGACGAGTTCGTGCAGGCAGCGTTCCATCCACTCCAGCAGCGCATGCGGATCACGCTCCCGCTCCGGCGTTTCCGGCGCGAGCCGGTGGTCGAGGTCTGTGGTGAACGCGGCGAGCTCGACGAAGAATGCCCGCAACCGGCGTTGCAGCCGCAACCAGCCGAAGGCGATGATCGCGATGACCCGCATTCGCAGCAGGTACATCCGCACGTGGGCCATGCCGCGTTTCGGTGCGGCTGGGCGCTGGTAGCGGTTCTCGATATTGAGCGCCGCTTCCCAGCCTTCGATGGCGAATTCCATTCCGGGAATCTGCAGGAACAGCCGATACCAGTTGCTGATGTTGTAGTAGATGCGGCCGTGCGCGGTGCCGACGAGGTACGGATAGAGACTCGCGGCATTGCGCTCCACGATGGTTTCGGTGGCGCCGAAGTCCCGGTGGCAGGCGCGGAAAACCTGTTCGTAGGCGGCCCGCAGAATGGAGAACGTCAGCGGGCTGGACATACCGGGATAGGACTCGGCGACATTGACATTGTCGAAGATGGTTTCGCGCGCGCCGGTCGCAGTGACCGGTCGTGCCTGGAGTAGGAAGAGGGTGCCGTCGGCGTCATAGGCCCACTCGACATCCTGTGGCGCACCGAAGGTTTCGGCGAGTCCGGTGGCGGTGGCGGTGAGGTCGAGCACCTGGAGGTCGGTCAATGCGGCGGTGGCGACGGTGTCGGCCAACTGCTCGATCGTGGTGCCGGAACCGGATTCGGCGACGACTCTGCTCTGTTTGTCCGCCACGACCCGTGAGGTGATCGTGCGCGACGCGTTGTCCACGAAGAAGGTGTCGCACTCGACTGTGCCCGCAACCACGCCTTCCCCGAGGCCGAGGGCCGCGGAGACCACCGCTTCGGCGGGATCGCCGGTCTGTGGGTGACAGCTGAAGACCACTCCTGATACGGCGCTGTCGACCAGGACCTGAATCAGGACGGCGCAGTCGATGGCCGCGTTGTCCAGGCCGCGATGTGCCCGGTAGAAAAGGGATCGCTCCGAGTACGCCGAGGCGAGAACATCGAGCACTGCCGCCGCGACGCCCTCGGGCGCGACGTTCAGGAGGGTGTCGAGCTGACCCGCGAAGGAGTCCGTTGCCGAATCCTCGCCGCTGACCGACGAGCGCACCGCCAACCGCACTCGACCTCCCGAACCGACGACGGTGTTGTTGCGGGTTCCAGCCGTCTCCGAAGCCGAGTGCCCTTCGGGCCCGGGCGATGTTGCGGAGCGTTCGATGACGGCCTTGCCGTGCTGGGCATCGGCCGACTGTGCGACCGTGCGCTCCGCGCGGGCGGTCGATCGCGGGCCGGGCTCGACGAGCGCGTCGACGGCGTCGTCGAGCTCGGCGCGAATGTCATCCGGGAAGGTCCGAGCGGTGATCAGTGCGCAGATCGCCGCCGACACCGACCGCAGCGACGTGGGATCGGTGTGGTCGAGGGTTGCCAGTAGGTCGGCGATGGAGTCGGCGACCGGGGCGACGATGCGAGCACACGCATCCGTGCTCAGGACCGCGAAGGCTGGGACTCGGTGGCCGGCGGCCAGCAGGCGTCCGAGGTTGGCGGCCTTCGCCCCTACCCGAGCGGCATTCGTCTGCGCAGTGGCCGAATCCGCCAGTACGGCAGCCAGCACGACCGCGCCGAGAGTTGTTTCGGTCATTGCGCAGCCTCCTGCATCGTCCTGGCGACTGGGACCGACGGCTTGCGTCGGGTCAGCCGCACCAGAACCGGGTCGGGGGTGTTGGAGATTTCCGGGTTCTCCCGAACCCGGATGCCGTTCACCAGCTCGATGTCGTAGCGGGACAGCAGCATCGCGATGCCGACCCGCACCTCCATGAGGGCCATATGCTGGCCGACGCACAGGTGCGCGCCCCAGCCGAACGGGAAGTAGTGAAAGGGCGGACGCGCCCTGCTTCGTTCCTTGGTGAACCGGTCCGGGTCGAAGGTCAGTGGTGAGTCCCAGAATTCGGGCCACCGGTGGTTCACGAACGGGCTGATCACCACGATCGAGCCCGGTTCGAGGTCGAAGCGGTCGAAACTGTCCCGCTCGAGCACGGTCCGGCTGAAGGCCCAGGCAGGCGGATGCAGACGCATGGCCTCGGCGATCGCGTGGCTGGTCAGTTCGAGGGACGGCAACGTGTGTGCGGAGATGCTTCCGACTCTGTCTGCGCCGCTGGGCCGGTCGACGCCGGGTTCGGCCCCCGATCCTCCGAGGCCCGACACGGCACTCGACCCGCCGACACGGTCTACGCCGGCCAACCCGTGAGTGCCGGGCACTCCGCTCGGCTCACCGACACGAGCTGCGCGGTTCGACTCCCACCCCCGCTCGGTCGACCCTTTCAGCACCGTGTCGACTTCGGCACGGATCCGGCGGATTACCAACGGATTTCGGCACAGCTCGTAGATGGTCCACGCCATCGCGCCGCCGGTCGTCTCGTGACCGGCCAGCAGGAAGGTCAGTACCTCGTGGCGCAGTTGTTCGTCGTCCATGGCATGGCCCGCGTCGTCACGGGCCGCGAGCAACCGGGCCAACAGCGATGTCGCGTCCGTTGATTCGGCTTGGCGGTGCTTGTGAACGACGTCGTCGACGACGCGATGCAGTCGAGCGCGCACGCCGTTGAAGCGCCGATTGGCGGGTGTCGGCACGCTGGGCGGCAGCTGAACTGGCGCGGCCATGTGGCCCATAACCCACGAAACCCCCTCGCGCACATCGTCTTCGATCTGTGGCAACACACCGTCGATATCGGCGCCCATGACCGCGCGGCAGACCACGTCGGCGGCGAACCCCATCACCTCGGGGACCAGATCGAACACCTCGCCGTGCGCGGCGAGTGCGTCCAGTCTGGTCAGCATTCGCTCTCCGCATGCCACCATCAGCGGAATCTCGGTCTCCACGTGACGGCGAGCGAAGGCCGGTTTGATCAATGCGCGCTGCCGTTTCCACAGTTCGCCGCCGCTGGTGAGCAGGCCGGGGCCGAGCAGGTAGTTCAGGCTCTGATAGCTGATCCCCTTTGCGTATTTGGTCGCATTACCGACCAGCACCTGGTTGATGTGCTCCGGCTCGACCAGCAGATGCACATGTTGGTGCGCCAGTCGCAGCCGCACGCTGCCACCGTGAGCGACGGCCTGTTCGTAGAACAGCGTCAGCGGGTCGTTGCGGTATTCGAGATAGGCGCCCAATGGGTGTCGTAGTGTGGGGCCATCCAAGCGGCGAACCTTCGCCGAAGCAGTCATGCGGCACCCCCGGCATCGATCAGGCCGTCATCGAGCAAGAACAGGCGTCGCGCCTCGGCACGCTGCACCTTGCCGCTGGTGGTCTTGGGAATACTGCGCGGTGGCACCACCCGCACCCCGGCAGGCAGCACTCCGGTCCGCTTGCTCACTGCGACGCGCACCGCCCTGCGCAATGCGTCGTGTTGTGCTGCGTCCGAGCCGGATTCGACAATGAGGTGTAGTTCCTCCGACAGACCCGCGGTATCGGCGTGACCGACGGCCGCGACACCGCCGAGCCGGACACCCGCCACCTCCTGGGCCGCGATCTCGAAATCGGTGGGCAGGTAATTCGCGCCCCGGATGATGATCAAATCCTTGTGTCTGCCGGTGATCCGCAATCGGCCGTCGCGCAGGTACCCGATATCGCCGGTGTCCCACCAGCCATCGCGGGTGGCCGCCGCGGTCGCCTCGGGCAAGCGGAAATAGCCGACCGTGGTCGACGGGCCGCGGAATTGGACGCGTCCGACGATGTCGTCGCCGCACGGGGCCGCATCCGCGTCGACGATTCGCACCTCGGTCCCGTCCACCGGCGCGCCGCAATCCACGATCTGCATCGCATCCGGGTCACCGACCGGAACATCCAGCGCCACACCGCTTCCGGTCAATGCTTCGCGCGACACCGAGTCGAAGGCCACCGGCGTGTGCGGGCGGGCGACGGTGACCGCGAGGGATGCTTCGGCCATGCCATAGCAAGGCACCAATGCGTCCTTCGGCAACCCCCATGCCACGAAGCGGTCCACGAAATGCTGCACGGTCGGCGGGTGAATCGGCTCCGCGCCACAGAACAGGAATCGCCAGCTGGACAGATCCACATCGGCCAGTTCCGCATCCGGCACCCGTGCCGCCGCATAGCCGTAGGCGAAATTCGGTGCGGCAGTGAGGGTTCCGCGATAGTGTCCGACCGTCCGCAGCCAGTCCCCCGGGCTGCGCAGGAATCTGCTCGGCGGCATCAGAACTGCGTCGAAGCCACAGAACATCGGTGTCAGGAAGCCGCCGATGAGTCCCATGTCGTGATGCAGCGGCAGCCAGCCCACCCAGGTGTCGCCGCGGCCCATTGCCGCAGCCGCGGCGATCTGCTCGCAATTGGCAGCCACGTTGCTGTGCGTGATCTGCACCCCCTTCGGCGTGCCCGTCGAACCCGAGGTCGCTTGAATGAACGCCAGATCGCCGGGGGCAGGCAACCGCGGGGGCAGCGCGGGCGCATCCGGTGCGCAGGCCAGTGCGTGCAGCACTGCACCGTCGATCGCGGCCACGGAGTCCGGCATCGGTGCGGCGTTCAGCACTGCCACGCTCGCCACGACCGCCGCCGGTTCCAGATAGCCGAGCAGGCGGGTGAACTTGTCCAGGAAAATGTCTGCCGAGCCGAAGCCACCCGGCGTGGCGACGGCCGTGGGTACCGCACCGAGCAGCAGCGCACCGAAGAACGCGGTGACGAACTCGGGTGAGGTGGGCAGGCACAGCATGACGCGGTCGCCCGGCCCGACGCCTTCGGCAGCCAGACCTGCGGCGACCCGGGACGCCGCCGCCGCAAGTTCGTCGTGCCGCCAGCTCACGTCGCCCGCACCGTCGATGGCGCGCTCCGGGACGAAGACGGTGGCGGGAGCGTCGGCTCCCAGTTCGGCATTGGCCAGTAGCGCGTGCACGATGCTGGGCCGCTGGGGCTCGAGCCCGCCGATCATGACTGGTCCTTCACATAGTGCACGATCTGTTCGATCGTGTTCAACTGTGCCGCAGCATCTTCGGGAATATCGATCCCGAACGCCTGCTCCAGCTGAATCGTCAGTTCGATGGCTGTCGGGGAATCCAAGCCGTAGTCGATCAGTGGTGTGGACGCGTCGAGATCGTCCGCCGAGACCCACAGCACCTCGGCGACGACGGCGCGCACCTGCACCTCGACGTCGGCCGCCGGGATTCCCGCATTGTCGGGAGTCCGTGTGTTCAACCGAGTAACTTCCCTTCCGTCACGCAGGCGCGCACCGACTCCTCGATGTCGACACCGTCGCCGGTGTCGATGCGGTGGAATCCCACTTCGGGAAAGGCCGCGGCGAGGGTGTCGCGCACCCGTAGATATCCGTCACGCAGGGCTGCGAGCCGCTCTGCTGTTTCATGGGCCTCAGTGGGCCCGTCCCCCGAGCGTTCAGCGCACCGCGCCGCGGCCTGCTCGGGCGGAGCGTCCAGCCAGAGCACGGCATCGGGCAGTGTGGTGCGAAAGCGGGCAGCGAAACCGGGCACGGACGCGGTCACGTCCCGTCGCACCAGATCCGCGATTTCCGACAGCAGATCCCAGATATCGGGCGAGCTGCCGAGGCGGGTCGACTCCGACCGCTGCCAGGCCAGGATGTCGGCGAAGGTGCCGGGCCGGTGCCGCTCCAACACAGCGGCGATCTCGTCCTGCCGGTCGTGGCCGTTCCAGTCCGGACGCGCGAGCGCGACGTACAGCGGACCGTAGACGAGCAGTTCGATCAGTGGATGCCGTTCGAACACCAGCACATCCGGCGACCAGGTCTGCACGAAATGCCGTTCGACCGGGCCGAACAGCGTCATCTGCAGGTACATCGCGGTAGCCTTCATCTCCAGACTGGAGATTTCGTCACAGCCGACGCTGAATGCCTTGAGCTGCTCGGACAGCTCGGTCAGCGGCACGTTTCTGGTGTTGTGGAAGTCGGGGCATGTCATCGACGCGAAAGACCCGTCCCCGGCCGGTGCGAGCTCACGCAGGCGGGCCATCACCGAAGACTTGCCCGCGCCGTCGATGCCGACGATGGCGACGCGGCGCGTGGATGTCGCGGTCATCGATCGCCCTCCCGCAGCTGTGCGAGCACGGCCTCGGTGATGTCAGCGGGCGCAGCGGTGCCGTCCAGGCGCACCCAGTCGAACTCCTCCGACAGTGCCTCCAGGGCATCATGGCTGCGTTGCTGGAAGGTGAGGAAGGCTGCCTCGTCGCCGTAGCCGCTTTCGTAGTCACTGCGTAACTGCTTGCGCCCCAGTGCATCCTGCGGGCTGACGGTCAGATAGAAGGTGCGGTCGGGCTCCGGGAAGCCCGCTGCAAGTTGCCGCAGCACCGCGGGGTCACCGCCGTGCGCCACCTCGGTGGCAAAGTACTTGTACCAGTATGCATTCGCCAGCATGATGTCCACGCCGCGCTCGGCGGCCAGATCGAACGACAGCTGCATCGCGTGGAACAGAAAGTGCGCGCGACTCAGCGGCGACAACAACTTCAGGTAGCCGTAGATTTCGGCGGGGCTGCGCCACGGCAGCTTCGAGGAGACCTTCGGATCCAGGAACGCATCCCAGATCGTCACCGCGGCAACGGTCTGTCCCTGTGCCTCGAACTCCGCGGCGATTCGTGCCACCTGCGTGGTCTTGCCCGAGCCGTCGCCACCGGCGATGCAGATCAGGCGTTTGCGTGCGCTCAGTTGCTCATCCCTACTGCGAGTCGGGTGCGCCAGTGGCGCAGTGTCTTTCGGTGCTCCTGTCCCGGCATCCGGCACGATCGTCACGGCTGCGGTCGGCAATACCGTCGCGTCGGCCGTCGGCTGATCGACCGGCACCCTCGCGCGCGGAGCCGCCGTTGCTGTCCGAGGCTGCGCCGCCGTGGATGTCGTGGATTGCGCCGCCGAGCCAGTCCCCGGGGCGGCGGCCGACTCCGTCGAGGCCTCGGGGTCGAGCACGCTGACCACACCCGCGCGGCCGTCCACCCGGATCCGTTGCCCCGACCGAACAACCGAGGTGGCCCCGGCGACATTGAGCACCGCGGGAATGCCGTACTCGCGCCCGATGACCGCCGCGTGCGAGAGCATCCCGCCGACCTCGGTCACCACCGCCGCGACCAGCCCGAGCGCCGGGGTCCAGCCCGGGTCGGTGAACCGGGTGACCAAGATGTCGCCCGCACGCAGCTGGTCGATGTCGGCCAGTGACGTGATCACCCGCGCGGAGCCCTCGGCAATGCCGGGGCTGCAACCGAGTCCGGTCAGGTCGCCGTCACCGATTTCACGGATCGCGCCGACGGTGACGCCGCCGCCGAGTTCGTGCGGCGGCAAGAGATCGCGATATCCGGCGTACACCGCACGGCGGTAAGCGATCTGCGGTGCCAGTGTGGCGACGTCGATGCGTCCGGCGGCGAGATCGGTGAGCTCATGGATGGACAGCTGGAACACGTCGTCTGCCTGCTCGATGGTTGCGGCCGCCGCCAGCCGGACCCCGGACTCGACGACATAGGCGCGCACGATCGCGTAGCACTGGGAGGAGAACTCCCGCATCCGTTCGCGCGCAACGAGGTACCTGCGCATCCGGTCGACCTGCTTGTCCAACGCCTTGGCGTGCTTGAGTCGGGTGAACGGCTTGGCGCGCACTCGCGCGCGCACCGCCGCGAGCTCGTCTTCGTAGCGCCTGCGCTGATCCACCAGCGTCACATCGGGATCCGCAGGCGGGGTGCCGTGTGCGAGCATCGTCGCGATCATCGATCGCACCCGCTCGGGCGCCTCCGACCAGCGTGGGCTGGTGAGGTCGAGTTCCGCGTCGGCGTGGAACCCCTGCTCATCGAGGAACGCGTCGAGTGCTGTGGTCCATTCGGCGCTGTCGAGGCCGTGATCGGTGGCCACCCGATGCAATTCGACGATGCCGCGTTGCAGCTGCATGTGGCTGATATCGGCGAGCCCGCCCATCAGATCGATGACCGAGGTGCTGCCGCCGGACGCGGCGTCGACCTTGTCGAGGAGTTGTTTGAAATCCGTCTGCACGCTGGAGTTGTTGTAGATGGTGGTGAAGTAGGTGCGTTCGGTGGCCGCATGGAAGGTGAGCAGGCAATCGGCCAGGTCCGCGACGAAAGTAGCCTCGTCGGTGTGCGGCAATTCGCGCACCCGATCCCGCCATACCGCGTACTTCGCAGGCCATTCGGCGGCGAATGCGGCGACCTCGTCGAGCTGCGCACGGTAGCTCTGCTGCACGGCAAGCGCGACCGGCAGTGCGCGGGCAATGGTTTTCGGGTTGTTCGGGGTGCGGACTGGCCCCTCGGGCCCATACTCATTGAGCACACCGAGGTCGTCGTCGAAATGCTGTTCGTCGAAGCCAGGGATGCGCCGGAAGCACTTCTTGACCGCGCTGACATTCCAGTAGGCCCGGCCGTAGTACATCGCCATCCAGTCGGGTTCTTCATTCGGGTCCGCCAGCCCCAGGCGCTCGAAGAACTGTTGCATCGAGAACTGGAATGCGTTGTCGTACAAGGAGAACATCATCGGCGTGCAGACCCGCGCCGAGACGCCACCGTCACGCAGGTCGGCGTCGGAGAACTGGTCGATGTCGGTGCGCCAGGAGATGGCAGTGATGGCCCGGGCTTGCAACAGCCACAGCTTTCCCGCGCCATCGATGGCCCATTCGATGTCCTGCGGGCGATGTCGATGCGCCTGCACCGCAAGCATCAGCGCCGCGAGTTCGGCGATGGCGGCCGGCGCCAATTCGACGTCTTCGCCGCCTGCGTCGCGCGCCACCACGTCACCACCGAACAGGCGCAGCGTGTACCTCGTCGGCGTGACGTGCCCGGCGACCAGGCGTTCACCGAGGCCGTTGCAGCATTCGACCACCGCGTGGTCTTCGATACCGGTGAGTGCGTCGATGCTGAAACCGACACCGGCACACCGGGCATCGATCATTCGTTGCACGAGCACCGCCACCGACGCACCGGCCTCGCGGTAGCCGTGCCGGGACAAGTACGCACTGACGCGTTCGTTGTGCACCGACTCACGGCATCGCGTGATATACCCGCGCAGCGTCGCCGCATCGGTGATGTCCAAGAAGGATTCGTACTGGCCGGCGAAGCTCGCATCGTCGAGGTCTTCGAGCACGCCGCTGGAACGCGCGGCGACCGGGAATCCGCCGACTGCCTGCACCCAGCGTTGGAGATCCTCGTCGGCGACCTCGGCGAGGTCGAGATCGGCGGTGACGACGAATCCCGGCGGCACTTCGAATCCGGCGACGATCAGTTCATGCAGTGTGCCTGCCTTGCCGCCGGCCTTCTCGACCGTGAAATCGGCGGCGCCCAGGTACATCGGGCCCGGTAACGGGGTGGAAGCGGGATGGGGCACGGTGGGAGCTCCTGTCGGAAGCAGAACCGGGTGCACGTCGTGGCGGGCGGCGAGGTCGCGGGCGGCGCGCACGCCTGCCGCGGACAGGCCGCCATAGGAGGGACTCGCCGTGTGCGGCTCGAAGCCGAGCAGAATGGTTTCGGCCATACACGCGTAGACGACCCCGCCGGGCAGCCCGGTTTCGGGAAACGGAGGTGTCTGGCCGAGCGGCAGCGCCATACGGCCGCCGGAGACCAGGGTGATGTTCGGACGATGGGACACCGCGGGATCCACGTCGCCGGGGACCGCGAGATCGACCACCAGCACTCGATGGTCGTCGGCCAGCGACTCGGCGGTGACCACAGGCACGGCCGAGTTGGTGGCGGTCAGAACAATGTGGCAGTCGCGCAGCGTGGCCAGGTCCTCACTGACCTCGACCGTTCCCTCCAGCGTTGCGGCGACCCGGTCGAGTCGCTTCGCCGATCCGATGCGCCCGATCAGGGTCACCGAATCTGCCAGTGGGGCAAGAAGTTCGGCCATCACGGCGCCGATGTTGCCGAGTGCGCCCAGGATGCCGACCCGTCGTCGACCCGGCTCCAGCCGGGCGAGCTCCGCGCGTACCACCTCGTAGGCGGATGCTGCGGTGAGCGAGTTCCCCGAGGTCACCGTGACGGTGTCCTCCACCACGTCGCGGGAGGCATCGGTGACGATGGAGGTGTAACCGCCGAGCCCGATCACGGTGGCGCCGAGCTCGATTGCCTGCTCCACCGCTTCGAGCACCAGATCGCGCACCCAGGCCCGGTGCCCGGCCCGCAGGCATTCGATGATCTGCTCGGCCGAGATCGGCACCGCGATCAGGCACACCTCCACCTGGGCGCCGGTCGGCGAGGTGACTATCTGCCTGGTCAGTTCGAACGGATCGGCCACTCCGCGCAAGCGTTCGAACAATGCGGCGAACTGGATGTCCGACCATTCGGCGAGTTCGGGAGCGAACCGTCGCAGGTCGGCGGCCTCGGGCAAGTTGGCAAGAAACACCACCCTGGTCGGTGCGTTCCAGTCCCTCGCGACCTCGTGGGTGCGCCGGACCGAGGGCGATGTCCGTTCGGGCAGCGGCCAATTCGTCGTCACCGAGCTCGACAAATGTGCGAGCAGGGTGGCCAGGTCGCCGCGATGCAACAGTGCCGCCACCTCGTCCAGCGCCGTCGCCAACCGAGTTATCTCGGACTCGGCGAGGAAGGCCGAGGGCTGGATACGCAGGGTGGTCGGTGCGGACAGGGTCGGCAGCATTCGAATGTCGTGGGCGTGCAGCAGGTAGCCCGCGACCACGTACCCGAACATGTCCGGATCGCAGATTTTGCGCAGCAGTGCGGATTCCGGCTCCGGAGGGATGAATTCGATGCCCTGCAGCAGCCCGCGGCCGCGCACTCCTGCGATCGCGCGCGGCCAGCGACTCGCCACCGCATCCAGCCGCGCCCGCAATCGAGCTCCGACGTCGAATATCCGGATCTGGTTGTCGCGCAGCAGGTCCAGGGCAGCATCGGCAACCGCGCACGACAACTCGTCGTCGGCGAAAGTGGACGTGTGATACCTGCCGAAATCACCGATCGACTGTGCGCGATCGACGAGCAGGGCAGAGATCTTCACCAATCCGCCACCGAGCGACTTGGACAGCAGGTAGTAGTCGGCAACCACACCCGAGGGCGCCGACGCCAGGAATGTTCCGGTGCGACCCATCCCCGACTGGATCTCGTCGAAAACCAATGCAGCCGTGTGCAAGTCGGCCAGCGCACGCAGCGCACGCAGCGTCTCGGCCGGCACCTCGTGGACACCGCCCTCGCCCTGGATCGGTTCGGCGAACACCGCCGCGATCGGCGAGATCGACATCCAGGACCGCACGGGGCGACCCACGCTGTCGATGCCGATTCGGCACACCAGCCGCAGTTCGCCGGCGAACGCCGCGGCGACTTCGCGCGGCGACCACGTGTCCAGCCTGCGTCGTTCGGGGCCCGGCACCACCAGATCTGGTGGTGTGTCGGCCTGCTCGGTCAGGGCGAATGCGCCTGCCGTCTTGCCATGGAATGCGCCCGCCAGCGAGACGAAAATCGGTCCGCGACGGCGCATCTCCTCGATCTCGTGCAGCGAGTCGGTGAGCAGCTGGGCCACTGATCGGCGGTCGTCCGCGGCATCGTCAGCCCCTGCGACGACGATCGGGCGCACGTCGTGCAGCCCGTCACGGCGAGCGCGACGCAGGGTGCGACGGAACTCGGTCTCGAGGTCGGTGAGCGAACGGGCATGCGCCACCGCCGCGTGCCTGATGGCCGCTTCCACCGCTTCCGCGCCCGTAGCACCGAAGGTCACCACGTACTCGCGATCGGTGGCCGTGCCGACCGACTCGGACAGTCGGCGGGCCAGCCGGGCCGCGCCGGGGCGGACGCTGCCCTGAGACACGAACGGCGACTGCTGATTCAGCCGCGCTGTCGCCACCCGCACCAGTGCCGGATGGTTGTGCCCGAACAGCGCTGCGCCGAACCCGCCGACCAGATCCAATACCCGGGAACCGTCGGCGCGAATCAACCAATCCCCCTCGGCGCCCGGGTAAATCATATCGAGGTGACAGGCGCGCAGTAGCCGGGCCAGGCCGGGGCGGTTGTGCCGCGCGAAATCATCGAACACTTCGGACACCAAGGGACTGCTCGACGCTGCATCCGATAAGTGCGTATTCGAAGTCACGGCCTAGGCTCCGACTCCCGCGCGGCGGACTGCTGCTTGCCCGATCTTCGCTGACACACAGTCGATCACCACGCGTGCGGTGTGCAGCGTCGAAGCCTCCTCATCGGAGATCTCGATGCCGAAGGCTCGCTCGAGATCGATCACGAGTTCGGCCGAACGGACCGAGTCCAAGCCATAATCCAGCAACGGTGTGTCTATCTCGATCTCGGCCACTTGAAGACCGTGTCGAAATAGTTCACACACGCGCTCGCTTACCATCTGTGTCGCTATCATTTCGCACCTCCCATTGCGCTGGAATCTTCCGCTTCCCCCGTGAGCAGAATGCGGACCGATGGGTTTGCCATCGACTCGCGGTAAAAGTGTTTCCCCTGGGTAGCGCAGGATTCGGCGCCAGCCGAGACTGCGATCACTTGCCCTCCGATATCGGCAATCAAGACTGTTATGTCTCATATCTCGTCAACTTGCACAACCGTTATCGACAACATCGGCGCATGCACCCATCTGTACACCGTCGATTTGCGGCCTGCAATCCGAAAACAGCTGCAGCACAGCCAGCCTGATGGATGAGCAACTATTCGGCTAATCAGATCCTGCGCAGTGCGCGAAACGTGGTGTCACGCCCCGGAAACAAGAGCTGAAGACACCGCGTCTGAGACAACAAATTCTGAGATTCGTTGTCACAGATAAGATTCCAATTCCGCCACGATAGAGTGGAACATGTCCTATTTTTGTAAAGTTCGCTGTTCACGCGAGGTTCACAGGTCGGTCAGCGACACTTCCATACCAACCCATCGGTATTTTTCAATTGAATTGGGCTCTATCATAATTCGAGAAGAATGCGAAGTCGCTTAACAGCCTCTTTACCTCGCCGTCGAGGCCCTACCGCCACGGCAGAACGTCCCGCAAACTTCCGGTCCGACAATCAGGTGTGACGGCTTTCATTACTCGCCAGTAGCCCCCATGACGCCTGTGGCCCTTCACAAGGGCACACCGACCGGCCCCCTCGCTGTCACAGAAGATCGCGAATCGATCCACGCCCCGCTTCGGACAGTTACTGTGAATGCCCTGCACAGCTATTCCGGGGGCAAAGGAGTCGCCAATGTCGGTCGACAGTTCGACCTGGCCGAGTCTGACCTTGGCAGGTCAGCCGATGTCGTCCCCGCTGAAAGATGTCCGGACGCTATCGCGCCAGATGGTCGGTCACTTCGTGGAAAATGTCATCCCCTGCGGCACACTTCCGGTGGATGCCATCTCCGGTGACGTCACCACCATCACCAGGACCTGCCTCGAGCTCGCGGTCAGCATGCTCGACGGACAAGGCATCCCGCAGAAGCTGCAGCGGCTCCAGGACGCCGCCGCCGGATGGGCACGCGAGGGCGTGCCCATCGATACGATCCACCACTCCATCCACGAGGGCTTCCAGATGGGCCTCAACCTGGTGGTCTCCAACGCGTCCATCAAGGATTACGACAATCTGGTCGACGGCGCCCACATGGTGGTGCAAATGCTGGACATGATCACCTCGGCGGTCTCGGTCGCCTATGTCAGGGAACTGCGCGCGGTGGTCAGCGAACACCACACTGCCGTCCACACGCTCACCTCGGCACTATTGGGCGGGCACAGCACCTCGACCATGGCGCGTGAATGCGGGATCGCCATCGCCGAGTCGTATGTCGTTGTCGCGGCGGCGATTCCGGCGCATCGCGACGAAGGCAACCCGGCCCTCGACCGTCAGGTCGTGGCCCGACGCAAACTCCGCCGAGTTCAGGCCGAGCTGGCGACCCGCTGCGGCAACAGCGCGCTGTCGCTGCTCAGCGTCGACGGCGGCACCATTCTCATTCCCTCGGCGACCTTCGACAACGAGGGCCTCGACACCCTGGTCAACCAGCTCTCACACGCCGCGCAGGTCGGCATCACCGCGACACTGGTGCAGGCCACCCCCGAACAGATCTCGAACGCCGCCGACCAGGCCCACGAATTGCTCGACATGGTGCAGCGCTTGCAAGCGGTGCCCGGAATGTACCGATTCGACGAGCTGGCACTCGAATACCAGCTCACCCGCCCCGGTCCGGGACGCGAATACCTCGGCTCACTGCTCGATCCACTCGACGAGCACCCCGAACTACTGGAAACCCTGCAACGCCACATCGGCAACAACCTCAACCGCCAGCGCACCGCCCGAGTCCTGCACGTGCACACCAACACCGTGGACTATCGCCTCAAACGCATCGGCCAACTCACCGGCTTCGACCCCTCTCAACCCTCCGGCCTCTGGTACCTGCGTTCGGCCCTGGTCGCCCGCACCTACCGAACCACCTGACGCCACATCCGAGTGATCACCGGGATCGTCCTCCCGGCGCTCGACAGTGGACGGCTGGTCGGCATCATCGTCCAAGCCGACGTGGCCACCGCGCTGAGCCACGACGAGGCAGGCAGCACGGTCGAGGCGATATCCACCGACTTCGACAGCATCTGAACGTCGCGATGTGGACCGAGTTGCTCCTCGAACGGATTCCGCTCGGCGGGCACCGCCGGCTGCCGGGCAGTCGGTTCAGTCCGGCGGAATGCGGTCTAAGACGCCGGTCAGCACGACGTGGGTCCGGCTGACATGCTGCGGTCTTGAGGCCACCGTCGAGCGGCTTCGCGTCGACCGCCAGCTCGAAGAAGCTCTTACACACGGACCGGATCCGCTCCATCTCGCTGTCGTGTTCGGGCTCGACCCGAGCACCGCGATTCGCTACGCCGCGGCGGCACGGCAGCTGTTGCAGGCAATGCAGGAACATCCGCGCGAAAAGTAGCTCTAAGGGAAGATCGCCATCTCGGCAGGTGGTGGGCGGTATTGAGCTGTGGACGATTTCATGTCGCGGTGAGCGATGAGGGCTATGGCCGGTTCTGTGTGTACTGGCGGGTGGAGCTGGAGCGTTTCTTCTACCTCGATGACGAGGGACCGGCGTCTGATCTCGGCGCGTCGCCGAGACTACAACCGGCACAAGACGACCACCCGAGTCTCAGCCCAAGCCGCTGCCACTTGGACCCGCTACGCCTCGGGACCGCGCCTACGTTCCCCTTCGGGCTGGGCACCGAGAACTCGCGATACCTCTGTATCTGTCAAGCTGCGCCGGCGTGGTGGCTGGATTCGGTTGGCCCGGTGCGTCGTTCGTCCCGAGTCATCGTTCGCCAGCACAAATCTGCTAAGCGGCGTTTGAGACAGCGCTTGGCCTCTTTCGGGGTCTTGCCTTCGGCGATCTTCTTGTCGTAGTAGGCGCGGCCCGTGGTGCCGCGCATCCGGATCTGGATCATCGCGATTGTGTGCAGCGCGGAATTGAGGTCTCGGTCGCCGTAGCGGGACAGACGGTGACGAGTCGAATCGGCACTAGCGATCTCGACCGGTGCGGTGCCGGTGTAGTTCGCGAAGGCAGCTGCGGTCGGGAATCTGCCGACCCGTCCTGTGCGTCCGATGACGCGGGCGGCGAGTACCGGTCCGACGCCGGGTATTTCGCGCAGTGTAGTGCCGTGCTGATCGAGCAGGTCGTTCATCGCCGCGGCGTTCTCGGCCAGCTGTGCGTCGTAACGTTTGATATCGGCGACCAGGTCCTTGGCCAACGACTTCCGGACACGGTGGGTGCCACTGATCGGGCGCAGACCACGGAGAACAGTTGTGGCCTTGGCGGCGGTTAGGCCCGTGGGCACCCCGCCGGGCAGCAGCTCGCGCAGCAGCGCATGTAATTGGTTGACCGAGCGAGTTCTGTTCTCGGACAGGGTTTTCCGCCGCTCATCGAGTAAAGCGAGGGAGTCGGCGTGTGTTTCTGGGCATACCGGCCGCGCGTCACCGTGCATCGCCGCGACGCTGGCCGCCGCTGCGGCATCGATACGGTCGTTCTTGCGGCGGCCACCGCGGGAGAGCTGCCGTACTCGCGCCGTCGCAGCAGGTGCTACGTCGACCACAGTCTCGCTGGTGGCGACCAACCAGTGCGCCAGGTGGTGGCCGAGGCCGTCGGCGTTCTCCACCGCCCAGGTGCGTTCGGGCCATTGCCGCGCCCAGTCCACTAGTTTCCGGTAGCCGGCATGGGTGGCGTCGATGCGGATCGATCCCTGATCGGAATTTGTCGCCGGATCGAGAGCGGTCGCGGTGTGGGTGGATTTGTGTGGGTCGACGCCGATCAGCATCATCAGGTGCGGTTCCTCGCCTCGTCGGGTGGGAGATCCACGGCCGACAGGTCGACTTCCAGAACCTCGTCGCAGCGTGTTGTCGTCATACCTCTGTCGAGTCAGACCGTGAACGGAGACCAGGCGGTGGACATATCGCGAGCAAGTCGGCCACACCGGCGACAGACAGTTGACGAGTCACCCCGCCTGGTCACCTGCGGGACGTTACGGGGTAGCTAACCCCGACCACGAACCGCTGCGTATAGATAAGTCGACAGTTGATTATGCGATCTCACCAATATCGACCCCCTTGCAGACTTCCATCGAAGCTGCTCCGGCATTCTGGTGTGCAGTACCACAGTCGAAACCACAGAGCCGAAAGATCTGGGGCGCGTATAGTTTCGTCGCCTGCGGGTCCGTCGAGCGACCTCCATGTGCGGCTATTTGACCGCCCCCTCCACAAGCCCGGAGATGAACTGCTTCTGCGTCAAGAGAAATACGACGAAGATCGGGGTCGTCGCCATGGTCAGGGCCGCAAACAACTGCGGATAGTTTGTCTGTCCCATCTGCTGGCTGAAGTTCAGTAGTCCGACCGGGATTGTTCGGACGCTGTCGGACTGGGTCAGCGTGAGGGCGAGAATGAATTCGTTCCACGTGTTCAAGAACGTGAGGATGACAATCGTGGCTATCGCGGGGCGTGACAAAGGCAGGCATATCCATACGAATACCTGTCCTAGGTTGCAGCCATCCAACCGTGCGGCCTCGTCGAGTTCGGCTGGAAGGCCCTGAAAAAACGAAGTCGCGAACACCACAGAAAAGGGAAGCGCACCGGCAGAATACGGGAGGATGAGTCCCCAATAAGTGTTGATGATGCCGAGGTTCGCTTCGAGCTCGTACATGGGGATGATGAGCAGTTGCAGTGGCATGAACAGGGTGATGATGAACAACCCGAAGATCACTTTGCCCCCGATGAACCGGGTCCTCGCCAAGGCGAAGGAAAGAGGAAGCGAGAGAACGAGGACCAGGAGCACGCTGAACCCGGTCACGATCACGCTGTTCAGCAGATAGCGGCCGATGTTGCCGACCGACCATGCATCGAAGAAGTTCTGGAAGTCCCAGTTGGAGGGCAGGCCCCAAAGGTTCGAGAAGAAGGTGCTCTGCGTTTTGAACGCGCCGAGTACCATCCAGACCAGCGGATAGACGAATAGGGCGCACAACAGGATCAGCGCGACTGCCCTGGGCATTCCGAATACAAATCTGCGCTTACGACGGGTTTTCCGCGCCGGTTCATTCGCAGCGGTCGCCAAGCCCGCGGCGGGAACGGCGACACCGGTGTCGACCATCAATTCGGCCCCTTTCATGCGTTGTAATCCGAACGAAGCAGCCGGATCTGGATGAGGGTGACGACGGCCACGACTACGAACGAGACTGAAGCAAGGGCGGAGGCGAACCCGTACTGCTGCACGTCGAATGCCTGTCGATACATGAATGTCATGACGGTGTCGGTGGATCCGTCTGGACCGCCCTTCGTCATGACGTAAACGAGATCAAAGACATTGAAGCCGCCCGCGATTGCGATGATGAGGTTCAAACCGATCATCGTGCGCATGGACGGCACCGTCACGTGGAAGAACAAGGCGATTCGCCCCGCACCATCGACCTTGGCTGCTTCGTAGAGTTCGGGTCGCACGGCCTGAAGGCCGGCGACGAACAGGATGACGTGATAGCCCAGCCACTTCCACACGTCGACGGCCATTACCGAGCACAGAGCCAAGCCGGGCTGTCCGAGCCACGGCGTGGTGTGCGGCAAGCCGAGCGCGCCGAGCGTTCCGTTGAGAAGGCCCTGGTTTGGGTCGAGAATGAAGGTCCACAGTACACCGACGGCCACGAACGACATCAGTACCGGTATGAAGATGACAGAGCGGAATAGGGCCACACCACGAGCACGTCGGGCAACGAGCAACGCGATGAGGAACGCGAGCACGACCTTGGCGACGCCCGTTCCGATCGCATAGATCGCCGTGTGCTCGAGCGTCTGGTATGTCTGCGATGATGTGAAGATTTGTTCGTAGTTCTGGACGCCAGCGAATACCTTGGGACCGAGGCCATCCCAGGAGAACAGGCTGTTCGCGAAGGCGTTGACCAACGGCCACAACATGAAGATCGCGAAGAGCGTGAGCCCTGGCAGCACCATGATCAGCGCCCAGGGGTCGAAGCGGAACCGGCGGGACCGCCGCCGTGGTACGTGCACAGCTTGCGTCTGCGCTGCCATCGGTTCTTCCTGAGGTTGTCGGTGTCTGGGGTTGGTGCCGACCAGTGAGGGTCGGAGCGGTATCGACCTCGGCAAGGCGTCGCATCACGTGTGTACGGTCGACGAGAACGGCAAAAGGTGTGCCCGGCGCAGAAGGTCGGCAACCATCAGCGGTCGATCGAGGCGGTCGTGGAGCGGGCACGCGGCGACGGCGCGGAGGCCGTACAGACCGTTTTGAGACGACTGCGCGGACTCGCGCAGCAGTGCATCAATTGAATTTCCATCCGCCTGACTTGGCTTGGGTGAATGCGTTCTGCACGTCTTGCGACGCCTGCTGCGGTGTTCTCGATCCGGAGACCACACCGACCATGTTGTTCTGGTAGGCGGCGGTCACCTGCTTGGGCCAGTACCAGTCGAGGTAGGTGCTCGCGGTCGGGACAACGTCGTTCATGAGCTGGGTCTGCAACGTTGTGGATGCCGGCGGCTTGACGGATTTCACTGTCGGCAGGCAGATGGCCTCGCCTCCGGACAGGAGCTGCCTGTCGACAGCGGCCGAAGCCATGTACGTCACCAACTTGTCGGCGAGAGTCTTACGGATCGGGTTGATCTTCCCGTATCTGGCGGCGACGACACCGGCTCCGCCGAATCCTGTCGACGTCACGCCGGGCACGAAATTCGGGAACGGGAACGCCTTGACATCCATCGACGGCGCCTGCTGCACGATGGTCGATATGTCCCAGGAACCGCCGAAGAACATCGCCGCCTTGCCCTGAGTGAACAGTGAGACCGCAGCCGGCTCCTGCAGACCCTGCCACCCGTTGGCGAAGACATCACCGGCACCGAGCCTGGCCATCTGGGCCAGGGCCTGGGTGTACTCCGTCGAATCAAACGCGGGACTGCCGGTTTGCAACGTGTTGAACGTCGTCTCCGTCGAGGTGTTCTTCGTGGTCTGCTGAAGCATCTGCATCATCCACATCGGCCAAAGGTATGTCTGGCCGCCCGGCACGCTGACCGGTGCCACCCCAGTGCCCTGCAGTTTTTTCGCGTCGGCGATGAGGTCGTCGATCGTCTTCGGCACTGTGAGTCCGTACTTGTCGAAGATCGCCTGGTTGTAGACGAACGCCGTCACGTTCACACCACCGACCCCGACCGCGTAGAGGTTCTCGTTGATGGTGAAAGGCTCGTAAGCCGCCGGAATCAGGTCACTGGTGTCGACGTCACCTCTGAGAGAGCCCACGAGCCCGCGGCTCTGCAGGTAGCGGATGTCCTGCCCGTTGGCGAGCAGGACATCGATTTGGCTCTTGCTGTTGACGGCGGGGGTGAACTGCTGGATGAAGCTCGAGCTCGGATAGCTGACGACAGAGATCGAGACGCCGTTCTCCTTGCCGAACTCGTCGAGGACCTTCTGGTAGTTCGGGTTCCCCGGATCTGTGCTGTAGACGACGAGGTGCTTGGCGTCGCCGTCCGACGAGGAACATGCTGCGACACCGATAAGCGCTGCGACGCTTGCGACAAGCGCGACCACCGCATGGAACCTGGATTTGGCCATTTCTAACTCCAGCATCGGGGTAGTGGACCTGTTCGATAGCCCATCTGGCAAACGTTTGCCGAGATGTGTGCCCTATCCCAACACAGCTTGCGGAAGACGGCATGTCCATCCTTGGGAACACGGCGGGTCAGCCGGTAACCGTGCGCAACCTGCTGGAGTCGCGGATGACGAGCTCGGGCTCGAGGACTGCGTGCAGTGGATCGTCGTCGCCACGGACGCCAGCCATGAGGTCTGGCACGGCGATCTCGGCCATGTCGTCGACCGGCTGCCGTACGGAGGTGAGCCCGCTCGCCTGGGCGATAAGCGTGTCGTCGAAGCCTGAGATCAAGATGTCGCGAGGCACGGACAGGCCCTGCGCCGTGAACTCCTGAAGTGCGCCCAGGGCGATGAGATCGTTCGCGCAGATCACGCCGTTCACTTCCGGCCAGAGGCGCCGTACTTTGTGGGCAGCGTCGCGGCCCCACTCGACAGTGAAATCTCCGACCAGGATTCGTCCTGCCGCGGCGGGATCCTTGTCGGGCGCGATCTGCAGAAACGCCTCCTGACGTTCCCATGAGGTGGCGACGGAGGGATCGGAGCCGAGGAACGCCAGATGGATGCGGTTCTGGGCCACCATATGATCGACGAGGAGTTCAATCGCTGCACGTTGATCCATGCGCACGTACGCCTTCTGCTCATCGACGACGCGGTCGAGTTGGATCACCGGAACTGTCTGCGCCGCCATGTCGATCGTTGCTTTGCTCAGAAATCGGTGGCTCGCCGAGATCAACAGTGCGTCGATCCGTTTGTCGAGCAGAAGTCGCACACTTTCGGCCTCGAGGTCGGCGCTGTTCCGCGAGTCGACCAAGAGAAGACCGAAGCCGGCGCCACGCGACCGTTCCACGACAGCCTGCACGAGCGACGGGAAGAACGGATTGGTGATGTCGGGGACCACGAGGCCGAGGGTTCCGGTCTCCTGCCGTCTGAGGGACCGGCCGACAGCATCCGGACGGTACCCGAGCAGCAGCGCGGCCTCCTTCACACGCGCGGCCACATCGGGGTTCACACGACGGGCGCCCGTCAGGGCTCGCGACACCGAGGACGTGGACAGGCCAGCGACCCGCGCCACGTCGTGGATCGTCACCCTACGTTGCAGCGTCATGACACTACCTTTCTGTCGCCCGGGCATTGTCACGAGCGCTTCGGTAATACTACTGTGCCGAAGCACATGGGAAAACGTTTGCCCGATGCAACCAGGCCGCGAAGGAGCCACCGTGGAACCCGAACGTCGCTCTCCTGCGGGCACGGTCGTCGCAGTCACCACCAACCAGTTCCGGAGTCAGCTGCGCGACCGCTCGAGGACTCGTGCGATGCGCAAAAGCTGGCGTCACCGCGGGCCGCGCGATCGTCTCGCCAGTCGCTGTGGTCCGCGGCGGAAGCCAGTTGCGCGGATGGCTGCTCGGCAACATCTTGGCGACCATCGGCGTGGTCGTGCAGGATGGGAAAGAAAGATATGAGCGGCGATATCCGCTGGCTGGAGAGCGACTCGACGAGGGTGGGAATAGCCGCGGACACTGGGGCGCTGGTGGCCTACGTCGATGTCGGCTCAGGGTGGAGCGTGGTCGGACGGGAGCCGCTCGGTATCTCGTTCCGCCTGCTCCTACCGCTCGAAGGACGACGAAACAACTCCGTGTTCGGCGTCCACCAACGACCGCCGTCTATCGAGGCGGATGGAACGTCGATCGAGCTGCGCTGGAACGGCGTGCGGTCGCAGTTCGGCGGAGAGCACGACATCCGGATCGTGCAGCGATACCGTCTTGATGGCCGTCGGCTCACGGTCGAGACAAACGTCGACAACAGATCGGACCTGATCGTCGAGAACGTCTACTCTCCCTATATCGGTGACCTCCGGCCCGCGCCGGGTGACACCCGGCTCGAATCGATCGGTCATGACTACGGCGCCGGGAGCCGACAGCGGCTGTGGCCCACCTATGAGAACAACGTCGGCTATTTCGGAGTCGATGTGCCCACTCAGCTGTCGGAAGGCAACTACGGAACGCCAGCCGCGCCGTACCGACTCATCCAAGGAGATGCTCACGGTCTGTACCTGGGTGTGGCGAACAGCAGCACCGAGCTCGTCGCCTGGCATTCCGAGCTTTGGCCCGGCTACGGTGACTCGCTCGAGGCGACTGTGCCCGAAACCGACGAGATCGACGGTCATCCCGTGACGATCACCTACGCGGCAGTGCATCTGCCGTTCATCCGTCCGGGAGAATCGCGCAACCTGACACCACTGTTCCTGGAGGTCTACGACGGCGACTGGCACGTGGGAGCCGATATCTACAGGAAATGGCGAGACACCTGGTTCCGACGTGCGCCCGCGCCCGAATGGGCGCGGGAGCCGCACTCCTGGCTGCAGATTCAGATCAATTCACCCGAGGACGAACTACGCCTGCCGTTCGAGCGGCTCGTCGAGGTGGGGCGTGAATGCGCCGCAGCCGGTGTGGCCGCGATCCAGCTCGTGGGGTGGAACGACGGCGGCCAGGATCGCAACAACCCGTCGCATCAACCGGAGCCTCGGCTCGGCGGTTTCGACGCCCTCGCGGCCGCGATCGCCGAGGTACAGGCGCTCGGTGTAAAGGTCATCCTGTTCGCCAAGTTCAATTGGGCAGACCGGTCGACGGCCGCATTCCGTGAGCACTTCATCGACCACGCCGTCAAGGATCCGTACGGCGACTATTACATGCACCCCGGATACAGATACGAGACGGTCACGCAGCTACTTGATATCAACACGCGACGCCTGGTTCCGATGTGCTTCCTCTACGAGACCTATCTCGAGGAGTGCGCGCGACAATTCCAGATCATCGTCGACTTGGGCGCTGACGGAATGCTTTTCGACGAGTGCCAGCACCACTCGCCGACACTGCTCTGCTTCGATGAAGAGCACGGTCATCGCTACGGTGCGCCGACATACGCGAACGATCGTGAGCTGATTCATCGCCTCGACACCCAAGCGCCAGAGGATTTCCTCTACGCGGGCGAAGGGATCTACGACTGGCAGTTCGATGCGTACACGGTCTCCTATCACCGCAGCGAAGACCGACACCATCTCCCGCTACATCGCTACACCCAGCCGCACGCGCAGTTCATGACCGCTGTCACCGGCTTCAACGACCGCAACATGATCGCTCAATGCCTGCTGTACCGCTACATCGTGAGCTATGAGCCGTTCAACTTCAAGGGGCGGCTACCCGACTTCCCGAGCACCGTGGCGTACGGCGGTCGAATGGATGCTTTGCGTCGAGAAACGCGGGCCTGGACGTGGGACGGCCGCTTCACCGACACCGTCGGAGCAAGTGTCACGCACGCGAACGGGCGAGCGCACCACCCGTACACGGTCTTCGAGGCCGAGGACGGCAGCCACGCGGTTGCCGTCGCGAACTACGACCCCAGCCCGACTTCTGTCACTATCCGCGTCGACGGATACGACGGGCTGCTCTTCGCCAAGGCAGTCGACACCGACGAATGGCTCGAACTCAGCGGTGGACGGTTGAATCTCGGTCCTCGCTCCGCCGCGGTCGTTCTGCCGCGGGTACCGTAATGATCAGCACGGGTGCCGTAACGATCAGCACGAAATGTCTGCCGTCGGTGACCAGCCGTTCCAGGGTCGTGACACCCGGCAGCAGAGCATTGCGTTCCCGCAGCCGGCCCACCGCGCCCGCGAGCAGGACCTTCGGGCCGTCGCCGGTCATCCACGCCTGATCAGCGATCCACTCCAGCAGCTCGGTCTCGACCTGCGCGAACGAGATCAGCCCCTCCCTGCGCTGGATCTCCCAAGCGTGTTCGAACCTGGTCTTCTCCCGGTCGATGTAGGACTTCACGCACGACGGATCCGCGATCTCCAACTGCTCGGCCAGGTACTCGCCAGCTCGCCAGGAACATCGAGCGGATCAGGCAGGAACATCCCCAAGTACCGAACAGTGACCAGCTGGAGCGCGAATCCCAGGCGATTCGAATCACGCCGGCGGCCCGCGATCAGCTCCCGATCCTTTGTTGTCGAGATAAAAGAACCGCTCCAGCTCGACCCTCGACAGCACACCGAACTGGCCGTACCCGGCCCCGCCCTCATCACCCACAAAACCGACATGCAACCACCACACGCCCGCCAGCACCCGCCGATCCAGCGAATTAACCTCCACAGCAAAGCGTTTCGGTCGACAGCACCCGCTAGCGCCAGTTTCCGTTCAACTGGACCCCTCATGCCGCTCCTGAGTCGGGCTGAACCCGAGGGGCAATTTCGCCGATAGGCTGAATCGCCCCTTGGGTTCGCGACCAACCGCCTTCAGTAATCCTGAACCCGCGGAACTCGTGGACGGTGAGCAGCATGTGGTCGAATGCGGTCTGCTCCTAGGGCTGAACGGGCGGTGTGTCACCTGATCCCTTCGGCCTGCGCGACGGATATCGGCTCGTGATCGACCGCCGTGAAGACATCGATGGACATGTCCTCGTCCCGGTAGTGCGCCAGCGTCGACAAGCCGCGAGTAGTGCA
>NZ_JBKOQN010000033.1:0-86578 GCF_046764895.1 Nocardia sp. CWNU-33 | reverse complement strand
GGCGCACGCGTGGACGCCCGCATCGAGGCGGTCGACAAATCGAACGAAGGACACCGCGGTCATACCTTGGCCAGGGTCAGACCGCCTGATGCGGGCGTCCCGGAAATACTCACAGACCTTGCCGTTGTGGCGAGGCGTGTAAGGAGTGATTCGCTGATGCCGGGCGCCGAGGAGCACCTTCGCGAAATCTCGTGCCCGGTAACATGATCCGTTGTCCGTGACGATCCGTTCGATCCGGTCGATGCCGTGCGCGGCGAAGAACGCTCTGGCCCGGAATACGAACCCGATAGCGGTGGCGGCTTTCTCATCTGGTAGCGCTTCGGTGTAGGCCAAACGTGAGAAGCCGTCGACCGCGGTGTGCAGGAACACGTACCCGAGGCGGCTGCCGCGGGTTTTGGTGCGTGCAACAGCACTAGATGATTGAGTCCCGGGGTTAGTGGTCGTACCAGGTGAGGGATCGGTGGATTCGCTCGCCGATCGTGGCGTTGTGCCAGATGGCGGTGGTCATGGCGAGGATGCGTTGCAGCACCCGTACGACAACGCCGTCGGGGGTGCGTCCGCCGTGTCGGTCCAGGTCGAGCTGTCCTTTGAAGGTCTGGTTGATCGATTCGATGATCTGGCGCAGTGGTTTGAACAGTCGAGCACCGGGCCGGTCGGGTTCGCCTTTGCGCGCCGGGCGCAGCAGGCGCATACCCTTGTCGGCCAATGCTGCCTCGAACTCCTTGCCGAAGTAGTTCTTGTCGCCGATCAGGGTTTGGCCAGGGCGGTGACCGGCGATTCAGGATCGACGGTGCGGATGTCGAGCAATGTCTGACGTTCGTCGGCCTTGGCACCGACCAACGCGAAGCCGACCGGCAGCCCACCGAGGGTGCACACCAGGTGCAGCCGCAGACCCCAGAAGAAACGGGAATGTGAAGCGCAGTAACCGTATTCGGCCCAGCCCGCCAAGTCCGAGCGGCGCACCGTTTCCTTGGATCGGCCACATTCGACCGGCGTGGAATCGATGACCCACACGTCGTCGGTCCACAAGGTGGTGTCGGTCGACAGCAGTCGGATCACCGACTTGATCAGCGGCGACGCCTTCCGCAGGCGCTTGTTGTAGCCGGACTAGGGCAGGTACCGGAACAGATGCCCCAGGTGCTTGCGGGCGTGGCGCAACCAGCGGCGCTCTGAGGTGTATCCCAGCAGTGCCTGTATCACCGCCAGGGTCACCAGTTCGGCGTCGGTCAACCGTGGGACGAACCCGATCGACGGACGCCAGGGGCGAAGATCCGGGCGTGCGGTCAACAGGTCGTCGGTAGTGACATACAGTGCAGTGGCGAGGGTGTCGATGTCATTGCTCACACCCTTGACCTACGGCACCCTCGCCCCAATCACGCCAGAACGCACGCAATACCCGTGCCCGGCAGCATCTTCGGTGATCAACCTGACTTTGCGACGCCGACTTGGCAAACAACCACCACAGCCCGAGGCAATGAACATGCGCCCTACCTTTTACACCGTCGACCATCGAGGTCCCGGACTGCTGAGCATCATGGCCAAGCCGCGCGGCGGAGAATGGCTCGAAGACGAGATGGCCGCGCTGAAAGCCTGTGGCGTCGACCTTCTGGTCTGCGCGCTCACCGCCCCTGAACTCTACGAATGCGACCTCGGAGCCGAAGCACGCACAGCACGCGAGGTGGGCCTGCAGTTCGTTTCCATCCCGATCGTCGACCGCGGCATACCCGACCAGGCGAGTGTGCTGCCGGCCCTCCAGCATCTCGCAGCAGAACTCAACGACGGAGCACACGTCCTCACCCACTGCCGCTTCGGCATCGGCAGGGCATCTCTGCTGGCCGCCGCGCTCCTCGTTCTGAACGGCACCGACCCTGACACGGCATGGAACCGACTAGAACAAGCCCGCGGGCTGACCGTCCCCGACACCCCCGAGCAACGCCAATGGACCAACACACTGCCCCGACGGCCCCTGTCCTGACCGGCCTCAAATCCCACCACACCCCTTGGACTCAATCATCTAGTTCGTGCGCGCGTTGAGGCCAACCTGATAGCCCTCGACGCAGACGTTTTCGAGCGTGCCGTTGTGGTCGGCGACCCGAACCTGAACGTGCCGGTCGACGCGTACACCGCGCCTGTCGGCACGGCCTTTCCAGATGACCTGGCCGAACTCGACGCCGCCGTCTGGTCACCGGCCCACGAAGCGATTCAGCGGGACAGCACGGATGGGCAGTAGCGACGGCCGCCAGTAGCTTCTCGAATCGAGGAGAACAGTCAGGGCCCGGGCGGCGGGTTGCCCTCCGCCTCTACCCGCTGCCGGATCGCCTCCACGGAGCGCTCTTTCGGAATGCGCTCAGGCCACAGGATCACCGCGACGAGCACCGCCACGGGTAGGCCGATCACAACCATCCACCCGAGCGCGATCCATCCATTACTACTCATCGAATCGCGTTGTCCTGCACCGAGGTTAGCGCCAAACCGATCACTGTTGGCATGGACAGGAGGCCCCGGCGGACATCGGTCAGAAGGTCTACGTCGATCGGTGCGTACGCCACGGCTGCGATCGCAGCCGTGGCATCGGCATGGAGTTCGCGGAGTTCTTCGGGATCGACCGGCCACCCGTCGTCGCCGACCAGAGCCCATGACCCGTCTTCTTGCCACGAGGCAGCAGCGGTTCCAGTCGCGCCCACTGGGCGTCGGTCAGGTCCGCTCGCCTCGTCACCGATACGCTGGTCACGAGGTCTCCGGTGCTCTGGTGTTGCATGGTCGCTAATCCAGATACCGGAGACCTCGCTCGATCTGCTCACCGACACCAACGCAGGCAACATCATTCGAATCTCTCGAGTGGTGGGCGCCGCGCAGCGGCGCCCACCACTCACCCCACTATTGAGACACGGGCTAGCAGTAGGCCAGCACCGCTTCGCCGCTTCCGCGGAAACCTCAACGAAATCGACCGAATCAGAGGCGCACCGCGTTTTCGATTCGGTGAGAAATGCGCACAGCTCAGCAATTCTCGCGTGGCGGGAGGCCCTGCGTCTCACGCGGACGGTTGCGGTATGTGGTGTCGACGAATTCGACAAATCGCTGGACGTCCTGAAAACTGGAGGCGATCCCGAAGGAGACGCGGAGAGCACCACCGGTGGGCAGGCCGAGTTCGGTAATATACGCATCGATCGAGAGAGCCGACTTTCTGAACAGGCGAAGCAAGGATGGCCGACCGATGTCGAAGGCTGCCTCCCCAGCGCCGGGATTACAGAAGCAGCCGGTGCGCAACGAAAACCCTGCCGCCGAGGATTCTCGCGCTACCAGACGCTCGTCGACGATGGCCCCGAAGGGGTCGAGGATATTCAGCGCGACCGTCGCGCCGCGGTTGATCATATTGCGCGGCCCATAGATTCGGACCATGGAAGCCCCGTTGTCGTGCTCGAGCGACAGGAGCCGATCCAGAAGCCATCCGGTCAGGCAGCGGGTACGCCGATTGATCACATCGATGCCGACCCCGCGCAGCCAGTTGAGGCCATGTTCGATATCCGGTATGGCGAGGAAATTCACGGTGCCGTCCTCGAATTCGGCAGATCCCGCGGCCGGTGCGTGCCAGCCTCCCTGAACGCTGGCGGCCTGGACGGTGCCGCCGGAGAACCATGGCCGCCGCAGTCTGGACAATGCGTCGCGGCGGGCGATCAGACAACCGACTCCGGTCGGATAGCCGAAAAGCTTGTACCAGCTCACGGGAACGAAATCGGCTCGGACGGCGGTGAGATCGAGCTCATGCGTCGGCAGATAGGCTGCGGCGTCCAGCAATACATCGAAGCCATTCTCGTGTGCAATATCGACCCAGTCGAGCGGATGCTGAACACCGGTGAAATTGCTCTGCGCCGGATAGGCGAACAACCCACGGCTGCTTTCTCGTCCGTTCGCCGTAGCCGTCGATAGTGATTCCTGCACCGTGCGGCGCTCCAGCGCGGCGTGGAGGGCAGACTCGGTCACTCTTAGTTCGGAACCCGTGATCGGGATGTATTCCGTTCGAGCCCGCCTGGAGCGAGCGAATTCTCGAATTCCATTGACCGAATTATGGTTGTCGGCTGTCAGGACGAAACGTGTCGCGCGGCCGAAGGGGTAGGCCTCGCCGACCAATCGACAGGCCGCCGTGGCGTTCGCCGTGAAGATCACGGTGTAGTCCTGCGCTGGAGCGTTGAAATGGGCGAGCACGGCCGCCCGAGCAGTCTCGACCCCGGCCGTCGCCGCCCGCGAGGTCGGGTTGTCCGAATGCGGATTGCCATGGCAGCCCGCGGAGATCCACTCGTTGTGTGCCTGATGTTGGGCGGTTGCGGCCAGCCCCGCGCCGGCGTAGTCGAGATAGATGTCCCGATTGCGATCCAGATATGCATACTCGGTGGCCCGGAGGTCATCGAGCACCGTTGTCGTGGTGTACTCCGGGTAGTCGGCCAGAAATTCCTGTGCGCTGGCGGTGCGCGTGCCGTCTCCGCTCATAGCAGGTCCTTGTCTTATCGTGTGGGTCAGCGGTGGCTCTGTCAGCCCATCCGCATGAGGCGAGTCCTTGTCATCGTTGGTGGTTCTGCGACAACGTGGTCTCCCTTCTTGGGCCGCAAGATCATTCGTCGCTGCCGACCCAGCCAGACAACGAGACCTCCGATTCCGCTAGGAGTCAAGCACCCAACGCGGAAGCGTCGTCGTATCCGGCTGTTCCGCAACGGAATCCGCATGAGTGTTGCGACCTTCACCCAGTCGTCGAGCGATTCCCTGAGTCACCGACGCGCTGGTCGTCCTGGAAGGGGCCCGCTCCCGCGAGCGGCGCCGACCCCAGCACGATCGACCGGCCGAGCCGATTACCTCGGTACATAATTCATAGTGATCGATGAGTTCCCGGCTGGGTTCTGAACGGTAGGTCAAATCTATTGAGTCGCAAACAGGTTCATGCATGGCCATCTCCCAGAGATGGAAGAACCCCCTTGACTAGTGATCTGCCACACACCAAACTCTAACTACTCCAGCACTTCTGGAGACTTGTCGGCCGACATGGTGAGTTCTGAGTGAATCGAGGGTTTGGGTTATGACTACGAGCATCGCGGCCGTATCGGCTGAAACCGAAGTACCTGCTGCCGATTTCGACACGACACACCTCAAGGAGAACCTGCGCTGGGGCCACTTGTTCTGGCCGGGCTCCGCGGCGTTGACCGAGGAGCAGATCGACGATCGAGTAGTCCGCTACCAGCGGTCGCTCGAGCGCTTCCGGGCCAGCGGCATGCAGGGCAACTACCTGCCCGACGATCTGGAAGTGGACTCGGCATGGCATGCGCACCAGTGCGATCCGGTCGGGTACGCGGAGTTCTGCACTCAGTATTTCGGCGGCATTCTTGCCCACACGGTGACGCTGTGTGTCTGCAAGTTGGTCGATCTCGACCAGAAGTGATCCACGCTTTGTGGTAGCCGTTCGGCGTAGCTCCCTACCGGGGAGCTACGCCTCCGGCGGCAACTATCCGAGCGTACGTGCGTCCGGTCACGGCGGGGCACCTCCCTGCTCGCGTGGACCGATGCACCGTTTCTGAAGCCATGAATTGCGATACAGCCGTCCAGCTTTCGAGGAACCAGCGATGAAGATTTCGATCGAGTTGCCGACGAGCCCGACCTCGGGCGTGCGTCACGCTCCGCTATCGGAACCGGCCGACCCGCTCGACGTGGTGGGTCACGCTCTCGGTGCGGCGGCGGAGAAGATCGTCCCGAATGGCAGTGGCACGATCCCGCCGTTACGCCTTGGCTCCTCTCGGGTCACAGACTTTTCCGGCCGGTCATGATGACCAATTCCGGACACATCACGCGAGAGAGCTGGGCAGATGAATTCTTCGACGAAGGCTTCCGCGAAACATTCACCATCCTAGGCAGATACGATGACACCGAGAGCGAGATCGAGGCGATTGTCGCACTGCTCCGATTGCCCCTCGGAGCGCGAATACTCGATGTGCCTTGCGGCTTCGGCCGTCACGCCGGGCCGCTCGATCGGCGCGGCTATCGCGTCGTCGGTATAGACAACTCGCCGAAACAACTCGACGATGCCCGCCGTCGATATCCTGACTGCACCTTCGTCCTGACAGATATGCGAACGCCACCTGCGGGTCCATACGACGCAATTCTGAACCTGTGGACCAGCTTCGGCTTCTTCGACACCCGCGAGGAAGACCTTGCCGCCCTCGCGGCCTGGGCCGACGTTCTCGTGCCCGGGGGCAAGCTCGTCATGGAAATCGATACTCTCGAATACTTCGAGCATCGTGCACGCAACGGCAGCGAATTGATCAGTACGCAGCTGGTTCAACGATCCGATCTCGTTGGTCACGCTCGATATGATTGGACCACCCAGGAACTCGACCTCCACTGGAAGCGCCCTGGATGGTCCCGACAGTGTCGGCTCCACATGTATTCCCGCCCACAACTCGAGACAGCAATCTACGAAGCCGGATTCGGCCACGTGGCATTCGCGGGCGACTTTCATGGCCGTCCGGTGGACCTGGACAGCACAACCGTCATTGTCGCAACCAAGTAGCGCGGCACTTTCGCAACGCCGACCGACCCGGTCGAGGGCAGTGGTCTGAAAGACATCACGGTGTACCACATGCGTATCACCCGGATCAAACTATTCAGCTACCGAGCGTCCACTGCTTGTGGGTGTGGTGGGCACCTGCTGACGATGCCCACCAGCCTGGCTGATCGCCTACTTCTTCTCGACGGTCCTGGCGAGCAGGCCGAGCGAGGCCCGCAGCGTGGATTCAGGAAGAATCGGGAAGATTCCCATGTCGCGGTACTTCGCTGGGATCTGACTCCAGTCGTAGTACGACGTCACCGAGGTACCGATCTCGCTGGGTTCCACGCGGTAGCCGAAGCGGTGTTCGATCATCGGCACCTGGCCCTCTCGGGAGACTGTCCACGCGATATGGGCGTCCTTTTCGAATGCGGTGATGGTCACCGTGACGTCGTACTTTCCCATCTCGGGAAAGTCATTGAGCGATTCACGATCCATATGCACGACGAATTCATCTCCGACGTCAGTGATAGTTTCGCCTTCCGCGGATTGCAGCATGCCCGTGCTGTCGATCGACACATGCCCTTCGGGTGAGCACAGCAGGGCGAAGATCTCGGACGGCTGTGCCGCGATCTCCCGTCGGACCTCGAACCGTTCTTCAGTCATGGAACCATCCTCGCACAATCGTCGAGCGGACGCTGATCCAAACGTGGTTCGGTGATCGCTGCCGACGAGAGACCAGGGATGCTCACGGCGCGCCGCCTGTACCGAAATATAGCTCGGTACAACGTATTTCGATGAAAGTCGTCGCCCTCGACCCAGGCGCTCGGATATCATTCCCGCACATCGGCGGACAATCCGCTGTGGCGTGATGCGGAGGACGTGTTAGCCAATGTCGTAGCTGCGCAGGGACATTCGCCTGCCAAGCTGCGGTCGATACTCGTTCAAATCTCGAATATTGTAGCTGCGCAGTGGCATTCCCATAGTAGCCGCCGGAGGCGCTCGTTCGTATCTCCACTGTCGCTTCCAGTCGGATCTCCGAGCCAGACGATGTGCAGCGCGACCAGTGGCGACCGGCCGCCGGAATGCCACACAGGATTTCCTCGACCGAGGTCGCGAAGCCCCATACCTGCCGCTGGAGCAGATCGATGTGGTCCGTACTCGGCTGCCGGAGAGTGGCTTCCATCGACCGTGCAGGCTCTTGCGATGCGCGCCCCCGGAATTCGGGTCCCCGAGTCAGCGCAATGCCGGGTATTCCATTGCCGACTCGGGGCTGTCGCGCGGATCTCCACTGAAGCTGCGGCGGCCACTTCGGGCATGTCAGCTCTTGCCTTGTCTGAGTTCACGTTTCAGAATCTCGCCGCTGCCCGCCTTGCGGAGATCACCGACGAACTCGACGATCCGCGGGCGCTTGTAACCGGCGAGCCGACCTTCGAGCCAGCCGAGCAGTTCTGTCTCGTCGAGCTCCTGACCGTGGCCCAGCACCACGACCGCTTTCACGGTCTCACCCCAGTGCGGGTGGGGTACGCCGACGACGGCGGCCTCGAGCACCGCAGGGTGCGCGCCGATCGCGTTCTCGACCTCGACCGAGTAGACGTTCTCTCCGCCTATGATGATCATGTTCTTGAGCCGGTCGTGGACGTAGAGGAATCCGTCGTTGTCGATCATCCCGATATCGCCGGTGCGGAACCAGCCGTCGGCGGATATCGCGGCCGCGGTCTCCGCGGGTTTGTTCCAATATCCTGTGGTCAGTTGCGGCGTCCGCAGCCAGATCTCGCCGTCCTCACCGGTGCCGACGTCGCGACCGGTGGAAACATCGACGATCCGGCACTCGCAGCTGGGGTGGATGCGGCCCACGCTACCCGGATGCCGGTCGACCTCCCCCCGGCGTAAGATCGGCGCGACCGCCACCCCGGCACAGGTTTCGGTCAAGCCGTAACCCTGCGAAAAGCCGGTCTGCGGCAGCATCTCCATCGCCTCGGCGATCAGCGAGCTGCTCGAGGGCGCGGAGCCGTAGATGATCACCTCGAGACTGGACAGGTCGAAGGTCGCGGCGGCGTTCTCGGCAACCAGACTGGCCAGCTGGGTCGGCACCAGGCTGGTGTGGGTGACGCGTCGGTCCTCGACGGCGCCGACGATCGCGGCGATCGAGGACCCCGACGGAATGACCACCTCGCCGCCCAGGTGCACGCAACACGTCACCGAGCTCATCCCGCTCATTCGGAACATCGGCAGGCAAGCCATGTACCTCATCTCCGGGTGCAGCGCCCAGGCTGCCGCGGCCTGCTGGGCCATCTCCCGCAGATTTCGCTCGACCAGCTGAATACCCTTGGGCTCGCCGGTGGTGCCGGTTGTGTAGGCCAGCAGCACGAGGGACTCGTCGGATTGATCGGCATCCGGCGCGTAGCCGGAATCTCCTGCGGCATACCAGCGCTCGAAGTCGGAGCCTTCGGGTCCATCCAGCCGGACCACCGGGCACCGTGGGTCCGACCCCGATGCCAACTCCCGATCGGCGAAGAGCAGGGACGGGTTGCAGTCCTCCAGGACGGCCCGGAGCTCGGCCGCCGTCAGCCGCCAGTTCAGACCGACCAGCACAATGCCGGCCCAGGAGGCGGCGTAGACGAGCTGGACGTAGGCCAAGTCGTTGTCCGCGAGCACCGCCATCCGGTCTCCCCGGCGTAGACCGGCAGCGTGCAGCCGGTCCGCGATTCGCGCCACGTCCCGGGCGAACTCCGCATAGGTCTGCGACCCCGCAGGCGCGCTGATCGCGCGGCATCCGGCGCGGTCCCGGGCGTGCCCGACCAAAAGGCCGGCCAGCGTCGGGGGGTGAGGGATGGTCATCGGCGTCTCCCTAGATCCTGGCCGCGACCGCAGCCATCTGCCCGGCGTACCGGATGGTCGATGTCCCCATGCGTGCCAGATCACGGGGCCAGCGGTTCGATCTCTTCTGCATTCATATCTCTCGCTGGTCGTAACCGTGCAGGCACTGATGCTCGGGCTCCGGAAAAGGCGACCACCGCATAGGTGCCCACCGTCCCGCGATCAGTCGCGGGTCCCGAAGATGCTGTCGGGATCGTATCCAGGACACATTCGAGTTGTCACGCGATTCGAAAGGACGCTTGTTTCTTGGGTTCTCGGAACCCGCGCGATGGTCTCGATCGCGGGCAACAGCCCGCATGCCGTCGCGGCCGACCGGTCACGGCGCGATCCACGCTGACCACATTGGGCATGGTCGTGCAGTCACTTGTCGATCAAGACGCATTGTCGCGCAACGTTATTGCGCTCGTCGAGCACCCTGCTGTTAACATGGTCGACGACGACGCCGAGGACACGAGGTCGTGGACAACACGCGTAGAGTCGTTCGGCGCGGACGGTCGTGGAAGGTTCGGGATGAGCAACACATCGTCTACAGTGGTGGCAGTCGCCAGACTGTACTGTTGTTCGGGTCTGTGACCAGCACATCGCCACTCGATGCCACGGCGACGCCATCCGGGTTGCCGAAGCCGGTGTAGGACACACCTCGCGATGAGTCCGCTCCTGCAGGAAGAACGAGAACCGCCGGTCGCCTGGTGTCGACGACGAACACATCACCCTGGCGTTCACCGCGATCCCATCCACCGACTGCAGTTCGGGGAACGGCAGTCGTTGCTGCTTTCCGTCGGCGGTGAGCTTCCAGACCCGGTGCTCGGCGTCACCGACACGTTCGGTGATGTAGACGCTTCCGGCATCGTCGGCCTTGACTCCGATCGGGAACTGGATACCCTTGAGCGGCAACGTAATCGGGTTGTCCGCTCCAGCCGGCAACCGAAGCACTTTCGCGCCGTCGAAGTCCGCGACAAAGACGTCCCCAGCCGCGTTCACTGCCGCCGCTGATGAGGAACTGCCCATAGTCCATCGCCAGCTCCGCTGTCTGTTCGCTGACGAGATTCGCCCGGTTGCTCATGGATTCATGCTCACATACGGCACTGGCCCGACGATGGCAGCGATCCGCTGCCGCCGCAACAATGGAGCATGCTCGGCTACGGCGTGCCGGATAACGTGTGCGGCCTTCCGGTGCGGAGAATGCAGGGATGTCGTCCGAAGAACGGTAGCCGCAACGATGTCGCGACTCACCCTGGCTGGAAGACGGCCGCACCGACCTCTGCCGGGTCGAGGATGTGGGCCAGGAACAGTCGAGTGGTGGGCGTGGGGGTTCGGGTGGTGATGGCGTGCCACGGACGATCGAGTGGGGTGCCGTCTACCGGAAGTGCTTGCAGCAGACCGGATTCGATGTCACCGACGAGCGCGTCGCTGTGCATCAGGGTGACGCCGAGGCCCTCGCGGGCCGCGGCAAGGACTGCGCCGTGGCTGCCGAGGGTGAGAGTGGGCGGCGTGATTTCGAGTCGGTCGAGCAGGTTCAGTGTGGCGTCCCTGGTGCCGGAGCCGCGGCCGCGCAGCAGCCAGGTGCTGCGGAGTGGGTCGGGGCAGTGTTCGGGGGCGCCGACCACGACGAGCCGGCAGGCTCGGCGGCCGCGGATGACCAGGCCGGTGTCGCGTGGCGGGCGGCCCGCGATGACGAGATCTGTTTCGTGGTGGTGCAATTCGAGGAAGAGGACATCGCGGGGATGGACCGACAGGCTCAGCTCGATGTCGGGGTAGCGGTTGCGGAAGGACGCGAGCAGTCGCAGCAGCACGTATTCGCCGGCGGTCGCGACGACTCCGATGCGTAGCCGCCCTGTCTCGGCGCGCCGGACCGCCGCATGTGCTTCCTTCATGAGTCCCAGGATGGTGCGGCAGTACTCGGCGTAGACCCGCCCGGCCTCGGTGAGCACGATGCCGCGACCGGATTTGGTGATGAGCTTCGCGCCGAGCTGCTTCTCGATGTGTGCGACCGCCGCGGAGACGGCGGCCTCGGTGATGTGCAGCTGGCTTGCCGCGCGGCGGATGCTGCCCTGGCGGGACACAGCCAGGAATGTTTCCATCCGAGATGCGCTCACCATACCCATATTCCACGGTACCAAACTCGAAGAAACCGTTGAGTATTCGGAGAAACAATCAAATTGTTTGTCGTCGCCGACCCCGTCATCCTGGAAATCGCAAGGCGCACACCCTCAGGATCTGGAGGAATGATGGCCGAGGAAACCGAACGGGACCGCTGGGATCCGGGTGTCCAATCGTATGCATCGATGGGGTATTACGCGCCGGACTATGAGCCGAAGGACACGGATGTCCTCGCCGTCTTTCGTGTCACCCCCCAGCCGGGTGTCGACCCGATCGAAGCCGCCGCCGCGGTTGCGGGCGAATCATCCACGGCCACCTGGACCGTGGTGTGGACCGACCGGCTGACCGCGCACTCGCGCTACCAGGCCAAGTGCTATCGGATCGATGAGGTGCCCGGGCGTCCGGGGGAGTACTTCGCCTACATCGCCTACGACCTCGACCTGTTCGAGGAAGGTTCGATCACCAACCTCACCTCGTCCATCATCGGCAATGTCTTCGGCTTCAAACCACTGCTGGCACTGCGGCTGGAGGACATGCGCATTCCGGTCGCCTATGTCAAGACTTTCCAGGGTCCGCCGCACGGGACCGTGATGGAGCGGGAGTACCTGAACAAATACGGCAGGGCGCTGCTCGGTGCAACGGTGAAGCCGAAACTGGGTCTGTCCGCGCGCAATTACGGCCGGGTGGTCTACGAGGCGTGCAAGGGCGGTCTCGATTTCACCAAGGACGACGAGAACATCAACTCACAACCGTTCATGCGGTGGCGCGATCGCTATCTGTTCGCCATGGAGGGCGTCAATCGCGCTATGGCCGAGACCGGCGAAATCAAGGGCCACTACCTCAATGTCACCGCGGCGACGATGGAGGACATGTACGAACGCGCCGAGTTCGCCAAGGAACTGGGCAGCATCGTGATCATGATGGACCTGACGGTCGGCTACACCGCTATGCAGTCCATGTCGCATTGGGCGCGGCGCAACGGTCTGCTGCTGCACCTCCACCGGGCAGGCCATTCGACCTTCACACGGCAGAAGACGCACGGTGTCAGCTTCCGGGTGCTGGCCAAGTGGTGCAGGCTGATCGGAGTCGACCATCTGCATGCGGGGACGGTGGTCGGGAAGCTCGAGGGCGATCCGGCCACCACTCGAGGCTTTTATGACACGTTGCGGGAGAACCATATTCCGGCGAACCCGGGCAACGGGATCTTCTTCGATCAGGACTGGGCAAGCTTGCCGGGGGTCATGCCGGTGGCTTCCGGTGGCATCCACGCGGGCCAGATGCATCAACTGGTCGACCTGTTCGGTGACGATGTGGTGTTGCAGTTCGGCGGCGGCACCATCGGTCACCCGCTCGGGATCGCGGCAGGGGCGGAAGCCAACCGGGTCGCGCTGGAGGCAATCGTCAAGGCGCGCAACGAAGGCCGCGATCTGTTGAAGGAAGGACCGGACGTGCTGCGTAAGGCGGCCGAGTCCTGTCGCCCCCTGGATGTCGCGCTGGCGACCTGGGGTGATGTCACCTTCGACTACACCTCCACCGATGCACCCGACGCCGTGCCGACGGCAAGCCACTGAGGCCGAATTTCCGAAGGACGTGCCATGTATCTGCGTCAGGGAACCTTCTCGTACCTGCCCGAACTCACCGATGCGGAGATCGCCGCGCAGGTGCGCTACGCGCTGCTGAACAACTGGCCGGTGTCCATCGAATACACCGACGATCCGCATCCTCGCAATGCCTATTGGGAAATGTGGGGGCTGCCGCTGTTCGATCTCGACGAGCCCGACGGTGTGCTCGCCGAGATCGATGCCTGCCGGAAAACCTTTCCGCGACACTACATTCGGATACACGCCTATGACGCACGCTACGGCAGGCAGACCACGGCGCTGAGCTTCCTCGTGCAGCGGCCCGCCGACGAACCCGGGTTCCTGCTCACCCGGAGCGAGGGGCCCGATCGGCGGCAGATCTACGGGCTACATTCCTACGCCACGAACGACCGTCCGGGGACGCGGTATGGCGGTTGAGCGTTCCGGAGCGGCCGGTGGTTTCCGGCTGCACCGGCCCGGGGCCGATGATCCCCGGCCGGTGCGGGCGGTGCCCCCCGATGCGACGTCCGATGCCGAGATCCTCGACGACGCCGCGGTGCTCGACCTGTCGACCGATATCGCGGGCAACGACGTCGAGGATGTGCTGGCCAGACTCGATGCAGAGCTGGTCGGCTTGGCGAATGTGAAGCTGCGTGTCCGGGAGATCGCGGCGCTGCTACTGATCGATCGGGCGCGTCAACGCTTCGGGCTTCGGGCGTCCCGGCCGACCATGCACATGAGTTTCACCGGCGGGCCGGGCACCGGCAAGACCACTGTCGCCCTGCGCATGGCGGAAATGCTGCATGCCCTCGGCTATATCCGGAAACCGAAGGTGCACACCGTCACCCGCGACGACCTGGTCGGTCAATTCATCGGACACACCGCGCCGAAGACGAAAGAGGCGCTGGCCAGGGCGGCCGGAGGAGTGCTGTTCATCGACGAGGCCTACTACCTGTTCCGCCCCGAGAACGAGCGGGACTATGGGCAGGAGGTCATCGAGATCCTCTTGCAGGAGATGGAGGACGAGCGCGCGAGTTCGGTGGTGATCTTCGCTGGTTATGCGGATCGGATGGACCGATTCTTCTCCGCCAATCCCGGACTTTCCTCGCGCGTGGCGCACCATCTGGAATTCAGCGACTACACCCATGGCGAGTTGCTGGAGATCGCCGAGATCATGGTGGCGCGGGAGAACTTTCGCTTCGATGATGCCGCGCGATCCGCGTTTGCCGAGTATGTCGAGTTGCGGATGCGCAGGCCGCGATTCTCCAATGCGCGCAGCGTCCGCAATGCCCTCGATCGGTGCCGGCTGCGCCAGGCCAAACGCCTGGTCGAGCTGCGGCTACCGCTCACCAAGACCGACCTGATCACGCTGACCGCCCAGGATGTCCATGGCAGCAGCGTGTTCGGTGGCAGCGGTGCGAGTAACGGGCCCGGTGGCGGTGTCTTGCATGACCACGAAAGGCCCCGGGAGCACCGCAAATCGAGCACAACCGAGCTGCCGGACGGGCCGACCGCAAGGGCCCCCGCCTGACGAGATCGAGTCACCATGCCAGAAGGACTGAAGACCCTCACCCGTTACACCATCGAAGAGGAGCACCGGCACCCCGGCTCATCCGGTGAGTTCTCCGCCCTGGTGAATGTTGTTGCGACAGCTACGAAGATCATTGCCAACCAGGTGATGCGGGGAGCCGTTGTCGGCTCGCTCGGCGCGGCGGATCCGGATAATCTGCCGCCGACGGTGCACCGCAAACTCGATGCGATCGCCAACGACATCATGGTGGCGCAGACCCAGTGGACGGGGCATCTGTCGGCACTGCTGTCGGAGCAGATGACGCAGATTCATCCGGTGCCGGACATCCACCGGCGCGGTAAGTACCTGCTGGCCTTCGACCCGTTGGACGGCTCCTCCAATATCGACGTAAATCTGCCCGTCGGAACGATATTCAGTGTGCTGCGGGCGCCGGATCGGGCGCGGGCTTCCGACGGCGGTGCGGCGCCGATCGCTGATGACTTCCTGCAGCCGGGCGTGCGGCAGGTCTGCGCCGGGTTCACCCTCTACGGTCCGGCGACGATGCTGGTGATCACCACCGGCAGCGGTGTCGACGGCTTCACCCTCGACCGGGAGATCGGTGCGTTCGTGCTGACCCATCCGCGGATGCGAATCCCCGAGGACACATCGGGTTTCGCGATCAATGCCGCGAACGAGCGGTTCTGGGAACGACCGGTACGCAGATACGTGCACGAATGCCTCGACGGAGTGGACGGGCCGCGCGGGCGGGATTTCAATATGCGCTGGGTGGCTTCGCTGGTCGCCGACACGTTCCACATTCTCACTCGCGGTGGCGTTTACCTGTACCCGCACGACGCCAGGCCGCCGCTGCGGCCGGGTCGAGTGTCGTTGCTGTACGGGGCCAACCCGATCGCCTTCATCGTCGAGCAAGCGGGTGGCTGGGCCACCACAGGTGGCGAGCGCGTGCTCGAGGTGTCGCCGGAGCACGTGCACCACCAGGTGCCGTTGATCTTCGGATCGCGCAACGAGGTGGAGCGGATCGAGCGCTATCACAGTGAGCCCGACGAAGGGCCGAGCTTCGACAGCTCGTTGTTCGGCTCCCGGTCGCTGTTCCGGCCTGCCCCCCATTGAGAATTGAGGCGATGCCATGTCGGTGAAGCATCCCGTTGTCGCGATCACCGGATCATCCGGTGCGGGAACGACCAGCGTCACACGAACTTTCCAGGAGATCTTTCGCCGCGAGGGCGTCAATGCGGTGATCGTGGAGGGGGACTCCTTCCACCGCTACGACCGCAACGAGATGAAGCTCGCGATGGTGGAGGCCGAACAGAGCGGCAACCTCACCTTCTCCCATTTCGGCGAGGAGGCGAATCTGCTGAAGGAGTTGGAGACACTCTTCCGCGACTACGGCGCGACCGGGGTCGGCTCGGTTCGCAAGTACCTGCACGATGACGCAGAAGCGAAACCCTACGACCAGCCGGCGGGCACCTTCACACCGTGGGAGGACCTGTCTCCCGGCAGCGACCTGCTGTTCTACGAGGGTCTGCACGGCGCCGCCGTCACCGACTCCGTGAACGTCGCTCAGCATGCGGACCTGCTGGTCGGCGTGGTACCGATCGTGAACCTCGAGTGGACCCAGAAAGTCATCCGCGACAAGACCGAACGCGGCTACTCGAGCGAAGCTGTCATCGACACGATCCTGCGCCGCATGCCCGATTACGTGAAGTACATCTGCCCCCAGTTCTCCCACACCTACGTCAACTTCCAGCGGGTGCCCACCGTCGATACCTCGAACCCCTTCATCGCCCGCACCATCCCCACGGCCGACGAGAGCTTTGTAGTGATCCGCTTCGCTGACCCCAAGGTCATCGACTTCCCCTACCTCCTATCCATGCTGCACGACTCCTTCATGTCCCGGCCGAACTGCATCGTCGTCCCCGGCGGCAAGATGGAACTGGCCATGCAACTGATCTTCACCCCCTTGATCCTGCGGCTGATGGACAAGCGCCCCAAACGAAGTCGGTGACTGCCAGTATCTGCCAACCCTGGGAGGTGGAGGAATCTACAGCAAGAGTGGGGAGTCAACCGCAATGACGGCTGGCAGGTGATCGAGCAGGCTCTGGTGCATGGGAAATCTGTCCTTCGCGTCCGGGTGGCGGAAGTACTTCTGGTTGGCGGCTGGAGTCGTGGCCGCGCTGTTCGCCACGAACAGCGCGTGGTCGGTACCGGTCGCCGGGTGGCTATTCTCCATCGCCCTGATGCGGTTCACCCGAAGCTGTAGTGCGCTCACCGGATTCGCGTGTGCCGCCCTGTCATCGACTGCGGTGACGATCGTCCTCGTCACGGTGGCGGGCGGGTCGGCGGGCGGGCCGATCCTGCTCGGCTGTCTGGTATTGAGCCTGCTCCTGAGTATTCCGCTGCTGGTCGACCGGCTGCTGTTCCAGCGGTTGGCTCCGTTCGCGGCCACCTTGGTCTTCCCCGCGGCCCGGGCAGCGGTCGAGTTCCTGGTCGCGGCGATCAGTCCGCTGGGCACGATTTTCGGGCCGTTGGCCACGACACAGTCGGCGAATCTGCCATTGCTGCAAGTTGTTTCGGTCACCGGTTTGTACGGAATCAGCTTTTTGATGGCTTGGGTAGCGCCGGTCGTCAACGATGCGCTGGAACACCGGTGGGATTGGCCGTCGATCCGGACCGTCACGCTGGCCTATGTCTCGGTGCTCGGTCTCGTGCTCCTCGGCGGTGGCCTGCGGCTGGCCCTCGCGCCGACCGCACCGAGCTTGGTGCGCGTCGCAGGCGTCAGCGTCTCGCGCGCGGCCGAGGAGCGGATGCGGGAGATCGATAACTTCCATGCACCCGAGGTGCTGCCCGAACAGAAACCGGTGCTGCGCAGGGCGTTCGCGGTGCTCAATGATGATCTGTTCGCTCGCAGCCGGACCGAGGCCGACGCCGGGGCGCGCATCGTCGCGTGGCCGGAGGCCGCCGCGGTCGTGCTCGGCGAAGACTTCGATGATTTTCTGCGGCAAGCTCGAGACCTGGCCAAAGACAAGGCAATCTATCTCGACATGGGGATAGCCGTGATCCTCGACGGGCAGCCGCGATCCCGCGACATCGCCGTACTCGTGGCGCCCGACGGCCAGGTGTTGTCGACCTTCGACAAGGCCCACCCGGTGCCTGGCCTGGAAAGCCTGCGACCGGGCGACGGAATCGTGTCGGTGTCCGCGACACCGTACGGCCGCATCGCCAGTGTCGTCTGCTTCGACGCCGACTTCCCTCGCACCATGCGCACCCGCGCCGACATCATGTTCGTCCCCGCCAACGATTGGAAAGGCATCGAGCGCATGCACGCCGCGAACGCGGTGTTCCGCGCCGTCGAGAACGGATACAACCTCGTCCGCGAGACCAGCAACGGCATCGCGATCACCGTCGACGCCTACGGCACGACCCTCGCCAGGACCGACTACTTCAGCACCACGCAGCAGAGCATGGTCGTGTCCGTACCGACGCGCGGCACCTGGACGGTGTACGGATTGATCGGTGACCTCTTCGCGTGGCTGTGCATCGCGGGTGTCGCCGGTTTGACAGCGATGGCCGCAGTCCGGCGGATCGGACACCGGAGCTGATCATGATATGTCCGGATGACAGTGCGATGATGCCATCGCCACGGAACAGGGAGACATCGATGAGGGCGAGGCTTGCGACACCGGTTCGCGCGCTGGCCATGCTCTGCCTGTCGGTCGCTGGGATCGGCGCGGCAGCCCTGGTCGTCGCCAGCGCGGCATTGCTGGTGGTCGGCCTCGGCCGGTCCGTGTTCCCCGCAGCGGTTTCGCTGCTGCGGCGGGCCGCGGACACGGCGCGTCGGCTGGCTCGCCAGGTGGGCGTGGACATCGAGCGTCCCTACGGTCCCGAGACCGATGCGATTGCGCTGCTGAAGGCGCGGACCACCCGGCGGGACGTGATCTGGGCCGTCCTCGAACCGATCATCGGCACCTGGGCGGCCGTGCTGGCGCTCGGCATGCCGCTGTTCGGGTTGTACGGCGCGGTGGTGCAGCCGTTCGTATGGCGGGCCAACGCGCGGGCGGGCGGCAGCAACGCCTACGGCGTTATTCACGTGACCTCGACAGCCGCCGCGCTGGCCGCGATTCCGGCCGGGCTCGCGGTGATCGCGCTCGGCCTCTACATCGGACCGGCGGTGCTGCGGTTGCGCGCCCGCTGGACGCGCGCACTGCTCGGGCCGTCACGGGCGACCCGGTTGGAGCAACGGGTGGAAACACTCGTGGAGACGCGCGCGGACAGTGTCGACGCGCAAGCCGCGGAACTCCGCAGGATCGAACGCGACCTGCACGACGGAGCGCAAGCCCGGCTGGTCGGGGCATGAGTCTCGGGGACGCGGAGCGGCTGTTCGACATGGATCCGGAGACGGCCCGTCAGCGGGTGGTCGCCGCCCGGGAGGCGTCGTCGAAGGCCTTGGCCGAGTTGCGTGATCTGGTGCGGGGGGTTCATCCGCCGGTCCTGGCCGACCGTGGCCTCGCCGACGCGATCCGCGCCGTGGCGCTGGATTCCCTGCTCGATGTCGAGGTGTCGTCCGATCTGGCCGGTCGGCCGACGCCGCCGATCGAGTCCGCCGTCTACTTCGCCGTCAGCGAATTGCTCACCAACACAGGCAAACACGCGGGCACGGCGACCGCGCGGGTCACGCTCCACTATGAGGCTGGTCTACTGATTTGCGATGTCGCCGACGACGGCAGCGGTGGCGCGGATCCGGCCAACGGCACTGGGCTGCAGGGCATCCGAAGCCGACTGGCCGTCTTCGACGGCACGATCGCCATCGACAGCCCACTCGGCGGCCCGACCCGTGTCCATCTGGAGGTGCCGTGCGCGATTCGATCCGAGTAGTCGTGGCCGAGGATCTGTTCCTCATCCGCGAAGCGCTGGTTCGCATGCTCACCGAGCACGGCTTCACGGTCGTCGCCGCCGTAGACAACGGCCCGTCATTGCACAAGGCATTGGCCGACGAGCAGCCCGACATAGCGGTCGTCGACGTGCGGCTGCCGCCGTCGTTCACCGATGAGGGCCTGCAGGCCGCGATCCACGCACGCCGGCAGCGGCCCGGCTTTCCAGTGCTGGTGCTGTCCCAGTACGTCGAGCAGCTCTACGCCCGTGAACTGCTCGCCGACGGCATCGGGGCCGTCGGCTACCTACTGAAGGACAGGGTCTCCAACACCGAACAGTTCATCAGCGCAGTCGAATCGGTCGCACACGGCGGCACCGCGATGGATCCGCATGTGGTCGCCAAACTCCTGACCCGAGGCGACGCACGCGGCCGCACAACCGAATTGAGCCACCGCGAACGAGAAGTGTTGAGCCTCATCGCCGTCGGCCGCTCCAACGCGGCCATCGCCCGCCAATTGACGATCTCCGCCAGCGCGGTCACCAAACACATCGCCGGCATCTTCGGCAAGCTCCACCTGCCGGAGTCCGAGGACGACAATCGCCGTGTGCTGGCGGTGCTCGCCTATCTCAACCAGTAACCGTTGGGGTGCGGGGTCGTGACGGATCGGCGTACAGTGCCGTAAGTGAATGATCATTCACATGGTGGTCGCCGATATAAACAAGGAGTGGTCATGACTTCCGCAGTCATTGTCGACGTAGTGCGCACTCCCTCAGGGAAGGGGAAATCGGGTGGTGGGCTGTCGAAAGTTCACCCGGCTACGCTGTTGGCCGATGTGTTGCGGACGCTGGTGGAGCGGAATGATCTGGATCCGGCGCTGGTCGACGATGTGATCGGTGGTTGTGTCACGCAGAGTGGTGAGCAGGCGTTCAATATTTCCCGGACGGCGGTGTTGGCTGCCGGGTTTCCCGAGACCGTGCCCGCCACGACGGTGGATCGGCAGTGCGGGTCCAGTCAGCAAGCGGCGCACTTCGCGGCGCAGGGGGTGCTTGCGGGGGCCTATGACATCGCGATCGCGTGTGGTGTGGAGTCGATGAGCCGGGTGCCGATGTTCTCCAATGCGCAGGGCAAGGACGCGAACCGCGGTCCGCTGGCGCATCGTTTTCCGGAAGGTCTTATCGGACAAGGCATTGCGGCGGAGATTATCACTCAGCGATGGAAGCTCGATAGGGAGACCCTGGACGCGTTCGCCGCGCGTTCACATCGGCTGGCGGCTCAGACCGCCGCGGCAGGCGGTTTCGACAACGAGCTCGTCGCGGCCGGGGCGTTGACCGCGGACGAGACGATTCGCGCCGACACCACGGTGGCGGGGCTCGCCGGTTTGCGTCCCGCATTCGCCGCCGACGAGTTCCAGGCGCGGTTTCCGGCGATCGAATGGTCGATCACGCCCGGCAATTCCTCGCCGCTCACCGACGGCGCCTCGGCCGCGCTGATCATGAGCGAGGAAAAGGCCGACGCCCTCGGCCTGCGACCGCGCGCCCGCTTCCATTCCTTTGCGGTGACCGGCGACGACCCGCTGCTCATGCTCACCGCAGTCATCCCGGCCACCCGCAAGGTGCTGGCCAGGGCCGGCCTGACGATCGACGACATCGACGTCTACGAAGTGAACGAAGCCTTCGCCCCCGTCCCGCTGGTCTGGCAGCACGACCTGCACGCCGACCCCGCCAAACTCAACCCCCGCGGCGGCGCGATCGCCCTCGGTCACCCCCTCGGTGCCTCCGGCACGCGCATCCTCGCCACCATGCTCAATCACCTCGAACAAACCGGCGGTCGCTACGCTCTGCAAACCATGTGCGAGGCAGGCGGTCTCGCCAACGCCACCATTATCGAACGGTTGTAATGCGACTACACGGCTGATCGGATCGCCGACGGCAGCGACGTGGTGGGGGGCCGCGGATCGGCGCGGAGATCAGTCGGGGAGCAGGGGGACCGAGATGCCCTCGCCGCGGCCGATGAGGGCGGCGCGGGTGACGGCGCTCGAGCCGAAGCGTTGCCGGAGATCGTCGAGGGTGGAGTCGAGGGTGTTGGTGGCGCGTGGCTCCAGCGGGAGGGTCAGTTGCACCGCGTCGGCGTCCTCGAGATTGGTGAGGGCGAGGCCGACGAGGGTGAGTCCGCGTTCCTGGATCATCGGCATGGCGGTGGTGAGCAGGGTGCGGGCGGTGCGCAGGAGTGTTTCGCTGTGATCGGTTGCTTCGGCGAGGGTGTGGGAGCGGGTGGCTCGGGTGAAATCGTCGAAACGCATGCGTAGCACCACAGTTCGGCACACGCGGTCGGCGGCGCGCAGGCGGCGGCCGAGGCGGTCGGTGAGGCCGTGCAGGTAAGCCTCGATTTCGTCGGGCGGGCGCGGGCGGCGGCCGAGGGCGCGTTGGGCGCCGATCGAGCGGCGGCGGCGTCCGGTCTCGACGCGGCGCGGGTCGCGGGCCCATGAGAGGGCGAACAGGTGCCGGGCCGCGCCCGGCCCGAGGATCGAGCGCAGCACGGGTTCACCGAGCTCCGCGAGGTGCCCGACCCGGGTGATGCCATGGTCGTGCAGCGTGCGTGCAGTGACTTCGCCTACGCCCCACAGTCTTTCAACGGGCAGCGGGTGCAGGAAGTCGAGTTCGCCGTCCGGCGGGACGAGGCGTAGGCCGTCCGGTTTGGACACCGCGCTTGCTACTTTCGCGAGGAACTTGGTGCGCGCGATGCCGACGGAGATCGGCAGGCCGACCTGGTCGCGGACATCGGCGCGGAGCCGGTGTGCGATGTCGATGGGCTCGCCCGCGATCCGGCGCAGACCGCCGACATCCAGAAACGCTTCGTCGATGGAGATGCCTTCGACGACCGGTGTGGTGTTGCCGAAGACTTCGAACACCGCCTTGCTGGCCTGCGCATAGGCGGACATGCGTGGTTGCACCACGATGGCGTCCGGGCACAGTCGCAGGGCGGCGGCGCCGTTCATCGGGGTGCGCACACCGCGGGCCTTCGCCTCGTAACTGGCGGCGAGCACGACGCCGCCGCCGACGATGACCGGACGTCCCCGCAATCTCGGGTCGTCGCGCTGTTCGACCGAGGCGTAGAAGGAATCGAGGTCGGCATGCAGGATCGACGCTTCCGCGCGCGCTTCGATCCGGGGTCTACCGGATCGTGCGGCGGGCGCGGTGTCGGACACGAACATATGTTCGCACATATGTTCGAAAGAGTGAAGCGTGGGGCCGCTCTTGCCATCACCGATGCGGCCGGGACGGGGTACTACGATGACGGTGTGTTTGTCGAATCGGTGTGTCGACCTCGGCGAAATTCTGGTGAAGTGACTGTGGGAGGAGGCAATTGAGCAACGAACCCACTGCGGCCGCGTTCCCGCTGCCGCAGACGCCGATCCACGTGCCCGATGACGTGCTCGCCGATCTTCGGCAGCGCCTGGCTCTGACGCGGTGGCCGGTCGACGCGGGCAATGACGACTGGTCCTACGGCATTGATCGTCGCTACCTGCAGGAACTCGTCGAGTACTGGCGCGACGGCTACGACTGGCGCAAGGCCGAAGCCGCGATCAACGCCTACGAGCACTACCGGGTCGAGGTCGACGGCGTGCCGGTGCATTTTCTGCGCAAGGCGGGCGTCGGTCCCAACCCGACGCCGTTGATCCTCACCCACGGCTGGCCGTGGACGTTCTGGCACTGGTCCAAGGTTATCGACCAGCTGGCCGATCCGGGTGCGCACGGCGGTGATCCGGCCGAGGCGTTCGACGTGATTGTTCCGTCGTTCCCGGGCTTCGGCTTTTCCGCGCCGCTGCCGAACAACCCGGACATGAACTTCTGGAAGGTCGCCGACCTCTGGCACACCCTCATGACCGAGACTCTCGGCCACCTCGAATATGCGGCAGCGGGCTGTGACGTCGGCGCGCTGGTCACCGGTCAACTCGGGCACAAGTACGCGGACGAGCTGATTGCGATCCATATCGGGTCCGGTCAGAAACTGAGTCTGTTCGAGGGCGACCGGGCCTGGGACGTCAGCGGCGGCCGGCCCATCCCCGAGGGGCTGCCCGACGATGTCCACGACCGGATCATCGAAATGGAGCGGCGCTTCGCCGTCCACCTCGCCGCGCACGTGCTGGAACCGAGCACGCTGGCCGTCGGGCTGTCCGACTCGCCTGCCGGAATGCTCGCCTGGATACTGCAACGCTGGGTGAAATGGAGTGACAACGGCGGCGACATCGAGACCGTCTTCACCAAGGACGAGCTGCTCACCCACGCCATGATCTTCTGGGTGACGAACTCGATCGGCACTTCGATTCGCACCTATGCCAACAACAATCGCTATCCGTGGACGCCCTCGCACGACCGGCAACCGGTGATCGAAGCGCCGACCGGCATCACCTTCGTCGGCTACGAGAACCCGCCGGGTGTCGACACCGATCGGCGCGTGCAGAGCTTCCTCGACAGCGACCGCGCCGACTGGTACAACCACGTCAACCTCACCGTCCACGACCATGGTGGTCACTTCATTCCGTGGGAAATCCCCGATCTGTGGGTCGACGATCTGCGCAGGACCTTCCGCGGCCGACGTAGACAAATCTACGGCCTACCTACGTAGGAATCCGGCGAAGCCGGTATCCTGGGGCGTCAGTCGGACGAGAAACGATGAGGGAGTCGGCACGGTGCGTGGATTCGGGGACCTGGAGGCGGTGATCATGGACCGCATCTGGGATCGGGACGCGGAGACCACGACGGTCCGCGAAATCTTCGACGAACTGGCGGCCGAACGCGGCATCGCCTACACCACGGTCATGTCGACCATGGACAACCTGCACCGCAAAGGCTGGCTGGCGCGCGAACGCGCGGGCAAGGCCTACCGCTACTGGCCGACCCTCACCCGCGAGGAGCACAGCGCGCGGCTGATGCTGGAGGCGCTCGGTTCCGGCGGCCGTTCGGATCTGGTACTCAGCCATTTCGTCGACCGGATCAGTGCCGACGAATCGGCAGGCCTGCGCGCGGCGCTACGCAGGCTGACCTCCCATAAGCCGCCCGAAACGCCGTGAATGTAGCCCTCTGCCTACTGGTGTACGGCGGCGTGGTTGCGCTGTTCGGGCCGTCGGTGCTGCAACGGCTGACCCATAGCGGTGCTGCGCCGCGGCTGGGTGTCGTCGCCTGGCTGGTGGCTATCGTCGGTGCGCTCGGATCGTGGTTGCTGGCGGCCGGCATGCTGTTCGTCGAATTCGCCACGTACTGGCACGCGGATGTAGCAGTGCGCGTGTGCGTCGACGCACTGTCGATACCGATGAACGAGGCGGCGAGCCCGACGCTGCGCGCGGTGTCGTTCGCGATGGCGGCCGTGGTGATCACGGGGACCGGGGTGGTGCTGTGGCGGGCGGTGCGGATTCTGCTGCGCATGCGTCGACGCACGCTGGAACACGCGCGGGCAGTATTGCTCGTCGGACGTTCGCGCCCCGATCTCGGTGCGGTCGTGTTGGATTCGCCGCAACCGCAGGCGTATTGCGTCGCGGGGCGGCCGGACGTGATCGTCGTCACCAGTGCCGCATTGGATGCGCTTGCTCCCGATCAGCTGACCGCGGTGCTCGCGCACGAGCGCGCGCACCTGCGTGGCAGGCATGCGGCACTGACGGCGTTCGCGCGTGGGTTGGCGACAATCCTGCCGCGCGTGCGGCTGCTGACGGTCGGTGCCGAGGAGATCAACCGGCTGCTCGAAATGTGCGCCGATGACGAGGCGGCGCGCAGGCATGGCGCCGAACCTCTGCTCGGTGGATTGATCGCGCTGGTCGGTGCCGCGACGGCGACCCCGGCGCATGCCATGAACGCTGCGGCCACCGCGGTGGTAGCCAGGGCCGAGCGGCTGGTGTCACCGGCCAGCGGGATACGCAGGGCGACCAACGGCACGGCATTGCTCGGTGTGATCACCGCGACCATGATGGGAATGCTCGAGGTCGCCGCCGGATTGTTGATCTGCAGCTGGATTTTCGGCTGAGCAGGACGCCGCCGATGGGTCGGCGCGCGGTGGCCGGGCGCACAGCAGATCAGGCAACCCCGCATTCGGTGAAGTAGGAGGCGGTCGGTGCAGCTCACCTGGGATCAGGTCTTCGCGTGGCGGTTGGGTCAGCAGTTCGTCGCGCCACCGACCGAGCCACCCGTTCCCGAGGTCGTCGATCGGCTGTGTGGGGTGCTGGCCCAGGCCACCTCGTTGGCGGATCTGGCGGTCGCGTTGCGGCGTCGCGCAGCCGAGCCGGATGCGGTGGTGTGCGAGCTGAATTCGGGCACGGTGGCCGCCGCTCTCGGGCGGGACCTCGCGTCCGTGCGGGTCGAGTAGCGGCTACTCGGCGGCGCGGGCGGCGACCAGGACTTCGAGGCCGTCGAGGATGCGGGCAAGGCCGAATCCGAAGTGGTCGAAGCCGGGATCGAACGCATTGTTGGACAGTGCCGCCATCGTCGGGTAGCGGCCGCTGGCCATGGCGCGTTCCAGCACCGGGACCTGGGCCTGCCAGAACTCTGCGTCGGTCAGGCCCGATTTGCGTTCTGCCTCTTGCAGATACAGCTGGGTGCGCGCGGCGCCCGCGACATAGTCGCTGACCAGGATGACCGCGGAGACGAGCTCGGGGTCGGTCAGACCCATAGGTTTGATGCGTGAGACCACCAGCTCCATGCCTTCCACGGCACTGGGGCCCATCACCGGCCGGGACTGGTTGACCTGGAGCAGCCAGGGGTGGCGGCGAAAGAGGGCAAGGGATTCGCGGGCCAAGGCCTCCAGCGCGCCGCGCCAGCCCACGCCGCGGTAGGCGTCGGCGGCAGGACGCTGCACCCGATCCAGCATGACGTCGAGTAGCTCGGCCTTGCCCGGCAGATAGCGATACAGCGACATGGTTCCGGTGCCGAGCTCGGTGGCGACGCGGCGCATGGTGAGTGCTTCCAAGCCCTCGGTGTCGGCCACCACGATTGCCGCTTCGACGATGCGGTCCAGTGTGAGTGCGGGTTTGGGTCCGCGACTCGGCCGGGCGCCGGTGTCCCAGAGCAGGTTGAGAGTGCGGGCGATGTCGCCGCTGCCGCTGGACTCCGTGCTCGTCATGAGAGCCAGCTTAACTGCTTGGCGAATAACTGGGTACAACGTACCCTAATTAGGGTACGTTGTACCCAGTTATTGTTCGATGTGTGATGCGGAGGGCGAGAGTGAGCGACGAATTTGCGGTCCGAGCCGAGGGGCTCGGCAAGAGATATGGGGACAAGCGGGCCTTGGACGGCTTCGATCTGACCGTCCGGCGCGGGACGGTGCATGGACTGCTCGGCCCGAACGGCGCGGGCAAGACCACGGCCGTGCGGATTTTGTCGACGCTGGTCCGGCTCGACCGCGGCCGGGCCGAGGTGGCGGGGCTCGATGTGGCACGCGAGCCTCGGCTCGTGCGCTCGCGCATCGGGCTCACCGGGCAGTACGCCGCGGTGGACGAGGTGCTCACCGGGCGTCAGAACCTCGAAATGTTCGGCAGGCTCTTTCATCTCGGTGGGCGCCGGGCCCGGCGGCGCGCGACCGAATTGCTCGAGCGCTTCGATCTCACCGCTGCCGCCGACAAAGGTGTCGGCAAATACAGCGGCGGTATGCGGCGCAGGCTCGACCTCGCGGCGTCGATGATCCTGTCGCCGGAGGTCCTCTTCCTCGACGAGCCGACCACCGGTCTCGACCCGCGCAGCCGAGGTGAGGTGTGGGAATCGGTGCGGGCGTTGGTCGCCGACGGCACCACCGTCCTGCTCACTACCCAATATCTGGAGGAGGCGGACAAACTCGCTTCCCGCATCACGGTGATCGATCAGGGCAGGGCCATCGCCGACGACACCCCGGACGGGCTGAAGAACACCGTCGGAGCCGATCTCATCGAGGTCGTTGCCGCCGAGGTCGCCGATCTGCCGGTGGTCGCCAAGGTGGTCGCGAGGGTGTGTGCGGGGGAGCCCGAGACCGACGATCTCGAACGCAGGGTGCACGCGCCCGTCGCCGACCGCGTCGCCGCGCTCACCGAGGTGGCACGCGTGCTGCAGGACGAGGGGATCGGCATCGAGGACATCGGATTGCGCAGGCCGAGTCTCGACGACGTCTTTCTGCAGTTGACCGGACACCGCACTGTTGCCGAGGAGGCCGCGTAATGACCACCGCGACTGTGTCGCCGACCCACTCGCGGGCATTCTGGGCCGTCGCCGATTGCTGGAATGTGGTGCGGCGCGGGCTGACCCACTATCAGCGCCAACCGGTGAACATCGCCTGGCAGCTCGGGTTCCCGATTCTGTCGGTGCTGCTGTACGGATATGTGTTCGGCAGTGCGATGAGCGTGCCGGGCGGCGGCGACTACCGGAGCTTTCTGATGCCGGGCATGTTCGCTATGACGATGGCGTTCGGGTTCATCAATACCGCGACGGTGGTCGTGTACGACGCGACCAACGGCGTGATCGACCGATTCCGTTCCATGCCGATGGCGTCCTCGGCGGTGGTGTCCGGGCGCGGAGTCACCGACCTGATCGTGGCCTGTGCGGAGTTGGCGATCCTCATGCTCACCGCGCTGGCCATCGGCTGGCGGCCCGACGGTGGAATCGCCAACGGCCTTGCGGCTTTCGGGCTCCTGCTGTTGCTGCGGTTCGCCCTGATCTGGGTCGGTGTCTGGCTCGGACTGCTGGTGCCGAATCCGGAGGCGGCAGGTGGGCTGTTCGCGGTGGCCTTCCCGCTGACCATGATCTCGAGCATCTTCGTCGCACCGCAGCTGATGCCGAGTTGGCTCGGTGGGATCGCCGCGTGGAATCCGATCTCGTCCACGGTCGCCGCAACCCGTGAGCTGTTCGGAACTCCGGTGGGCAGCGGTGATTCGTGGATCGAACAGCACGCACTGCTCATGGCGATGGTGTGGCCGGTGATCCTCACGGCGATCTTCCTGCCGCTGGCGGTGCGGCGATTCCAACGTCTGAGTCGCTGACACGGAAACGGTGCCCGGCCATCCCGAGGGATGCCGGGCACCGTGCCCGCTTGTCGAGTCAGACGGCGGCGCGGTCGCTCGCCGGATTCGGTTGTGCGGCAGCGGGTCGCGGCATTCTGGCCGCCAATCCGATTAGCCCTGCGACCAGCGCGACGGCCGCTGTGACGTACCAGCTGCGGTGGAAGGCGTCGAGGGTTTCCTGCGGTCCGGTGGGGGAGCCGAGGGTTGCCACGACGACGGCGACACCGACGGCGAGGCCGATCTGCCTGGACATGCTCAGCACGGCCGATCCGGTGGCGAATCGCTGGGGTGGCAGGCCTGCGCTGCCCGTGGCGAACGCGGTGGGCAGGGTGAGCCCGACGCCGAGCCCGCTGACGACCATGCCGCCCAGTAGACCACCCAGGTAGTCGGGTTCGAGGGTGATGGCGGTGGCCCACCACACCATGCCCGCGGCGAAGGTGACGCCACCGGCGGCGATGACCGGCCCGGCACCGATGCGGCTGATGAGTCGACCGGCGAGGATCGCCACGACCGGCACGACCAAGGGGCCCGGCGCGATCGCCAATCCGGTGCGCAGGGCCGACCACTCCCAGATGTTCTGCGCCCAGAGCGCCACCGATAGCAGCATGCCGGCGAATGCGATCTGGAAGAACAGGGAATTGCCCGCCATCAGTGCGAAGTTGGGTGCGCGGAGCAGCGCGGGGTCGACGACGGGACTGTGGTGGCGGGCCGAGGAGATCGCGAAGGCACCCGCGAGCACCGCCGCGACGGCGAAGGATGTGAGCACGCCCGCCGAAGTCCAGCCCCAGTCCTCCCCTTTCACCAGGGCGAGGATGAACGCGCCGATGGCGCCGATCAGCATGATCGCACCGAACACATCGGGCAGTGGCCCGCCGTCGCCGCGCGGGCAGGGCAGCAGCCGCACGCCGAAGGTTAACGCGGCAAGTCCAATCGGCACGTTCACGAGGAACACCCAGCGCCAATCGATCTCGACGAGTAGGCCGCCGATCACTGGACCGAGTGCGGCGCCGAGGCCGCCGAAGGCCACCCACAGCCGAACGGCCATCGGGCGGCGCTCGGCTGGAGTCGCGGCCAGCACCAAGCCGAGTGAGGACGGGGTCAGCATGGCGCCGCCCACCGCCTGCAACACCCGAAAGGCCACCAGCGACTCGACATTCCATGCGGCCGAACACAGCCCCGAACCGAGCACGAACACGGCGAGACCGATCAGGAAGGTCGTCCGGTTACTGCCGCGATCGCCGAGCCGCCCTGCGGGCACCAATAGCGCCGCGAACACGATTGCGTAGGCATTGAGCACCCACGACAGCCCGGATAGTTGGGTGTCGGCGAAATCCTTGCCCATATCCGGCAGGGCCACATTGACGATGAATAGATCCAGACTCGACAGCAGCACGCCGATCGACACGATGGCGAGGACGACTCGCGAATCGACAGCGGGTCGATCTGTGGTTGGCACAACGGTATTCACGATCGTTTCTCCGATTCAGCCGAGCACTCGACGGGTTTGGCGGGCCGTCGCCAGCAGCAGGCCGCCGCGGTCCCAGATCTCGATGTCGTCGACCGACCAGCCGCCGACGGTGCTGGCATTGGTTGCACGGACGAGCACCTGGTGCGATACCGGCCGGGCGAAATCGGTGTGCAGGTGCATCGAGAACGTGACCGTGGGCACTGCGACCGGTGTGGTCAGAGTGGGGAAGAGGCCGGGCGGCAGCGCATCGGCGAGCACCGCCAAAACCGCGGCGTCGGTCGGCAGCTCGGGGATCAGTGCGATCCACGCGCACATCCACGCCTCGTCCGACCCGCTCAGCGGCAGCGGGCCCGCGGCGGGGCGGATTTCGAAATGAGCGCCGACAGGCACGATTTCTGGTGGCAGGCGGAATGTCCAGCAGTCGGCGGGCGGCGGGACCTGCGGGGCGGGCACCGCAGGCCGCTCGGGCAGCTGTGTCGGTGCGGTCCGCCCGAAAGTGACGGCCGCCGAGGCGACCAGCACGCCTTCCTGATCGGCGACCACATCGATGACGGTGGTGCTGCGACCCACCGGATGCGCGGTCGCCCGGAACGTGAACGTCCCCTCGGTCGGGCGGCCGAGGAAGCGCACGTCGACCGCCCGCATCGGCAGGTCGCCTGCTGCTGCGCGGCGCGCGACCTCGATCAGCAGTCCACCGACGACGCCACCGTGCGGCCCGGTCCAGCCGCGCCAGCTGTCGTCGACCTGTGCCCGCCAGACGCGGTAGTCGAGTTCGGCGAGTGCGAACTCGTCGCCGAGCCGTTGAGTGAGTTGCATCATGCAACGAACCATAAGCGAGTGAGTTCTTTGAAGCAACCGACTATGCTGTGGGGATGCGGAGGACGAGCTTCGAGGACATGAACTGCTCGATTGCCCAGTGCCTTGAGGTGGTCGGCGAGTGGTGGACCCTGCTGATCGTGCGCGACGCGCTGATGGGGGTGACGCGCTTCGACGACTTCCGCGAACGTCTCGGCATCGCACGTAATGTGCTTACCCAGCGCCTGGAATACCTTGTCGCACACGACATCATGACGAAAGTGCCGTACCAGGCGAACCCGGTCCGCCACGACTACCGGCTTACCGCCAAGGGGCGGTCGCTCTGGCTCGTGCTCACGGCGATGCGTCAGTGGGGTGACCAGTGGGCGGCCCCGGACGGCCCCCCGGTGCAGTCCTTGCACAAGACCTGCGGTCACGTCACGGTGCTTGAGCCGGTGTGCTCGGCATGCGGGGAACGAGTGCACGGCCGTGACCTGCAGCCGGTCGACGGTCCCGGAGTCCGCGACGCTTCGATGATCCCTGCCGTCCGCTGACATCCATCGGCCGGGCCGCACTGGATTAGGCTGCGGCGGTGGCGGACGGGCGAGTGGGACAGCTGATCGATACGGTCGCGTGGGTGCGCATCGAAGACGGGCGCATCCTGTGTGCGCGCCCGCGCGGGAAGGACATCTTCTACATTCCCGGCGGCAAACGCGAGGGTGCCGAGACGGATCTGCAAACGCTGCTGCGTGAGATCGAGGAAGAGCTGACCGTCGCGCTGCTGCCGGAGACGGTCGCGCACGTCGGCACCTACGAGGCGGCAGTGCATGGACCTGAGAGCGGTGTGGTGGTGCGGATGAGCTGCTACACAGCCGACTACCGCGGCACGCTCGCGGCGAGTAGCGAGATCGAAGAGGTCGCGTGGTTCAACTACGCCGATCGCGCTCTGGTGCCGCCGGTGGACCGGCTGCTGTTCGACGATCTCGTCGACGCCGGGCGATTGGCGTGAGCGCCCCGGATCAGTTGCGGTTCCTGGCGTCGTCCGCCGATGCGCTGTCGCGGCGACCGTACACCGCGATACGGTCGCCTATATGAGATCGGTGTGCTCGTTGTTGCGCTGGGCCGGTTACGCATTGGTGGCGGGTCCGCTCGCTTGCCGGCCGGTGGCGGTCAGATTGCGGGTGCCGCGCCGGCTGTTCGGTGCGTCGTTCCCGATGGGCACTCGGTCCGGTCTGCGCGCTGCGGTGCACACGGTGCTCGCGATCGCGGTCTGTGTGCTGACGTGGTTTCTGGCGTTTCTTGCTGTGGTGGCCGCGGTGCGCGGCATCGCCTATCCGCTGATCGCGAATAACGACCTCGAACATTCCTGGGGCGGACCAACACTGGCCGGTGCGTGGGTGGTGCATGCGCTGCTCGGAGTCGGGTTGTTGCCCGCGTGGCTGGTTTTGCTTGCCGGGCTCGGTGTGGTGCAGGTGCGATTGAGTCACCAATTACTCGGGCGCACCGGGCCGTGGTGGCCGGTCTCGGTGTCCCTTGTGCTCGGCGCCGCGGGCGCCCTGCTCTTTATTTCCTGGCTACACCAGATATGAAGCCGACGGGTCTGCGAGCGGTGATCAGCTGGCGACCGTCGATCTGCCCGCGCGCTCGATGAGGTGCTGCACGAGATTCACCAGCACTTCCTTGCTGGATTCGCGGCTGCGGGCGTCGCACAGCAGCACCGGAATATGGTCGTCGAGGTCGAGGGCGTCACGCACCTCGTCGACGGTGTAGACGGGCGCACCGTCGAAGCAGTTCACCGCGACCGTGAACGCGAGGCCCCGGCGTTCGAAGAAGTCGACGGCGGCAAAGGAATTGCCGAGACGGCGGGTATCGGCGAGCACGACGGCGCCGAGCGCGCCGCGGGCCAGCTCGTCCCACAGGAACCAGAACCGGTCCTGCCCCGGCGTTCCGAACAGATACAGCACCAGATCCCGATCGATGGTGATGCGTCCGAAGTCCAGCGCCACCGTAGTAGTGGTCTTCTGCTCGACGCCGGACAGGTCGTCGACCCCGGTGCTGACCTCGGTGATCAGCTCCTCGGTGCGCAGTGGCGTGATTTCGCTGATTGCCGAGACCATGGTGGTCTTGCCGACGCCGAATCCACCGGCGATGAGAATCTTGACCGAGGCGGCCAAATGCGGGTCAGATTTTTCGGATGCCATCGAGTACCGCTCGCAATATGTTGAGATCGCCCGGGCCGGCCTCCGGCTGCACCGGAGCCCGGAAGATCAGATGTCCCTCGCCGATCAGATCGCCGACGAGGATCTTGGTCACCGCCAAGGGAAGTTTCACATGGGCCGCCACCTCGGCGACCGACTGCGGGACACGGCAGAGCCGAACGATGTCGGTGTACTCGGGCTCGGCCCGCCGCAGGGTGGGCGCGCGATCAGCGGTGACAACCACCGTGAGCATGTCCAGATCATGACCCGCACCGATGGTGCGGCCACGGGTCACCGCGTAAGGCCGGACCAGCGGACCGGCGGCCTCGTCGAACCACGGCTCACCCTTGCGTGTCATGGCAGTCGTGCGGGGGTGGACAGGTAGGTGCCGACACGTTGGACGGTGACATTCATTTCGTAGGCCACCATACCGAGATTCGCGGTCTCGGCCGCTTGCAGTGCGAGGCAGGCGTTATCGCCTGCCGAGGTCACGAACAGCACGGCGCGATCGAGTTCGATCACCGCCTGCCGGACCCCGCCGCCGTCGAAACGACTGCCCGCGCTGCGCGCCAAACCGTAGAGGGTCGAGGACATCGCGGCGAAGTGTTCGGCGTCCTCGCGGGTCATGGCGGTGGATCTGCCGAGCAGCAGGCCATCGGTGGACAGCACCACCGCGTGACGTACGCCCGCCAACCGGTCGACCAGATCGTCGAGCAGCCAGTTCAGATCACCGGTGTTGGAAGAAGTCACCATTGCCTTCCTGTTCGTCCGCGGGCATAGCGGCCGCGGTAGCGGGGAACTCCTCGGGCACAGCCCTCGGCAGCTCGTCGGGCCCGTTCCTCGGCAGCTGGTCGGGCACAGCCCGGCGGCCCTGCCTGGTGCCGTTCTCGATGGCGGACATGAGATCTCGGGCCTGCTCGGCGCTGCGTGCGCGCTCTGTGCCGGGCTCGGCGACCGGCTCGACCGGAGCGGGTTGCGCCAATTGTGGGGCGATGCTGGCCTGCCGGTGCCTGCGCGGCAGGGCGGGCCTGCCGTCGGGGCCCGCGTGCGGTGTCGGCGCGCTCGGCCGCGGCCCGTCCGCGGGCGTCGGCCGCGGCGGTTCCACCACCGACGGGGCTTCCGGTGGCGCGGTCAATACCGCGGATTCGGGTTCGGCGGACCCGTGTGCCGCGGATTCGACATACGGCACCGGGTGGCGGCGCCTGTGTCCGGCATCGGTCGTCTCGGATCCCGATGCGGGCAAGGAGTTTTCGCCGGCGATCAACGCGGACGGGATGAGCACGATGGCCCGGATCCCGCCGTAGTCGGACTCCGCGAGCCGGACCGAGATACCGTGCCGGACGGCGAGCTGGGCCACGACGAACAGCCCGAGGCGGGAATCGGCGGACAGCGCCGCGACTCCGAAATCCGGTGGGTCGCGCAGCATGTCGTTCATCTTGGCCATGTCGGAATCCGACATTCCCATGCCCTGATCGCTGATCTCGGCGACGATGCCCTTGCCGACCACATTGCCGGTCACCTCGACTCGGGACTGCGGCGGTGAGAAGGCGGTCGCGTTGTCGACCAGCTCTGCGAGCAGGTGGATAAGGTCGGCGACGACGGTGCCCATGACGTGAGTCTCGGGCAGTCGGGCGACCCGGACGCGTGCGTAGTCGAGGGTTTCGCCGACCGCGCTGCGCACCACGTCGATCAGCGGCACCGGGTTGCGCCATTGCCTGCCAGGCTGCCCGCCGCCGAGGATGGTGAGGTTCTCGGCGTTGCGGCGTTCGCGGGTGGCCAGATGGTCGAGCCGGAACAGCGTGTCGAGCAAGGCCGGATCCTCCTGCTTGGACTCGGCCTCGTCGAGAATCTCCAGCTGCCGATGCACCACGATCTGGCTGCGGTGGGCGATATTGAGGAAGACGGCCTTCACACCCTCCCGGGTGCGGGCCTCGTTTACCGCCGCGGCAATGGCCGCGGAGTGCGCGTGCTCGAATGCCTTGGCCACCTGGCCGATTTCGTCGTGGCCGTAGTCGAGGGTCGGCGATTCGGTGGCCGGATCGATGATTTCGCCCTCGCTCAGCCGCCGCATCGTCTCGGGCAGGCGCTCGTCGGCGAGCGCGAGGGTCTCGCCACGCAGGCGCTTGAGCCTGCGGATAATGCGGTTGGCGAGCAACAGCGCGATCACGAACGCCAGCACGCTGACCGCCAAGACCCCGCCACCGGCCCACGCGGAGGTATCCGCGGATTCGGCGGCCGTGTCCTCGGCCAGTTTCTGCGCCTGCTTGTTCTGTGCGATCCAGATATCGATCAGCTCGCGGTTCACCTCGGCGGCGGCGTTGTGCCATTCGGGTGTGCTCAACGGCAGCGGCGGAGTGGTCGATGGCTTGGTGGAGGAACTCGAAGAGCTGGCGGAACTCGAGGAGTTCGACGAGCCGGAGGAGCTCGCGGTGCTGGTCGTAATTCGTTGGGCGAGAGCATTTTCCATTGCTGTCAGCTGCTGCCATGCGGTGCTGTTCATCAGCGCCTGCAAACGCTCGCGTTGGGATTGGTCGAGTTCGGCGGCCAGGTTCGCGACTTCGGTGTGATAGAAGCCGATCTGCCGAAGGAACTCCTCCATCGGAACGGGGATGGGGCCGCTCGCGTTGGCGATCATGTCTGCCAGTGCGTTGCTGCGCGACATCGCTTCCGTGGCAAGGAAGATGCGCATTCCGTCGGCGATGCGCACGCCGATCTCGGCGTTCGGCGCCGTCTGCTCGGCGAGCTCGGTGCCGAAGGTGATGACGTCGAGCAGGCGGTTGTAGAACATGTACGCATCAGGCACGGGCAGCTGGCCCGCATCGGTAGCGGTCCGCACCTGGGTCATCTGGGTGCCCAGTGTCATGAAGTTCGCGGCGTTGTCGCCGATCTTCGAATCGTCGATCTCGCGCAGGCCGATGGATGCCTCGATCAGTCCGCGCAATGCGCCGTCGAGCCGCATTCGGGCCGCGCCGAGCGTCGGGATGAGCGAATCGTCGCCTGTCAGGGCGGCAATCGTCAGGTGACGTTCTTGCTGGACGGCCTCGAGTAGTTCCCTGGTCGACGGGATTGCCTGCTGATTTTGCGACGCCCAATCCTGGGCCTTGTTTCCCTGGGCTACCAGGTATCCCGCTGCACCCACGCCGACCACGAGCAGAGTCAGGCTCGGGATGAGCGCGATCGCCAGTATCCGTGTTCGGACACCGAGCCTCGCTCTGAACATCGGCACAACGTAATCGAGATGCCGACCCGTACGGCGATCGGGTCCCGGTGAGCGAGACTCGATTTGACATCGAAGCTCTGATCTGATCTGCCAACGTCGAGGTGATGAATTCCAGTGGACGCCTTGGCTTCTGCAGCGCTCATCGGCTATTCGGAGCCTGCGACAGTTCGGACCGGTCGCCATGCAGGTGTGGCGCCTGTACATTCCGCCGAGTCGGCGAGATCAGCGCCCGAACCGGGTCGAGTGTGTGCGGCGTGGGCGGGCGGCGGCGTAGATTGTGTGTAATCTGCGGTTACTCACAAGTAGGAGGCAACGATGCCCGCGCCGGAAGCCGAAGTTTTCGCTCGTCTGAGCGCCCTGGCGGCGATCGATAGCCCCGAGGCCCGTTCGACCGAGACGATCGTCGAGACCTTCACCGGTAAGCCGCTCGGAACGGTGCCGGTGGGCACCGCTGAGGACGTGACCGCCGCATTCGACCGGGCACGAGCGGCGCAGGCACGGTGGGCCGCACGATCGGCCGAGGAACGCGCCGCCGTGCTGGAGCGGTATCGGGAATTGGTGGTCGAGCACCGCGAGTTCCTCATGGACGTGGTGCAGACCGAGACCGGTAAGGCGCGGTGGGCTGCTCAAGAAGAGATCATGGGCCTGATGTTCGCCGCGCGGTACTTCGCGAAGGCGGCGCCGGGGCTACTTGAACCACACTCGGTGCCCGGCGCTTTCCCCGTGCTCAATCGGGCATCGGTGCACACCCAGCCCAAAGGCGTTGTCGGTGTGATCGCGCCGTGGAACTACCCGATGTTGCTGTCCATCGGCGACTCGATCCCCGCGCTGCTCGCCGGTAACGCCGTTGTTGTGAAGCCAGACAGCCAAACGCCGTTCTCGTCCTTGGCAAGCGCGGAATTGCTGTATCAGGCCGGGCTGCCACGCGACCTGCTCGCGGTGGTGACCGGTCCGGGCACCGTTGTCGGCACCGCGATCGTCGAGGCCTGCGACTATCTGATGTTCACCGGCTCCTCGGCGACCGGCCGTTCACTCGCCGAGCAGTGCGGGCGCAGGCTGATCGGCTTCTCCGCGGAACTGGGCGGCAAGAACCCGATGATCGTCACCAAGGGCGCGAAGCTGGACAAAGCCGCCAAGGCGGCCGTTCGGGCCTGCTTCTCCAACGCCGGACAGCTGTGCATCTCGATCGAGCGACTATATGTCGAGCGCTCGGTCTCCACGGAGTTCACCGCGAAATTCGTCGCTGCGGTGCAGGCCGCCGAACTCGGTGCCGCCTACGACTATTCGGCCGATATCGGCAGCCTGATCTCCGAAGCGCAGCTGGAGACCGTGACCAAGCACGTCGCAGACGCCACCTCCAAAGGGGCGAAGGTGCTCACCGGCGGCAAAGCACGTCCGGATCTCGGCCCGCTGTTCTTCGAACCGACGGTGCTCACCGAGGTGACCGACGAGATGGAATGCGGCCGCGACGAAACTTTCGGCCCGCTGGTCTCGATATACCCGGTCGACACCGTCGACGAGGCCGTCCGACTGGCCAACGACACCGAGTACGGCCTCAACGCGAGCGTGTGGGCGGCGAGCAAGAGCGACGGCGAGCAGATCGCCCGGCAACTGCATGCGGGCACCGTGTGCGTCGACGAGGGATACGCGCCTGCCTGGGGCACCACCGCGGCGCCGATGGGTGGTATGGGCATCTCGGGAGTCGGTCGCAGGCACGGCCCGGACGGGCTGCTGAAGTTCACCGAGCAGCAAACCGTGGTCGTCACCCGGTTCATGAACCTGGATGCGCCCCCGGTGATCTCGCAGGACAAGTGGCAGCGATTGCTGATGACGCTCGCGCGCAGCTTCCGGTTCCTGCCGGGCCGCTAGCGAGATCGTAGGGGACCGCACCTCGTCGTCCCGGTGCACACACCGGGACGACGAGGCCGTGCGGTGCCGGCCAAGGGCTGCGGATCCCCGGACCGTCACCCGTCTCTGTGGTGTCAGGTCATGCGGTCGGCTCCGGTGTGCGGCGGCGGCCCGGCGGCCAGCACAGCGGATTCTTTGTCGGTGAGCAGCCGGGATCGGACGATGAAGCGCACGCCGTCCGGCGCTTCGAGGGAGAACCCGCTGCCGCGGCCGCTGACCACATCCACGGTGAGATGGGTGTGCTTCCACCGCTCGTATTGGTCACCGCTGATCCAGAATTCGGTGTGCCACGGCAGTCGGCCGAGCAGGACGTCGGCGCCGCCGATGCGGAATTCGCGGACCGGGAAGCACATCGGTGAGCTGCCGTCGCAGCAACCGCCCGATTGATGGAACAGTACCGGGCCGTTCTGTTCGATCAACCGCCGCAACACGATTCGTGCCCGATCGGTGATGGCGACACGATGGACCCGGCCTTGCATCAGAAGAGCCCGAGCTTGGTCGGCGTATAGCTGACCAGCAGGTTCTTGGTCTGCTGGTAATGATCGAGCATCATTTTGTGGTTCTCGCGTCCGATTCCGGACTTTTTGTAGCCGCCGAACGCGGCGTGCGCTGGGTATGCGTGGAAGCAGTTGGTCCATACTCGTCCTGCCTTTATCGCTCGGCCCATCCGGTATGCGGTAGTGATGTCCCTGGTCCATACACCGGCGCCGAGTCCATAGAGGGTGTCGTTGGCGATGCGCACTGCTTCCTCGACGGTGTCGAACCGGGTCACCGAGACCACCGGTCCGAAGATCTCCTCCTGGAAGATCCGCATGGTGTTGTTGCCCTCGAAGATCGTCGGTTGGATGTAGTACCCGCCGGGCAGTCCGTCCACCTTACGTGCTTCTCCTCCGGTGAGCACGCGGGCGCCTTCCTGCCTGCCGATGTCGATGTAGGACAGGATCTTTTCGTATTGGTCGTTGCTGGCTTGGGCTCCGATCATGGTGGTGTCGTCGAGTGGGTTGCCGCCCTTGATGGCTTTGGTGCGTTCGATGCAGCGGGCCAGGAATTCGTCGTAGATCGAGGAGTGGATCAGCGCTCGGGACGGGCACGTGCACACTTCGCCCTGGTTGAGCGCGAACATCACGAAGCCTTCGACGGCCTTGTCCAGGAATTCGTCGTCGGCGGCCATCACATCGGGCAGAAAGATGTTGGGGCTCTTGCCACCCAGCTCCAGACTGACCGGAATGATGTTCTCGCTGGCGTATTGCATGATCAGCCTGCCGGTGGTGGTTTCGCCGGTGAAGGCAACCTTCGCCACCCGCGGGCTCGAGGCGAGCGGCTTGCCCGCCTCCACGCCGAAACCGTTGACCACGTTGAGCACACCGGGCGGCAACAGATCGGCGATGAGCTCGACCACCAAGAGCAGCGACGCCGGTGTCTGCTCGGCCGGTTTGAGCACCACACAGTTGCCCGCGGCCAGAGCGGGCGCCAGCTTCCATGCCGCCATCAGGATCGGAAAGTTCCACGGAATGATCTGCCCGACCACGCCGAGCGGCTCGTGGAAGTGATAGGCGACGGTGTCGGCGTCGATCTCGGCGATGCTGCCCTCTTGTGCGCGAATGGCACCCGCGAAGTAGCGGAAGTGGTCGACCGCCAAAGGCAGGTCGGCGGCAAGGGTTTCGCGGACCGGCTTGCCGTTGTCCCAGGATTCGGCGATCGCGAGCGGTTCGATGCTGTTCTCGATCCGGTCGGCGATCCGGTTGAGAATATTGGCGCGCTCGGTGACGGAGGTGGCGGCCCAGCCTTCGGCAGCGTGGTGTGCGGCTTCCAGGGCCATATCGATATCGGCGGCGGTCGACCGGGCCACCGCGCAGAAGATCTCGCCGTCGACGGGGGAGGGATTGTCGAAATACCGTCCCTCGATGGGAGCAGCCCAGTCGCCACCGATGAAGTTGTCATAGCGGACGGCGTAACTGACGATGCTGGTACCGGACCCGGGTTTGGCGTAGATCATTTCAGTGCTCCTCGCGGAATCTTCCTCTGAGGGGCCACTATGACCCGCGAAGGTTGGTGTGAGGTTGGTGGCGTCGAACCGCGGACGCTAGGTGTGCAATGCGGTGTGAAGGCGCGCGGCAACCACGGCACGCCGTACGTCGTCGGCAGACAGCAGCCGCAGCGCGTGCTCGTGCACTTCGATGTCGTCGGGGACGCGTTCTCCGAGCGCCACCGCATGCTCGGCGCGATCGCTGGCCAGCACCACGGTGCGCACACCTACGTCCAGATACCTGCGCCACTCCACCACGCCCGGTGTGTCCGAGCCGGGCAGCAGCGGTCCGCGATAGAGCCACAGCACCGAGGGGGCATCCCCCGCCGCGATGGCGGCGAGCAGCTCGACCGCGTCGCAGGACACCGCGCCGGTGAGCATGTATCTGCGATTGGTGATCTCGCCACCGGTGGTCCGGCGCAGGTGCGAGACATCGGCTTTGAGCGTGTTGGCGGAGACCTGGCGGTCGCCGTAGACCGCCGCGTGCAGTTGCTCGGGGGTGAAACCGTCGGGCTCCAGTGCGAGCAGAGCCAGGATTTCCAGTTGGCGTGGCGGTAGCGGGACCGGTCTGCCCTCGCGTAAAAGCTTTGCGGCGCCGAGGCATTCGAGACGAACACCCGGTGTCGGGGTGGGCGCGGTCGCGCGCAGCATGGTCTCCACGGCGGTGACGAGGGCACGCACCGAGGTCATGACCGCAGGATGCGAGCGGCTCCACGAGCTCGCGAGGTCGAGCGCGCCGACCTGTCTGCCGTCGGGCGCGTGGATCGGCGCGGCGTAACAGACCCAGCCGTGCAGCGCGGCGACCAGGTGTTCGGCCGAGAACACGGCGGTGGGGCGGTCGTGGTGGAGGGCGAGCGATAAACCGTTGGTGCCCATATAGCTTTCGTCCCAGCGACCGCCGGGGGCAAAGTTCACCTGTTCGGCTTGCCGCCGGACCGTGCGGTCACCGCAGGACCACAGGACGGTGCACGATTCGTCGGTGACCGCCGCAACGTAGCCCGCTTCCTCGGTGATGCTGCGCAGTTGGCCTGACAGTTCGGTGATCGGTGCGCGCAAGGCGGATTTCGACCAGCGGTCGCCGACATCGTCGAGGCCGGGCGCGCCTGTGCGGCCCGGGTCGACGGTATGTAACGAGCGCTGCCAGGATTGCGCGACTTCAGCGCGGAGCAGGCTGGTTTCCGCGGAGATGTCAGCCGCCGCCGCGGTCGGCGCCGTCGCCCAGCGGGTCCATTCCTTTTCCAGTTCTGCCCGCTGCTGGGTGAGAGTGCGCAACAGTGCCACCTCGAAACCCCGCCGTCGATTGAGAGCTCACATTCGCTCTCTCATCATGGCGTATGCATTGCGGATACGGGAGAGTTCGATGCGCAACAGGCTGTCTGCTGATGATCGGTGGTGCGGCGAAAGTTACCTATATAGAACACCATTGGGGGGTCGAGCGACGAGGTTGATGGCGATCGTCGGCGTTCGGGACGGCCCCAGGCCACCAGCGAGTGGAGTCCATCCATCGGAACTCGAGCCGCCCGCTACGGGCCCAGCCTGGAGGCGACGGCCTTGGCGTGCGGATCAGCGATGGCTATCGGTGTCGAGCGGGCCACCGTCGTTGCCGTCGTTCATCGGCGACGACACGATGACGCAGTGCACGCCATCGCGCACGTCCTTTCCCTTTTGCGTACAACCGACTTGGTGTCGACTCCACTCCCGGACGCATCGGGACCCGGCGCTGCCTTCCCAACAGAGAGGGTGGTAGCTCCTGTCGAAGGCGGACGTCGGCCAACTATGGTGAGGCGGTGGCACTCGAGCCAGGTGACCAGTTTGCGGGATTCGTTGTGAAGGCCAGGCTTGGCCATGGCGGCAGCAGTGAGGTGTACCTGGCCGAGGATCCGGAACGATCACGACCCGTATCACTGAAGATTCTGGGGCGGGACGACAGCCGGTCACCCGAGGCGCGTGCGCGATTTGTGCACGAGTTCGACATCTTGTCCGTGCTGCGGCACCCCAACATCGTGCGACTGTACACACACGGTGAATCCGACGGCAGGCTCTGGTCGGCGCGAGAGTACGTGGCAGGCGCGACGGCGTCGCTGTTGGTGCGGATGCCGCACCAACAGCCTGATCTGCGGCGCGTGCTGCACGTGCTCTCCCATGTCGCGGCAGGATTGGATTTCGCGCACGGCAACGAGACGGTCCATCTCGACATCAAGCCGGCGAACGTGTTGGTCGGCGTGGACGAGCCCGCGAGGGTGAAGATCTCGGACTTCGATCAGGCCCGGTGGCTGCACCGGCCCGAGCCCCCCTTGGCCAGCAACGGTTTCGTGGTCGTATCGGTACCGTATGCCGCGCCGGAACTGCTGCGGGCGGGCACTGTGTCCCCCGCGACGGACCAGTATGCACTGGCCTGCTCGGCCATCGAGCTGCTCACCGGCCGCCCGCCGTTCCCCCGTGCGAACCTCATGGCCACCGCAGAGGCTCAACTACACGACCCACCTCCCGAAATCTCCAAGCGCCAACGCTGGATGCCGCCCGAGGTCGATGCGATCCTGCACCGGTCCCTCGCAAAAGACCCTGATGCGCGCTACGCCGGCTGCAGCGAACCCATCCGCTTGCTCACCGAGGCACTCCACGACATCGATCCACGCCCCCGCCTTCCCTTACTGAACCGTCTCAATGGGGCATTCACCAGATCGCCTCTGCTGAATATCACATTCAGACGGAAACAAGGGGAGACAAATGATGCACGGGTGGGTTCCGGCACGTGACCGGAGAACCGCCGTCGAGCTAGCCCAACCTGGTAGGCGCACTGCCAGAACTGCGGGCCTCGACAGCGCACTGGCCGCTGCTCCGGCATATTCCACAACGAAGCTGCCCGTGCTGCGACGCCCCGCCACCAAGGCGGAGAGGCTCAGCGCGCCCGGACTTACTTGGCGAACCGCAGCTCGCCAGCGGGAGCGCTCGCCACGTTCGCGCGGAACGGACAGCGCGAAAGCGGGTGCAGGGGAGGTGGGTGCAGCGCATCAGAACCCAAATCTGGCGCGTCTGTCAATTTCGCCGCTCGGGCCGCCGACCTCCGGTCGACCGATACCGAGGGTGCGCGGATTATCGCCGAGACTGTGCACATGCGGGCGACCGGCGCATGTTCGCGGCGGGCGATGATCAGGTCGCGCTCAGGCAGCGGGGTGCTCGATGGGTCTCAGGGCGATGCTGCTGGGTTGCCTTGCCATTTGGTGAAAGAGCCACGTATGCAACCTATTGCGTTGTCACTCGGTGGAAGCACATGGTGGGATGGCCGGGATGATGCGCTGACCCGTGCGCCGTCGTTGAACGAGTTCGCGGACTATCGGGAACCAGAGCAGGGTGAGGAGCGTTAGCGCGAGCGCGTGCCAGGGTATCCGCCACCACCAAGGGACCACGGGTGGAAATGATGTCGCGGTGGTGGCGAGCGGTGCGGGGAAGGACCAGGCCAGGAAGGCATCGCCGATGGGGAGGGCGCCGAAGGCGTAGCGTTTGGAGTTGCCGAGAGTGACTGGTACGCCGAGGCTTTCGCCGAGGCTGGTGATCGGACCGGCGAGGGATTGATCGCCGTGCACTCGGGCCGCGCCGATGGTGACCACCGTGGCCGCGACGCTGACACCGAGAATGAGTGGCCCAGAATCCACATCGCCTGCGCCGTTGCGGCCGTGCGGATACTCGCGTACTCCTGGCAGGCCGAGCGGGGTATCGACGAATAATCGGCGGAATGCGCTGTACTGCTGTCTGGCCCACGGGGCATCTATCTCGGGCAGGAACCGCTGGATCATTGCTTGTGACGAGCCGCGCGCACTTTCCTTCACGGGTGTGGTTTGGTGCGGTAGTAGACCAGTGGCTGGGTCCAGGTGCGCGCGAGCCGAGGTGAGCCATTGGGCGATCACCGGCTCGAAACGCGAACCGACGATGCGGTCGTGCAACCTCAGCGCGGCCACAGCCACCACATTGTCGACGGGCCAGGCCTGGCCCGGATACGCGGCAAGGAACGGCCCGTCGGTATCGAACGCTGCCGCGAGTGCCTCGCAATCGGCGGTGAATTGCGCCGTCTCCGGTGCGTCGGCACCGGCGAGTTCGATCACGGCTCCGCGCAACCGGCTGGACCATCCGACGTAGAAGACTCCGTATGCCGGGCGCAGTCGCGCATCGAAAACCGCTCGCCCCGAAGGGGATCCCAAACGCTGTAGCGCCCAGCGCGCCTCCCGCAGCGCCGCGTCCCGATACGTTGGGTCGCCGCGCGCGACGTCAGTCCACGCCAATCCGTACAGGGCGTGCGAAAAGAAGTACCCCTCGGGGAACATACCCTGCATCTCCTCCCCGGCCCCCGATCCCAATTTCGCACGGAGAAAACGTAATTGGGCGACAACATCGGTGCGTGGCTGCTCATCTCGATACAGCCGAACCTGCGGGACGAGGATCAGCAGCGTGAGCAGAGCCGCGACGGCGACATACATCGTCCCCAAGATGGTCCGAAAGGAGATCACACGCCGACCCTAATCCCGAGTTCAATCCGAGCAGGTTTGCTGGTTCAACCACGAGGTGCCTCGTTGCGGAAATCAGGAACGACTTCGTCGACTGCGCGGTGGGCGACCTGTGGTCGAGTTCGGCTCACCGGAACTCAACGGTCGCCACGCTGCACATCGATGGGTCACGGTGTGTCCCATGTCCTTCGCGAATAACAGCCCGGGATCCGGGCCCGACGTTGTCGAGGCTGCCGCGGCCCGCCTCATCCGCAGCTCGAGGATGTTGAGCGCATAGAGGTCGGTCGCGCCGAGGTCGAGGGCTTTGGCGTCCGCTCGGGCATGCAGCACAACGGAATTCGGATACCGGCGGAAAGTCGTACCTGGATCGCCTCCATGTCGAGGTGTTGACAAGGGGCGGACGTTCTCGTAATCTCTGCTGCAACGAAGAAACATCTTCACTGAAGATACATCTTCTAGGCAGAAGAATATGCGAGAGGCTCACGCTATGACCACCATCGACACCAACCCGGCCACCCCAACAGTCCCGGCCAAGTCCCGGCGCCGCACCATCGTGCGAACACTGGGCGCCACCACCCTCACGCTCGGGGTGATCGCCGCGGGTGGCTACCTTTGGCTGGACCGCACCTCCGAGGTGCACAACACCGGCGTCGCCGAGTGCACCAGCGTCGTCCCCGACGGCGGCTCCGACACCGACCTGCGGGCGGTCTGCACCACGCTGAGCACGATGACCGCGGCCTGGGGCCGCAACGACGCCGACGCCTACGGCGCAACCTTCACCGAGAACGCCACCTACACAACCTTTCTCGGCACCCACTACCAGGGTCGCGGCGATCTGACAGAGGCGCACCGCGCACTGTTCGACGGTTTCCTGAAGGGCACCAAGCTCGCGGACTCCTACCTCGACGCCCGGTTCTACGGCGGCACCGTCGCCATCGTCACCAGCCGGGGCGACCGATACTCCGACGACAAACCCGCCGAGTTGTCCAAGACCCAGACCTACACGTTGGTGCGTGAACAGGATGGTCGATGGCGGATCGCGGCGTTCCAGAACACCCAGCGCAACCCGGTGATGGAACGTGTTTCCTTCCTCTTCGACCCGGCGACCAAGCCGCTGGCCGAGCAGTGAAAGCGCTGGTGACCGGCGCAAGCGCAGGCATCGGGCGGGCATTCGCGACCACGCTGGCCGCCGCCGGGTACTCGGTGACGGCCGTGGCGCGCGGGAACGATGCGCTCGAGGAGCTGATGACCGAACTCGGCGACGGACACGACTACCTGGTCGCGGACCTCACGACCGAGGACGGGCTGCGGGTCGTCGCGGCGGCACTACGTGCCGGCGAATACACACTGCTGGTGAACAACGCGGGCACCGCCACGCATGGCAGCTTCGCCGACATTCCCCTCGAATCAGCGCTGACCATACTGGATCTCAACTGCCGAGCAGTAGTAGTGCTGGCCCACGCCTTCCTCGCCGACGCGGCGCCCGGCAGCACGCTGGTGAATGTCTCCTCGACCCTCGGACACACCCCGAAGCCGGGCATGAGCGTCTACAGCGCATCGAAAGCTTTCGTCACCACCTTCTCCGAAACACTGTGGCACGAACAGAAATCGCGAGACGTGAAGGTGCTTGCCCTGTGCCCCGGTGTCACGACGACCGGCGCGAAGGCCGTCGAGGATGTGCCGTCCTGGCTGGTCCAGTCGCCCGAGCAGGTCGTGCACGCTGCCCGGAAAGCTCTGTCCGGCACGTCCGGTCCGGTCACCTTCACCAGCCGGACCAACCGGATGTTCGTTGCCGTGCTGTGCCTGCTGCCGCGCCGGGTCGCACTGTCCGCCCTCGCGCACTGAATTCCCCACCACCACTGACTCCGAAGGAATCTCAATGGAGATGTCAAGCCCCCGCAGCGACCGATCTCGGTGTCTGAGGTGTGAATTCCAACCCGCAACCCGTCCCGCCGCCCGCTGATGACCAGCATCGCCGTGGTCGGCGCGAGCGGGCGCACCGGCCGGATCGTCGTCGAGCAGGCCCTTGCCTGCGGGTATCGGGTGACCGCGATCGTCCGGCGGCCCGGAAGTTTCTCACCCGCACCGGGATTGCGTGAGGTCATCGCCAATCCGACAATCCCGGGGTCCCTGCACGGACTGCTCGTCGGACACGATGCGGTGATCTCCGCACTCGGCGCCGCCGACCGCGCCCCCACCATCGTCTACTCCGCGAGTACCGCTGAGATCATCGCCGCCATGCCGCCCGGCGGTCGACTCCTCGTCGTCTCCTCTGCAGGACTGGATGTTTCGGCCGATACCGGGCCGGCGAGCAGAGTGCTGGCCGCCGCACTGCGCCGGGTTATGTGCCATACCTACGCCGACATGGCGCGGATGGAGCAATTCCTCACCGAGAGTGCGCTGCGCTGGACCGCCGTACGCCCGACCCGGCTCACCGACAAACCCGGCGCCACAATCCCCCGAGTCTCGTTGGGCGCCACGTCGAAGGTCGGTCCGCAGATCTCGCGCGCCGACCTCGCCGCCTACTTGCTCGATGCCGTCGACGACCCACACACCCACCACGTTGCGGTTTCGGTCTCGTCGGGGCGAGTCCTCCGCAACGCTACGGCGGTCTGCAGATCAGCGAGTCGATGAGAGGTGCTGATCTACCCACCGCCCTGATCCTGGCATCACCGGCTCGGACCCGCGCTTTCAGCGATGGCGTTTGGCCTCTGTGCCGTTGGCAGCCTGCACGAATGCGTGAACTCCTCGGGTGAGTTCGGTGGTGAGCCGGCCGAGGCCGATTACAGGGGTGCACCACGTCACCACAACCAAACTCGCCACGGATGCGGCAGCCACCTGCAGCCGCTACGCCACCGCACCCCGGCTCCGGACCCGTCTGGTTGGAAAGCACCGACAAGCCGCGACAGGTGATTACGCGAGCCCACCAGTAGCCGTCTCGCATCTGCGGGTGCCTCAGTCAGATGATGTGGTCGGGCTCCTGGGCATGCGAAGGGTCCGGCGGATGGCGTTGCGGAGCCAGTGGTGGGCTCCGTCGGCTGTGTGTCGGGGGTGCCAGGCCATTCCGATGGTCAGTGGCGGCAGTGCCAGGGGGATGTCGAGGAGGTGCAGTCCGAGGGAGGTCGCGTTGTCGGTGAGGGGCGACGGGTCGGCGCCGGGGAGTGCGGCTGGTACGAGGCAGACGATGTCGCTGCGGGCGGTGAGGGTCATGGCGGCTAGGTGGCTGGGGAGGACGACGCTGACCCGCCGTTGGAGGTTCTGCTGGGCCAGCGCGGTGTCGAGTGGGCCGGTGAACCGGCCACGGCGGCTGACCGCGACGTGTTGGGCGGCAGCGAGCCGGGCCGGGGTCAAGGGTTCTTCGGTGAGGTGGTGGCCGGGCCGGACGGCCGCCACCATGCGCAGACTGACCAGTTCTTCGACCTGGGTTTCGGGATCTACGTGGTCGATGGATCCGATCTCCAGATCGATCCGGCCGTCGCGGAGTGCAGATCCGGCCTCCAGCTCTTCGGCCAGGAGCCGGAACGAGACCCCCGGCGCCTCCTGCTGGGCCAGTTGCAGCAGTCGGGGGGCCAGTGCCGCGCCGACCAGGTCGGCGGCCTGGAGAGTGAAGGTGCTGCTCAGGCCGGCGGGGTCGACGCCTGTGCCGGGGCTGAGTAGTGCTCCGAGGCTGCGTACCACTGCGGCGGCTTCGTCGCGCAGGGCCTGGGCACGCGGGGTGGGGACCATGGTCTGTCCGGCCCGGACCAGGAGGGGGTCTTGGAGGATGCGGCGCAGGCGGGCGAGGGTGCGGCTCATTGCGGCGGGCGACGTGTGCAGGCGGGCGGCGGCGCGGGTGACGCTGTGCTCGGCCAGCAGGGCGTCCAGCGCGATGGCGAGATTGGCGTCGATGACCGGATCCGGGCTGTTCACCAGCATAATTCCATTTCAGTCAATGATTCAGTGCTGAAGTTCCCATTGTGGCAACGCTTGGTTCTTCGCAGGATGACGGGTGTACCGATCCAACGACCTGCGAGGCTTTCATGATCGTTATTACGGCTCCTACCGGGAACATCGGCCGTCCGCTGCTCTCCCAGCTCCTGGAGTCCGCCCACGCCGCAGGTGAGGAACTGCGGGTGATCGTGCGCGATCCCGCGCGGCTCCCGGACGCGGCGCGCGGACGCGTCGAGGTGATCACCGGCTCGCACGCAGACGCCAGGGTCCTCGACCGGGCCTTCGAGGGCGCGGACGCCGTCTTCTGGCTCGTCCCCCCGGACGCCTCCCAGCCCCCGCAGGACGGCTACAGCGGCTTCACCCGCCCCGCCGTGCAGGCGCTCACCGCCCACGGCGTCGGCCATGTCGTCGGGGTCTCCGCGCTCGGCCGCGGTACCCCGGTCGCCGACCGCGCCGGCCTCGTCACCGCCTCCCTCGCCATGGACGACCTCATCGCCGGCACCGGCGTCGCCTACCGGGCCCTGGCCAACCCGTCCTTCTTCGAGAACCTCCTGGAGGAGTCCGACTCGATCCGCGACAGGGGCGTGTTCACCGACGTCGTTGACGCCGACCGCAAAGCCCCCCTCGTCGCTGTCGCCGACATCGCGGCCGTCGCCGCCGACCTGCTGCTGGACCGCTCGTGGACCGGCACCGACAGCGTCCCCGTCCTCGGGCCGCAGGACCTGTCGCCCAACGACCTGGCCCGCATCATGACCGAACAGCTCGGCCGCCCCGTCCGCTACGAACGCCAGCCACTCGACGAGCTGCACACCACACTCGTCGGCTACGGCCTCAACGAGGCGTTCGTCCAGGGTGTCGTCGACATGAAGCGGGCCAAGGACCAGGGCCTCGACGCGGGAGTCGCCCGCACCCCGGACACCGCGTCCCCCACCAGCTTCGAGCAGTGGTGCGCCCAGACCCTCGAGCCCGCTGTCCGCTCCTGAGGCCCACCACCCGCTCGCCCGGAACCCATGGTGCCCAGTGCATCAAGGCCACGTACACCTTTGGAGGCAATCTAATGCCCGCTGAAAAGACCGAACCACTGGTCACCGCGTTCATGCTCGTCAAGACCACACCCGAGTGGCTCGCTCTGACCGTCCAGGAACGTGTGGACGCCTTCACCACCCAGGTCCTGCCCGCCGTCGAGGCCAAGACCACCGGCGTACGGTCACGCTTCTACGACACGGAGTTCTACTCCGCACGCATCACCGACGTCTGGGTATGGGAAGCAGAAGACCACCACGCCTACCAGCTCCTCATCGACGCACTGCGCGAAACCCCGTTCTGGGATCGCTACTTCGAGGTCATCGACCTCCTCGTCGGCACCGAGAACGGCTACGCCCGAACCTACGGCCTCGAACCGGTCGCCGCCATCACCACCTGAACCCCCGCGAGCCCCGCGCGACTGGGCCGATGTCAACCGGCCGGAGGACATCGGCCAACGAGCTCACCCACGGCCACGGCCACGGCCTGCGCCGATGCCGCTACCACGGCCAGGCAAAAGCCCACGTCCAGCTCGTCCTCACCGCCGCCTGGGCGACCAGGCACCCCTTCGAGGTGTCGGGCACCACGGCGGGTGGCTGGTCCTCGAGGCCTGGATGAGCAGCGAGGCCCTACGAGGCGGTGAGGTCCCGTCGCCGGAACAGCGCTACTCCGACCGCACCGATGACGACGGCGATCACTACGAGCCAGACCAGCGGAGTGGCCGTTACCTCCGCGGCGGGTACCGCAGGGACGTGCGCGAACGGCGACAGGTTGCGGACGGTCTGGGGCAGGCCGAGCGGCGGTCCCAGCAGCCCGAAGACCAGGCAGAGTGCGAGGACGCTCCAGGAGAGTCCGGTCGACCAGGCGGGGAGGCCGCCGAAGAAGAGTACGGTCGCCGCCGCGACGACGAGGATCGCGGGCACGAAGACAAGAGCCGCACCGGTGAGACTCACGACCTGTTCGGGCACGTCCCCGATAACCAGACCGAACGCGAGTCCCGTCGCCGCCCCGGTCAGCGCCTGCAGGGCCACGATCCCCGCAGTGACCAGGCCGATATGCGCGAGCATCCACCGCGGGCGCGAAACCGCTATCGCGAGAACGGGTTCGAGCCGCCCTGCCGACTCCTCACCGCGCATCCGTAGCAATGCCTGCACGGCGTAGCCGGCGACCGCGATCGCCATTACGCCGAAGATGGCGGCGAAGTAGGCGTCGATCATGTTGGTCGTTCGGCCACCCAGCTGTTCCATCATGTCGGCCACCTGCTCGCCCTTGCCGAGGAAGTCGTCGATCTGGTCGCCGATCGCGCCGTACACGACGGCGAGGACGACGACTCCGAATGCCCACCAGAACAGGATCGTCCGTTGCATCCGCCACGCCGATCCGACCGCCGTCGGCAGCGAACGGGACGCCCCGGGCCCGGCCGGGCCGGCACGAGCCCCGAGCCGACGTCCCGGTGCTTCGTGGGGTCGAGTTCGAACCGCTCCAGGAGCACGCTTGCACATCCGAGACGTACCTGATGGGTAGGACAGTCAGCATCTTGCACTCCTTCTTGGAACGGATGAGACCGATCACACCGCACCCCTTGCTGCCGGGCACCCGCCGGAAATCGACATTTGCCGCGGTCGGCATGACGGAATCCGTCATGCCGGCAACCGCAGGGCATTGAACGGATCGGGGTCATTGCTGCTGATCAGCACAGCACCATGGCCTGTCCCGGGGTAGAACACGGCAGGCTCGCCCACCGCCCGGGTTGTACCTCGGTTAGCGAACGAAGGATTCGGCGAGGTAAGGCGGCGCGAAGTGTTCGGCCCGGAGTCCGGCGAAGATGTCCTGCTTGCCGATATCGGTGACGAACACCGTGGCTTTGACCACGCGATCGATGCCGGAACCCGCGTTCGCCAGGACCGTGGCGAGATTAGCGAGGGCGCGCCGGGCTTGCGCCTCGAAGTCGGACCTTTCCGACGGTGGCGCCGCACTCGTCGATCGGCGCCTGTCCGGAGGTGAAGACGAGATCGTCTGGAGCATCCGCCGCCCTGGGCGCGTACCCGGCTGAGTCGCGGCACCGAATCTGTCTCGCGATTCATGCGCTGGTGCGGCGCGCGGAGGCCAGGGCGGACAGGATGCCGTAGATGCCGCCGGCGACAAGGCTGCCGGACAGCCAGGAGAAGTCGGTGTTACCCAAGGCTTTCGCCACCGGCCCCTGCATAGCGGGGACCACGCCGTACTGCCAGGACCAGCTGGCGAGCAATCCGGCCGCGAGGCTCACCAGACCGCGCGCATTGAACTTCCCGTAGATCGACGTCGTGCCGTCGCGGTAGAGGTCCGGGATCGAGAAGGTCTGGCGGCGCACCACGAAATAGTCGACGAGCAGGATGGACATCCACGGGCTGATCCACATCAGGATCGACACCATCCAGTTGTCGAATGCATGCGCGAAATTCGACGAGTTGATGAACACGGCCAGTACCGCGGAGGCCACCGCACCAGCGAAGAGAGTGATCTTCCAGCGGGCAATGCGGATGCCGACGGTCAACGCGGCCAGCGAGCACGAGTACAGGTTCAGGATGTTGGTGGCGATCGGGCCGTGCATGATCAGCACCAGTACCGGGACGGCGAGCGCGCCGAAGGTGCTCACGACAAGAGTGGACGGGTCGGCGCCACCACCAGCGCTTGCCAGGCAGGCGCCGAGGGCAGCGAGCCAGACTGTGGGCAGGTACATTCCGGCCGCCGATGCCCAGAACACGGTCCTGGCGCGCAGCGTCGGCCGGGCGAATCGGCTGTAGTCCGCGGCGTAGGGAATCCAGGTCAGGCCCCAGCCGACGCCGATGGCCGTGATGAGTTGTGTTACCGCGGTGAGCTTCTGGCCGGGAGTCGGGGCCGCGGCGGCGGTCCAGTCCAGGTGGGTGCGGGCGAGTGCGACCACGGTCATCGCCACCATGACGGCGATGGTGAGGGGGACGGTGTACTTCTCGAACGTCCGGATCGCATAGAAGCCGTACAGCGCGAGCGCGAGTTGAATCACCATGATGGCCGTCGCGACGACAACTTTCAGCTCCATGCCGCCCTGGATGCCGATCTCCTCGAGCACCGCGAGCACGAGATCGAGCACGACCCAGGTGTTCACACCCACCCACGCCATGGTCAGCAGACCCTGGACAAGGGCGGGCAGCACTGCTCCAGCGATGCCGAACGCCGAGCGTCCGAGCACCATCTGATTGACAGCGGTGCGGTGGCCGATGACATTGAACAGCCCGAATACCGCGCAGCCGAACACATTTCCGACCGAGATGACGATCAGCGTTTCGATCAGGCTGAGCCCGAGGGCGATTCCGAGCGCGCCGAGCACCCAGTTGATGGGCGCGATATTCGCACCGCACCAGATCCAGAACAGTTCCCAGGGGGAACAGTCGCGTTTGCTGTCGGGAATGGGTAGTACACCGTGATCGTCGAATCGGACGCCGGTGTCACCGCTGGCCGGTGTGGTGTTTGCATTGCTCGTGGTGCGAGGCAATTGGGGGGATGACATGACTTCCCTCTTTCGGTTGTGATTCACCTCATAACAGCACCGCACTGCGCGATAGGTCGATGTGTATTCATCCATCGATTGCGGGTTGCTGTGTACATTTCGATATGTGTTGACCATTAGCCGACTTGTCGCCGATCCCGCGCTGGGCCTGCGTGTCATGACGCCGGAATTCACCGAACGCCTGGCGGCGGAGATCCGCTGGCTGCACACCACCGAGCTTCCCGACCCGTCGCGATATGTCCGGCCCGGCGAACTGGTGTTGACCAACGGTCTGTGGCTACCGCATGTCTCGGCGGAGCGCTTCGTCGACGCTGTCGCGCGGGCAGGTGCGACAGGGCTGGTGTTCGGGCTAACGGCGCAGACTCCGGACCTACCGGAAGGGCTTGTTGCACTGTGCGTCTCGCGTGGTCTGCCACTGGTCGAACTGTGCATCGGGGTGCCGTTCGCCGCGCTGACCCGGGCCGCCGCCCGGATTCAGAACGAGGTCCTCCAGACGGAACTGACCGCGACCGTGCACCGTGGCGACGCCCTGGCGACCGCCCTGTCACGCGGCAGTGGTGCTGCGGGCGTGCTCGAAATCCTGCGTGGCGAAACGGAATTGCCGCTGTTGGTCATTGATCGCAAGGGGCGCTGCCTGGCCAGCATCGGCTGCGAACCTACCGATGAACAGATTCGCCTCGCCGCTGCGGCGCTCAACCGCACGCCACCACCGATCGAGGTGGATCTACTGGGCTCCGGGCCGTCGGCGCTCTACCTCGTCGAGGGCGCGATGGGAGAAATCGACGCCGGGCTGTACTGCCTGGAACCGGCCGCGAAACTCGCCGTGGCGGATCGGGAGGCGCTCGCCCAGGCCGCTCGATTCCTGAGCCTGGAGGTGACCAAACAACAAGCGGTGCATGCCATCGAGGCGCGTTTCGCGGCCGAGCTCCTGGAGATGGTCCTGTCCGGGCCGCGGCGCAGCGGTGAGGTGAGCCATCGGCTGCGTGCGTACGGTGTGCCGTCGGACCGGTCGCTGGGCGTGTTCGCGCTCGCACCGGTGCTCACGCCTGGCGGCCTCGACACACCGCTGGACGATATCGCCGATGCTGCCGGTGCGTTCTTCGCCGCGCACGGCATCCCGGTGTTCACCGTGGCGGGAAGCCGCGACGCGGTGGCCGTGTGCCCGTGGGAGAGTACGACGGAGGAGCTGACGCGTTTCGCCCGAGAGCTGTCTGTGGAAGTCGGCAGAAGAGTGGCCGCTTCACGGATCGTCATCGGGCTGGGTGAGATCGCCGCCGGTGTCGGCGCACTGCGGGAACCGCTGGTGCGTGCTCGGGAAGTCTGCCAGGTGCTGCGCGCGCAGGACGGCCCGGACACCGCCACCTTCGCCGATGTCGCGAACTTCAGGATGCTGCTGGGTCTGCTCGACGAGCAGGTGCTGCAACGGTTCTCCGAACAGGTGCTCGGCATCATCCGCGAGCACGACGCCAGCGCGCACACCGAACTGGAACACACCGTGCGGACCTTCCTGGCCAACGACGGCCAGTGGGGCGTGACCGCCGCCGCCCTGCATGTGCACGTCAACACCCTGCGCAACCGCATGGCCCGGATCACCGAGCTGACCGGCCGAAACGTCAACCGACTCGAGGACACCGTCGACCTGTTCCTGGCGTTGGCCGCCGAGGCCGTCGGCCCGGGCACCGCATCGCACGCGGCGACGTAATGACCGGGCCGACGCGACGTCAGTTCGGGTACACCGCCGGATCCACGTCGTAGCTCGGCAGTGCGCGACGCGGCGTCCTGGCGTCCTCGCGGGCCCAGGCAGCCACATCCCGGCAGCGGACGAAGGTCACGTCCCCGCACTCCTGCGCGTACCCGATGAGGCGGCGCAGGGCCATCATCCGGCCCGGCCGCCCGGTGAGGAACGGGTGCATGCACACGTTGAACAGGCAGCCGTAGTGCCGCATTCCGTCGAGTTCGGCGCGCCACATTCCCTCGACCTTGACCGGCGATTCGATGACCGCGCCGATACGCGGTTCGGGCAGATACGCATACTGCTCCCAGTCGTCCAGCGACCAGTGCACCGGCAGCTCAACCACCGGCGCATGGGTGCCGTCGACGAGGTACGGCCGGTCGTCACCCATCAGCGACGAGTCGTAGGCCAGACCGTATTCGGCCACCAGGCCGATCGTTTCGCGGCTGGCGCTCCACATCGCCGCCCGATGTCCGGCGATGTCGATGTCCTGTGCAGCGAAAACGTCCAGTGCGCGGACGAAATCCGCGCGTTCGGCTCCTGCCGGCAGTGAGGTGGGCGCACGGTGACTGTAAGAGTGGTGCGCAACCTCGTGCCCGCGATCGACGATCGAGCGGGCCAGGCCAGGACGCTGCTCGGCTACCCAGCCGGGCACGAAGAACGTTGCGGGAACGACCATCTCATCGAGCAGATCGAGGATCCGCGGCACGCCGACATCCGGTCCGTACGACTGGTGTGACATCACCATGGGGTGATCGGCGAAGCGGCGTCCTTCTGCGAGGATGGGCGTCTCCGCATCGACATCGAATGTCAGCGTCGCCACGGCCGCCGCGCCACGGGTCCAGGTGTGCTCGCTCATTTGTCGGTTCGTGCGCGCCATGCCGCGGCACAGTCCAGGGTGGCCATGGGATGGAGCATCTCATGGTTGAACGGAGCGAGCTCTGCCCCGGTCTCGACCCGACGCGGCAGATCCGGATTCGCCAGCGCACCCTGACCGAGTGACAGCACATCGGCATGCCCGCCGGTCAGTACATCGGCGGCCTGGGGGAGGGCATGCATGCCGCCATTGGCGATGACCGGGCGGCCGGACACCTCGCGGGCCAGCTGAGTGATGGTCGTGCCACTGGGGAAGCGCGCGGTCTCGAGGAAATTCCTGCCCTCGCTGGCGATGTGCAGATAGGTCGCGTCGGCCAGGGCAGCGAAGACGACCCGCGCGTCGGCCTCGGCACCGGGCCACCGGTAGGTGAAGTCGTTGACCTTGGTCTGTGACAGCCGCACACCGACGGGGAGATCGCCGAGCGCGTCACGCACGGCTTGCAGCACGCGCGCGGTAAGGCGGATCCGATTCTCCACAGATCCGCCGTAATCATCGGTGCGCTGATTGGTGTAGTCGGTGAGGAATTGGTCGAGCAGATAGCCGTTGGCCGCGTGGATCTCGACGCCGTCGAAACCCGCCGCCCGGGCCTTCTCCGCGGCGTCGGCGTATCCGGCGATGACGTCGTCGATATGGCGAGCCGTCATTTCCCGGGGCGCGTTCCACGGTCCGCCGACGCCGCCGTAATCGGCCATCATCTGCCCACGCGGCTGAACGGTCGACGGTCCGATGGTCTCGAACCCGTAGGCGTTGCCCTGCGAGATCGCTCCGGCGTGCATCAACTGCGCGATGATCGGGGTCCCGGCGCCGTGCGCGGCGTCCACCACCGCGCGCCACCCGGCGATGTGGCTGTCGGTGACCAGGCCGGGCTGATTGAAATAGCCTTGGCTGTGGGTGGCGTCCGGGTAGATGCCCTCGGTGATGATCAAGCCGAATCCACCCGTCGCATACTCGCGGTAGTACTCGGCCATCTGCGCGGTCGGCGTGCCGTCCGGTTCGGCGGATATACGCGTCATGGGCGCGACGGCGAACCGGTTGCGCAGCTTCAGGGAGTCGAGGCCGAACGGCTCGAGCGCCGGATGGGCCAGTTCGAGTTCAGCGGTGGTCATCGGTGTTCTCCTCAGTGGTCGGGGGAAGGATGGTCAGAGCCAGCGGGGTTGGGCCGGCGCCGTTTATGACGTTGTGGTCCTGCGGACAGGACGAGACGACGACGATGCAGGCCATCTCTGCGCGGAAGATGATCGAATCCCCGGGCGCGGTAGCGGCTTCGAGCCAGGACAGCTCCCCGTCCGCGGCGACGGGGATGCGCATGAATACGTTGATCGGCTGCGGAATGAGCGGCAGCGCGGGGTGGCCGAGGTCGGCCATCGCTTGCCGCAGATTGTCCGCGCAGCTGGCGTGGTTGGGATCCCCGTATGCCGCATACCGTTCCGGATCGCAGGCGGCGATCAACATGTCGTGCCGACCCGGGGAGGTGTCGGCCAGATAGGTGAGGATAGGGCGTCGCCGGTTGGTCACGAAGGATTCGCCCAGCTCGGGGAACAAGCGGCTGACCTGGGTGCGGGTGTGCGAGGCGCTGTGATGTTCGGTGATGTCGTCGACGTTGTAGGCGAACACATCGCCCACCTGGCCACCGGCGACGTCGGTGATCTGCAATCGCTGGCCGGTACGCAAGGTGACCGACCGGGCCTGCCTGGCCGGAATGGTTACCGGCTCCGGGTAGCTCAACGCTGTCATGTTGGTTAGTCAACAGAACTGCGGCAGCCAACGGGAATGGATATGTACACATCATTTGGGCAATTGACTAGATGTTTACACATATCCGCGCGGATGTCTGCGCGATAGCGTGTGCTCTATTCGTTTCGGACCCGAGCATCGGGAGTACCTACCATGACTACCGCCACCGCAATGGCGCAGGCCCTCGCGAGCGGCGAAGCTACGTCGACGCAGCTGGTAACCGCCGCCATCGACCGTGCCCGGCAACCTGATTCGGCTGCGGTGATGATCACCGTCACCGGCGAACGCGCCCGCTATCAGGCCCAGGCGAGCGATCTCCGTGCCTCGCGCGGCGCACGCCGCAGCCGACTCGACGGAGTCCCCATCGCGTGGAAGGACGTGTTCGACGTCCAAGGCACCGTCACGACCTGCGGTTCGGCCAGCCACCTCCACGATGAACCCGCCGTCGTGGACAGCCACCTCGTGCGGCGGGTGCACAACAGCGGTCTGGTCACCATCGGCAAAACCAATCTCAGCGAGTTCGCCTTCTCGGGACTCGGGATCAACCTCTGTTTCGGCACTCCTGCCAACCCCCTCGACCCGGAGCTCGTCACGGGCGGATCCTCCTCCGGATCCGCGGTCGCGGTCGCCCGCGGCATCGTCGCACTGGCGGTCGGCACCGACACCTCCGGATCCGTGCGCGTGCCCGCCGCCCTGTGCGGCATCGTCGGATACCGTGCCAGCCCAGGTAGATACGGCCCCCACGACTTCGCACCGCTGTCGGCAACACTCGACAGCGTCGGCGTATTCGCGACCACGGTCGAGGATCTCGCCGCGCTGGACCGTGTACTCCTGCCTACCCGACCTCGTCGTCGCCCGCTACCGCTGCGATTCGTCGTACCCGCGGGCGAATGGTCGCAGGACACCGCAGCGGAGATTGCCGACGACATCGACGTCGCCGTCGCCGAACTCTGGGCCGCAGGCGCTGAAGTTCAATTTCGTCATCTACCGTCGCTCTCGACGGCCCAGAGCCTGATGGATGACATCGGAACGATCGTCGGCGCCGAGGCATACCGACTGCATCGTCACCGGCTCGGCTCGACGATGCCGATCGAACCCGCCACCCGGCGCAGACTCGAAAGCAACACGCATACAGCCGATTCCATCGGCCCCGTCTATGCTGCGATGTCTGCCTTGCGCGCTGAGTTCGCCGCCGACCTCGATGATGCCACGCTCCTGTGCCCTACCGTGCGCCGCATTCCACCCCGCGCAGCCGACCTGCAGTCCGACGCGGATTGGTACGACAGCGCCAACGCCGCCGTACTGCGCACGACCATGGTGCTCAGCTACCTTGGCAGTTGCGGCATCACCCTGCCCGCACCCGCCGTGCGGCCCGGGCCCCGCACCGGTATCCTGCTTTCCCGACCGTCTGACGACGACATGGCCCTTTTGGACTGTGCGGCCTGGGTGCAGCGCGTCACCAACCCGACTATCGGGAAGAGTCCGACACCACCACCACACCCATGACATTCCGAGGCTTGATCCGACGGTGGGCGGCCCCGCCTTCGGATCTCGGGCGGAGGTTCACGTGCGTCGAGTAGCGGGGTGACGGCAGCGTTGCCGTCACCCGGCACTGTGGTTAAGCGCTCTCCGTGGTTTTCTTCAGATATTCCAGCCAGGCGGCCAAAGAGCCGTCGAGTGCCGCGTGCATTCCGGCGATGTCCGCCCGGATAGGGACACCGTCCCAGGATTCCTCGGTGTGCACGTGCACCTTGCCGTCGACTTCGGTGAACGTCCACAGGTGTACCCCGGTGATGCCGTGGGCGGGTCCGCCCCACAGGATGCGATGCGGTGCGTCCACCGCGTAGATCGTCGAATCGATATCCAATCCGAATGTGCTCCAGTGGAATACGGTGCCCGGCTCGACCAGACCGTCGATGGCGGAGGCGGTGATATCGGTCTGCCAGGCGGACCAGGCGCTGATATCGGTGTGCAGCTCCCACACTCGCTGCAGCGTCGCGTCGACGAGGATGTCCGCGGCGCACGACAACCGGTGCGCTGGTATCGGTTCCGGTGATCACAGGAAGCCCTCCTGATCGGCGATCCAATGGCCGTGGATACCTGCCGGGACCCGGCGAGGCAGTTCGACGCCGGTGAACGGAACACCCTCCAAGAAAGGTGTTTTCACCCAGCGATTGCGGTACCACTCGGCGCGGCCGTTGTGCAGCCGCACACCGTGGATCATGCCTTCGCCGCGGAACCAGTGGCTCGGGGTGATGCCGGGCTTGGGGATTGTGTCCGTTGCGGAAGTAGCGTCCGTTGAGTTCCGGCGGCAGCGTGCCGTTGATGGTCAGCTCGTGGCCGGTGATCTCATCGGCCACCGGTTCGTAATGGCCGCTGAGGTACGGCATCGGGCGTTCTGTGCTCATGACAATTCCCTTGTTCATTTTTCAGATGACGACGATGGAAAGCATTGGGGGAGAGGAATTTGCAGACGGCTGGATCGGCCGCGCGGCGGCGGGGTTCGAGGGTGGCGGCGACAGGTAGCTGCCACCGCCCGCGAGGGCCAGCACCCAGTAGGGGCTCGCGCCGTCGAGGAAGAGTGCGGCCGGCGAGGTGAGAGCGAGCCAGGCGCCGAATCGGGAGGTGTCCGCAACGCCGGGAACCCCTGGCAGAGTGGTTCAGGCTCGGGTGTCCGCGATGATGACGACCTTGCCGACGACGGTGCTGGACTCGGCGAGTTCGAGGGCGCGGGCGGCTTCGGTCAGCGGGATGCGGGCGGCGACCTGGGCGCGCAGTGCGCCGTGGGCGGCGAGGTCGAACACCTTCTCGAGGTCCTCGCTGATGTGGTTGCGGAAGCGTGTGAGATTGCGCTTGCCTGCCCACAGGTTGAAGAAATGCGCGTTTCGTTTGTTGGGCAGCGCATTCCACAGCAGTAGCTGGGCGAACAGCTTGAGCACGGGCAGTCGTGAATTGCCCTCGTCGTTCTTGGTGGCTGCGGTGCCGTAGGAGACCAGCGTGCCGTTCGGCGCGAGCAGTTCGAACGAGTCGTTGATGCCGGGCCCGCCGATATGGTCGAATACGGCGTCCACGCCCTCGGGTGCGAGCGCTCGAACCTGTTGCGGCACGTCGCTGCGGTAGTCGATCCAGGTCGCACCTAGTGCTTCGACGGCTTCGGCATTGCGGGCCGAAGCGGTGCCGATGACGCGAATTCCATTGGCGCGGGCCAACTGAACGAGCGTCGAGCCGACGCCGCCGTTCGCGCCGTGGACCAGAATGGTCTGCCCGGGCCGCACGTGCGCGGTCCGGTAGAGCATCTGCCAGGCCGTGATCCCGTTGACGACAAAGGTTTCCGCCTCGGCGGCATCGAGTGCGTCGGGCACCCGCACCAGGTCCGCGGCGTCGAGCAGGGCGTGGCTGGACCAGCCGCCGATCTTGGTCAACGCGGCCACGCGCCTGCCGACCAAGGCCGGATCGACATCGGCACCGATTGCGGTGACGGTCCCGACCAAGTCGTATCCGGGCACGAACGGGAAGGCCGGCTGGTCGTAGTACTTGCCGCGCCGCATCTGCTGCTCGGCGAAGGAGACACCACTCGCCTCGATCCGAACGAGGGCTTGGCCGGCTGCGGGTGCCGGCAGGTCGCGCCGGGTGACCAGCAGGCCCTGGGGCTCGACTCGGCCGGGCAGGACGATTTCGGTGGCGGTGGTGGACATGTTTCTTCTCCTAGTGTGTGACTGGTCAATCACTCGGTGTGCTGAAATAATGCCCCACGAGGGGGCAGTTGGTTGAAGTCAGTGGGCGTTCGGGTGGCGAATGCCTGCGGTGAGGATGGCGGCCCAGGGGCTGTCGTCGCCGTCCAGGCCGAGGGTGGTGATCAGGTGGCAGAGCTGGCCGAAGGCGATGAATCGCTGCACCTGCTCGTCTTCGGCGCCCGACCGCTGTTTGGCGAAGTCGGTCACCCGGCCCAAACCGCTGCGCAGTGCCTCGCCGATTTCCGGGACGTCCGCAACGGACTGGGCGTGCACTTGCAGCATGAGCAGGCTCTTGTCGCTGATGAGTTCGGCGTAGGCCCCGCCCATTTCGTACAGGATCTGCTCAGGGCTCGCGCCGTTGGCGCGGGCAGCGCTGGACGACAGTGCTCGCTCGATCGAATCGAAGCAGCGCTCGAGCGCGGCGACGAACAGTGCGACCTTGCCGGGGAACAGTTTGAAGACATATGCCGGTGAGATCTGCGCCGTCGCCGCGACCGTGCTGATCGGTGTGCCGTGGTAACCGGTTCGGGCGAACTCGATGATCGCGGCGTCTACGACGGCGTCGCGTCGTACGTCCGATCGGGAGAGGGTCACTCCGCTCTTGCTCATGTGAGTGACTGTACACTCACCATTCTGGGAGCGTCAACACCTTTGCTCCGGCCTTCCCGATCGAATCCGATTTTCGCAAACCTCCGACCGCGCCGATAGGCGAATCTCGCCGATGTGAGCACCCGATCGTCCTGTCGGTGTGGAGGTTGAAATCGACACTGGGAAAGGGGGATTCGATGGACAGTCGAACAGTATTGGTCACCGGCGGAACGAGCGGCATCGGCCTGGCGACGGCGACCGCCGTGCCGTCGTGGACCACGTGAGGACGACAGATCCGGCTGACCATTGTGGCCGGAACTCCGCCCCGGCCCGGCCGGACGACCGCTCATGGTCCGGGCGGGAATGGATTCGCAACGGCGTCGGCTGCTTCTGCGCCGCGCGCCGAGGACCACTGAGGCCGGCAGCTTCGAGATCAAGTCGACGTATCGAGAGGAATCCACGGGCACCTGTGACAGCATGAATATCGACACTTCGCCGCTGGTGCTCGCGACGACCGGGGCGAAACGCCCGCTCTGAATCGCCCGTTGAAGTCGGCGCCGTCGATGGATACCGATGTGCTAATGACTACTCTTTCCTGAATCTCTCTATGACGGGCGCTAATTCGGTGGCATTGGTAATGAGGTCGACGTGCCCGCCACCGTGCAGATGGACGGCCGAATGGGGGAGCAGTCGGTGCATGATGCGGGCATTGGCGATCGGGATGATCGGATCGTCGGTGCCCGCGATGATCAGCGTGGGCCGCCGGATGAGCGGCAGCGCGAAGATGCTCGTCCACACCGAACCGGCAAGCAGTTGGTGCAGATAGCCGACCCGGGACCCGGCCATCAGCTGCCGATCGAACAGCTGCTCGATGATGGACGGATCGGTGCGGACAGAGCCGCCGTAGAGCTCACCGGCGATGGATGCAGCATAGTGATGGTCCAGAAATCGCCGTGGCGTCAGCATTTTCAGCAGTACGGTGGGCCGACCGGGAACCATGATCACGCCGGTACCGGTGGACACCAGGATTAGCGTGCGGCACCGCCGCGGATGCTGGAAGGCGAACTGTTGGGCCAGCGCACCGCCCCAGGACAGTCCGAGGATATCGACGCGCCCGCGGATGTCGAGTTTGCGTAGTAGCTGCCCGAGCACTGCGGCCAGATACGGAAACCCGTACGGCAGTGGCGAATCCGGCGATGCGCCGCTGCCCGGCACATCGAACCGAACCACAGTTGTAGCCGGATTCAGCTGTGCGACAAGCGGATCGAGCACCTCGAGGCTTGCGCCGATACCGTTGCACAGCACCAGCGGCCTCCCGGTTCCCCAGCGCACATGCACCCGGATCTGCTGACCGAGCACGGCGATGAGGCGATCTTCGACATAGGTGGCAGGCTCCGGCGCACTCATCACAGCCACACTTCGGGATGCTGGGTCATGATCACCTTTCAGTGTTCGAGCACATAAGTTCCCGGCGCGGAATCCACCGGCGGCAGATCGGCCGTACCCAGCGATTGCGGCGCGTCCCGCTCCGGACCGCTGCGTTCGGCCAGCCATTCGACGAAATTCGGCCACCAGGAGCCCGGATTCTCGGCGGTCGCATCCAGCCACGCTCCCGGGTCGGCGTCGTCGACCGCACCGATCCGATAGGAGGCCTTGGGATTTCCCGGTGGGTTGACCAGCGCGGCAATATGCCCGCTGGTGGAGAGCACGAACTGCAGATCCTTGCTGCCGAGCAGCCGGGCGCTGCGGTAGCAGGCCTGCCACGGCGAGATATGGTCGGCGATACCGGCCACCACATAGGTGTCGACGGTGACCTGGGACAGGTCGACGGGAGTGCCGAGCATGCTCACCTGATTCGGCGTGGTCAGTGAATTGTGCACACCCATCGAGACCATGTCGCGATGCAGCGCTGCCGTCATCCGGGTGGTGTCGGCATTCCAGAACAGCACGTCGAACGGTGCGGGCGCGCGGCCCTGCAGATAGTTGTTGACCCAGTAGCGCCAGACCAGATCGTTGGGCCGCAGCCAGGCGAATATCTCGGCCAGCGCCCGCCCGTCGAGGTAGCCCTTCTTGGCCGAGAGCGCGATCGCGATATTCGCCGACTCCTCGTCGATCGCGGCCGCGGCGAAGCCCGCGTGACTCTGATCGAGCACCGTCACCATCAGCGTCAGACTCGCCAGCCGATGGGCCTGATCGATCGCGGTCAGATGGGCCGCCGTCATCGCGGCGATGATGCCGCCGGAGCAGGAGGCCTGCAAATGGGTGCGCTCGGAGCCGGTGATCCGCTCCACGACATCCAGCGCGTCGATGATGGCCTGCCCGTACTCGTCGAAGCCCCAATCCCGTTGGCGGTCAGTCGGATTGCGCCAGGAAATGGCGAATACCTGTTGGCCCTGACGGACGAAGTACTCGACCATGCTGCGGTTCGGGGCGATATCCATGATGTAGAACTTGTTGATCACCGGCGGCACCATCAGCAGCGGTACCGTTCGCACCTGCTCGGTCTGCGGCGCGTACTGGATCAGCTCGAACATCTCGGTGCGCAGCACCACCGAACCCGATGTGGTCGCGACGGTATCGCCGAGGGTGAAGGCATCCGAATCGACCATCGACGGCACCCGCGGCGCGGCGGCCATATCGGAGAGGAAGTGCCGTAATCCGCGCACCGCGCTCGCACCGCCGCTGTCCACCAATGCTTTCCACGCGACCGGGCTCAGGAGCGGGTTATTGCTCGGCGAGACGCCATCCATCACGTTATCCAGGACGAATCGCATCCATTCGGCATCGCGCCAATCCAGGTCCGCGTCGGCCAACAGCGCGTCGGCGGTGGCGGTGGCGGCCAGATATGCCTGCATGGACCGCTTGAACAGCGGATTGCCCTGCCATCCCGGATCGTCGAAGCGCCGGTCGCCCTTCGCCGGTACCCGATCCGAGTGCCCGCGGGCGATCGTCACCAGTTCCTGACCGAACGCGCCGATCCGGTCCGCGACCGTCCGCGGCTGATTGGCCAGACTCAACGCCAGTCTGGTCCAGGAAGTATTGGGCAACATACGTCGGCCGACGCCGGTCGCCGAACTGGTCATCAGCAGATCCAGCGGGGCCGCGAGTTCGTCAGCGGCGTCGGTGGTTGTTGTCATTGTGGAACTCCTCGAAACATGGTCGGCTGGCCTCGATAACGGGCCGGTGCGCGGCGTCGTCGACGGGCGGTTAGGCCTTCGATGCCACGGATCATGCTGTCCGCAGGCATCGGATCGTCGGTGTAGCGCCTGCTCCGTTGCTGATGCACCGCATCGGGATTTGATGCAAGAACGGTAGATCCGATCGGCGGGCGCGCCATTGTCCCGAAAGAACGAAGTGTGCGCGTGGGTTTGTCGCTGCGGTCAGTCCGTATTCGGCCGCAGCACCGCCGCGCCGTACCAGTGGCAGATCAGCAGCGCCAGCTCGACGTCCAACCGGTCGTCGGTGATCGGCCGCCCGCGCCGCGCAACCGCCCGCCCGACCCGGTATTTCACCGAGTTGAAATGCAGATCGAGCTCCGCGGCGGCCGCCTTGTAGCTGGATCCGGTGTGCAAGAACACCCGCAGCGTCTCGCGCAGCCGGGCATCGTTCTCGTCGTCGGTGGCCAATTCGCCGAGCACCTCACCCACCCATTCGGCGACCTCTGCGCTGCCGCCGAGCAGCGCCGCGGCCGACAGTCCCGGATCGCTCGCCGCCATGATCCTCGGTTCCACATCCCCGCGTGTGAGCGCGACCGAGCGCGCCAGCAGCGCATACTGATGGGACCGGCGGAAGCCCGGCACCCCCTGGCCCATGATGCCGATCGCCAGCCGCGGTGCATCGGCCCGCTTGCTCGCGAAATCCCGGACCTTGGCCACCGCATCGGATTGCTCGGACCGATATGGCAGCCAGGCCCATCCGCTCATCCGGTCGGCGGCCGCAAACAGCGGCGCAGCCGCGGTACCGACCGCCTCGGCCAGCTCACGGACAAAGCGTTGCAGCCGGGTCAACTCGTCGCCGCTCGCGCCGGTGTCCGGATACCAGATGATCAACGCCAAATGGTGCCAATGCAGGGGGTAGCGGATGGATTCGGTCGCGGCATCGATATCGACCGGCTTCTTCCCGGCCAGCACCTCACGCACGCGCAGTGCGCGGGCGCTGTTGCGGCTTTCCAGCCACTGCTCACGCTCGGTCTCGTACACCGCGACGACCTGCTCGGTGATCCAGTCGATGTAGTCGAACAGTGTGCTGGTGATCGCCTCCACGACCGTGACACCGTCGGCGGGCGCGATATCGGTGGCCCGTAGTTCGGCGAAGACCAGCTCGGTCATCCGCCGGTGGCCGACCCGATAGGCGCGCACCAGGGCCTTGACCGAAACTCCGTGCTGGGCAAGGCGTCTGGCGTATTCGATGGCAGCAGTGGGAGCGTTGATCCGAGCCACCGGAATGTCGTGCTGCAGCGCATGCAGGATGGTGTCGACATTGCCTTCTACGCTGGCGCCGAGCAGTTCGACGGTGCGGGCGTCGCCCCGCAATTCGGGGATCTCGTCCTCGAGGCCGCGCCGGAGGATCGCGCTGATATCGGTCACCCGCTCGTTCATGCGGGCGGCGATCCCAGCGACATACCGGCTGACATCGACATCACTGTCGCGACGAAGATTCGTCACTCCCCAACGGTAGCTACTTGGCGGTAACAGCGTGGGAAATTGCCGGGTTGTTCTCCGGGGACAACACCGGCGGCGTACTTCGTCGACGCACGACGGTGTCACAGGGCTGCCCGATTTCTACAGTTATAGCCATACCGCATACTCTATTTACCAGGACCGCTCATGAACCTCTCGACACTGCCGGACCGTCGCGCCGCCGCCGATCCGGACGCACCCGCCCTCGCCGACGACACCATCGACCTCAGCAACGCTGGGTTCCTCGACGCAGTGCAGCGCGCCGCCACGGCACTGCGCGCCGCGGGCGTTTCGGCGGGCGACGTGGTCGCGATCATGCTGCCGAATACCGCGGCCCTGGTTATATCGCTGTTCGCCACCTGGCGTCTCGGCGCGGCGGCCACCCCGCTTAATCCAGCGCTGACGGCGACCGAGGCCGCCTATCAGATCGCGGATGCGGGCGCCAAGGTGCTGATCGTGCCCGAGCGGCTCACCTTCGACGTTCCGGTGCGGGCCGTTGTCCCGGCCGCCGAGCTCACCGCGGTGGACCCCGACACCGCCCTCGTTCCGGCCCAGCTCGGCAACGACGCACTGGCGCTGCTCATCTACACCAGCGGCACCACCGGTCGCCCGAAGGGCGTGATGCTCGACCACGCCAATCTGAATGCCATGTGCCGCATGGTGATCAAGACCTTCGCCCTCACCGCGGCCGACCACAGCCTGCTCATCCTGCCGCTGTTCCACGTCAACGGCATCGTGGCGAGTACTCTCTCGCCACTGCTCGCCGGCGGCCGCGCCACAATGGCAGGCAAGTTCAGCCCGCGCACCTTCTTCGACCGGATCGAACGCAGTCGCGCGACGTATTTCTCCGCCGTGCCAACGATATACACGATGCTGAGCGATTTACCCGCCGAGGTCCGCCCCGACACCTCTTCGGTACGCTTTGCCATCTGCGGCGCGGCCCCGGCCGGCATGGAACTGCTGGCGAGGTTCGAAAATCGTTACGGCATACCAATTATCGAGGGATACGGCCTGTCCGAGGGTGCCTGCGCGAGCACTGTCAACCCGCTCGTCGGCAAGCGCAAGGCCGGCACCGTCGGACTGCCGCTGCCCGGCCAGTCGATTCGGATCGCGGATACGGACGGCAATCAGGTACCCGACGGCGAGATCGGCGAGGTGCTGATCTCCGGCCCGAATGTCATGCGCGGTTATCTGAATCGCCGCGAGGAGACCGCGCAAACCCTGGTCAACGGCTGGTTGCACACCGGCGATATCGGCCGCTTGGACGAGGACGGGTACCTGGTCCTGGTCGACCGCACCAAGGACATGATCATCCGCGGCGGCGAGAACATCTACCCCAAAGAGATCGAAACCGTGGTCTACCAACTGCCGGAGATCGCCGAGGCCGCGGTCGTCGGTCGCGCGCACGAGGTCTACGGCGAGGAGCCGGTCCTCTATGTCTCGCTGAACTCGGGCACCGGATTGGCGACCGAGAAGATCCACGAGCACGTTCGCGGCGCACTGTCGAAATACAAACTGCCCGTCGCTATCACGATTCTCGACGACCTTCCCAAGAACGACGTCGGCAAACTCGACAAGCCGAAGCTGCGGCGACTCGCCATCGAAAACCGTTGATATCCACCCTCGGTCAGAAATAGGAGCAGAACAATGGGATTCACGAAACCGGATCTGCCGCAGGTAGATCCCGACACCTTTCTGCGGAAACCGTTGATGGAGCGCATGCGTATCCTCGCCGCCAACTGGGCCGAGCACGGCTTCGGGTCGCCGCGGATGGTGCACACCATCTACATTCTCAAATTGCTCGTCCTCTACGCACTCGGCGGCATCGTCGTAGCCACGGTGACCTCCGATCTCCCGGCGTTCTGGCATGTCTCGCAATGGTGGGACCAGCCGATCGTCTATCAGAAGTTCGTGCTGTGGACGGTGCTGCTGGAGACCATCGGCATCGCCGGTTCGTGGGGGCCGCTCGCCGGCAAGGTGAAGCCGATGACCGGCGGCATTCTCTTCTGGGCCCGGCCGGGCACCATCCGGCTGCGGCCGTGGAAGTGGGTGCCCGGCACCGCGGGCGACCGGCGCACCCGGTTCGACGTCGCGCTATACGCTGCGCTGCTGATCAGCCTTGCCGCTTCGCTGCTGACCCCTGGCGCGCACAGTGATTCGCTGTCGGCGGCGGTGCCGGAGAACACTTCAGGGCTGGTGCGTCCAGTGCTGCTCATCGCGCCGATCGTGCTGCTGATCATCAACGGTCTGCGCGACAAGACAGTTTTCCTCGGCGCGCGCGGCGAGCAGTATCTGCCGGCACTGTTCTTCTTCGCGGTGCTGCCGTTCGTCGATATGATCATCGCGCTGAAGCTGCTGATCCTGGTCGTGTGGGTCTGTGCGGGCATCTCGAAACTCGGCAAGCACTTCTCGCAGGTGGTACCGCCGATGGTGAGCAACAGCCCGTCGGTTCCGTTCAAGTGGCTCAAGCGGGCGCACTACCGTGACTTCCCGCGAGACCTGCGCCCGTCTCGGATCGCGGATGTGATGGCGCACGTCGGCGGCACAACGGTAGAAGTGATCACCCCACTGGTGCTGTTCTTCTCCACCAATATCTGGCTGACCGTGGCCGCGGCAACGGTGATGGTCATCTTCCACTTGTTCATCGTCTCCACCTTCCCGCTCGCGGTGCCACTCGAATGGAATGTGCTGTTCGCCTACACGACCGTCTTTCTGTTCCTCGGCTTCCCGAACTGGGACGGCTACGGACTCACCGATATCTCCTCGCCTTGGCTGGCCGCCGCGCTCATCGCCGGACTGCTGTTCTTCCCGATCCTGGGCAACTTCCGGCCGGATAAGGTCTCGTTCCTGCCGTCGATGCGCCAGTACGCGGGCAACTGGGCCTCGGCGGTCTGGGCCTTCGCACCCGGCGCGGAGAGCAAACTGAACAGGGTGACCCGCAGCGCGAAGAATCAGATCGACCAGTTCGTCGAATTCGGCTACGAACCACAGTGGGCCGAGATCACCATGCAGCAGACCATCGCCTGGCGCACCATGCACAGCCAGGGCCGCGGCCTGTTTTCGGTGCTGCTGAAGAACCTGCCCGATATCGACAGCCGGACGGTGCGCGAGGCCGAATTCATCTGCAACTCGCTGATCGGCTTCAACTTCGGTGACGGACACCTGCACAACGAGGAGTTGGTCACGGCGGTGCAGCAGGAGGCCGGCTTCGAACCCGGCGAACTGGTGATCGTCTGGGTGGAGTCGCAAGCCTGGGGCAGCAAGGTGCAGCACTACAAAGTGATCGACGCCGCGCTCGGCGTTATCGAGCGGGGTACCTGGAAGGTAGCGGAGGCGGTCGAGGAGCAGCCGTGGCTGCCCAACGGGCCGATCCCGCTGGAGGTCACCTGGTCACTGGCGCTGTCCACCCCACGCGCCGCCCGCGACGAGCAGGAACACGGACACGGAGCGCTGGCATGACCACCGCGACCGTTGTCGGCGGCGGGCCCAATGGACTCGCCGCCGCCGTTGCCCTCGCCAAGGCGGGCGTGCAGGTGACCGTGCTGGAGGCCGCCGGCGAGATCGGCGGCGGCACCCGCACCGGCGAGGCACTGCTGCCCGGCCTGCTGCACGACCAGTGCTCGGCTACCCACCCGATGGCCGCCTGCTCGGCATTCCTCAACAGTCTCGACTTGGAGCGCTACGGATTATATTGGCGCACACCGGAAATCGACTGCGTGCACCCGCTGGACGGTGGCCGGGGCGCGACGCTCTACCGGTCGGTGGAGCGGACCGCGGCGGGGCTGGGGCGAGACGACGAGCGGTGGCGGCTGTTGTTCGGTGCGCCGTCCGCGCGGTTCGACGCACTCTCCGAAGACATTATGCGACCGCTGCTGCGGTTCCCGCATCATCCGTTGACACTGGCCAGGTTCGGCCTGCCGACCGTGCTTCCCGGTTCAACGCTGGCGCGGCTGTTCCGCACCGACGCGGCCAGGGCATTGTTCGGAGGTGTTGCGGCGCATGCGTTTCGGCCGTTGCACTACCCGCTGACCTCGGCCATCGGGCTCGGCATCCTCACCGCCGGGCACCGGCACGGCTGGCCGGTGGCGGCGGGCGGCTCCCAGTCCATCACCACTGCGTTGGCTGCGCTGCTGTCCGATCTCGGCGGCAAGATCGAGACCGATACCCGGATCGAGGCCGCCGCACAATTGCCCACCAGCGATGTGACCATGTTCGATCTGGCCCCGGATGCCGTGGCCGGCATTCTCGGTGATCGCCTGCCGTCTCGAATTGCCCGCGCCTACGGGCATTTTCGGCAGGGACCCGGCGCGTTCAAGGTGGACTTCGCGATAGAGGGCGGGGTGCCGTGGACCAACCCCGACGCGCACCGGGCAGGCACGGTACATCTCGCGGGCGGCTACGGTGAACTCGCCGCCACGGAGCGCGAGATCCACGCCGGGCGGATGCCGCAGCGTCCGTTCGTGTTGGTCGGTCAGCAGTATCTGGCCGATCCACAGCGCTCGGTCGGCAACGTGCACCCGCTGTGGACCTACGCGCACGTGCCCAACGGCTACGCCGGTGACGCCACCTCGGAAATCATCGCCCAGATCGAACGATTCGCGCCCGGCTTCCGGGATCGGATCGTGGGCCAAACGGTCCGCGACACAACGCAGATGGCCGCGTACAACACAAACTATGTCGGCGGCGACATCATGACCGGCTCAAAGGATGTACGCCAGCTGGTGTTCGGTCCGCGAATCACATTGTCGCCGTACAGCATCGGGGTGCGGGGCATGTACATCTGCTCGGCCGCGACGCCACCGGGCCCCGGCGCGCACGGTATGTGCGGTGCCAATGCCGCCGACGCGGCGCTCGCCTACCTCAGGCGCACTGCCTAGCCGCTTACCCAAATAGACGCACATTCAACAACTTTCGAAACAAAAGGGATCTCTCATGAGCACGCTCGAAACCCTCCAGTCGACCGCACCCGCCACCGACAAACTGGCCGGCCGTGTCGCCTTCGTCACCGGTGGCACCCGCGGCATCGGCGCAGCCATCGCACACAGCCTGGCCAACCAGGGTGCGTCCGTCGCAGTCGGCTATAGCCGCAATCCCACCAGCGCCGAGCATTTCGTCGCCGATCTGCGGCGGGCCACCGAACCGCACGGCGCGGCGGCCTCGGCGCATCGCGGTAATGTCGGCTCCGCCGCCGACTGTCGCAGCACACCATCGCTGAAGTCATCGAAACCCATGGCCGCCTGGATATTTTGGTGAACAACGCCGGAATCACCATGGATTGCACCGTCGCCGAGATGACCGAGGAGCAGTGGTCCACCGTCCTCGCGGTCAACCTCTCCGGCGCCTTCTTCCTCTCCCAGGCCGCATTGGCACATATGGTGGAGCGCGGCACCGGGCGCATCGTCAACGTGTCCTCGGTGGTCGGCGAGACCGGCAACATTGGTCAGGCCAACTACGCCGCGTCGAAGTCCGGACAGTTCGGACTGACCAAGACCCTCGCCAAGGAGGCCGCCTACCAGGTCGCGAAATCCGGCAAGCGCTCCGACGACAGCATCGGCATCACCGTCAATACGGTGACGCCCGGGTTGATCGGCACTGAGATGACGGCGACCATCCCCGACAAGGTCATGGCCAGACTCACCGCCCAGATCCCGGTCGGCCGGGTGGGTAGTCCAGAGGAGATCGCCAGGGTCGTCCATTTCCTGGCCGCCGACGCCTCCTCCTACATCACCGGCCAGGTGTGGAGTGTCAACGGCGGCATGGATATGTAGTGACCAGCTTTGCGCGTATCCGAGTTGATCGCCCGGAGGATCGGCTGCTCCGGCGAAGGCGACCAGCGGTCCGATGAACGCACACAATTCCCAGTGCTCACCCGAACTGTCATCTTTGCGGCGAGAGTCATAGACCAAGTCCCACGCTGTCCTCCAGGTGTTCGTGCCGCGCGGATCTGGGATGATATCTCCCAGTCGGACCTCGGTTCCCCCACCGATTCGGTTCGAATTCACAGAGTTTCGCATGCTGGTGCCTCGCGCGGCAGGCCAGAATTGGATATTCCGCCGACGGGTTCGGCTTCTGGAGAATCGTGCTTTCGGCAAGGACGGGGATGGCCGACAACCGCAGCGGTTGCGTATTGGCTGCCGGTTGCGCGCCCAACGGCTGAATGGCATCCGTTATCGTGCTGCCACCGGATCGAGTCAGGACCATACCGTCTGTTATGAATTGGTGGTCGTACGTTCAGGCCTTCGACAACCGAGCGGACGAGGATGGTGTCGAGCGGACGCGCAGTTACCGCATCGAGGGGTGATCGGGGGCTCGGCCATGGACAACGGCGACCAGTCGCACAAGTACACGATGCGGGTCAGTCGGCTGACGATCGAGAAACTCGGGATCCGGTTGTACGACCGAGTTTCGGCCGTGCCCGCCGAACTCATCGCCAATTCCTACGACGCTGATGCGACCAAGGTCGAGGTCACGCTGCCGTGGGGGGTGACGCTGGCGGGCACGATCCATGCCGTCGAACATGAACCGTATCGAATTGTGGTGCGGGACAACGGTCATGGGATGACATCCGAGGAGATCAATGCCCATTATCTGATGGTCGGTTCGGATCGCCGGGTGCGGATCGGTTCGGATCTGTCGCGCCGTCTGGAACGACCGGCTCGATTCCACTCTACGTGCCCACCGCGACTTCCTGGATCGGGTCTACACCATGCGTCTGGGCGAACAGTCCGAATCCGATGATGCTGGAGCAAGCGTCGGTTGATTCCAGGCGGACCACTGACGACCAATCCCGCCGGCCAAGAGATAGTCGTACGTCCCTGGTGCGTTGTGAGAAGTCACGATGGATGCGGTTCACGATGTCATCGAGCCCGCAGGTCTGACAGCTCGACAGGCGACGGGCACCGACCCCTCCGGATCAGCGGTCCGAATCAGCTGGCCTGGCGAGAGTATTCCGACCGTGTCCGTCTCGCGGGTGCTGGTGAGCAGCATGAGCGTGCGCGCGCGGGAACTTCGGAGACGTAGCCGTCGATGATCGGTATTCCGTAGCGGCGTTGGAATTTGGTCAGCACTTCGATGCCGGCTGGGGCCGCACCGCAGATGGCGAATCGTACCGATGAGGTGTTCGGCCGGATTTCGGCGGGCAGATCCGACAGCAGTGCATACATGGTCGGGACTGCAGAAATGTATGTGGCACGGCCGCGTTCGATCCGGTCGAAGAACGTCTTCGGGCTGAAGGCCATGGTGGCGCGGCCACCGGCCAGCAGTGGTGACAAGGCGCCGACCACGATGCTGTTGACGTGGAACAGCGGCAGATTCACCAGGCTGTGGTCGGCTCCGGTGAGTTCGAATGCCTCGATCACCATGCGGCACATGGCAGTGAGATTGGCGTGGTCGATCGTCACCCTGTTGGGTTCGCCTGTGATGCCGGTGGTACAGATGAGCAGCGCCAGCGTGTCGTTGCGAAGCCGTGCGGGTTCGGCGGCATCGGGGTCTGCGGTAGTGAGATCGTCAGCGGTTATGACGGCGTGGACCGGCGCGTCGGCGGCGGGCGGCTGTGCGGTGATCAGTACCTTGGCGCCTGTGTCGGTCATTTGGCTGTTGGCTTCCGCGGCGGTGAGCGACGGGTCGATAGGTGTGACCGTGGCACCCACCCGCCAGGTAGCGAATAGAGAGACGACAAAGGCGGCAGTATTGGGCAACATGATCGCAACCACGTCGCCACTCGAGACTCCCGCGCCGCGCAGGGTAGCGGCGGCGCGCCGCACGGCGTCCAGGAATCCTGCGTTGTTCAGGTCTGTGCTGTCGTCGGCGACGGCGGCTGCGTCCGGCGCGGCGGCGGCGCGATGGTCCGGGAGAGTCGAAAGATTCATAAGCGGTCCTCGGGAGGGGGTACAGGGAATGACGACAACACTAGAAATCCCGCCGCCGCCGGACACCGTCGTGCATGGATGAAATTCGCCGCGGGCATTGTCACCAGAGGACAAGCCCGACCGCGCAATGCGCCGCCGCGGTAACCGGGATGTAACTAATGGAAGGTGACGAATTTTCGTCGCGACGGTAATTCTGATGTTCGCGGCTATGTCGCCGGTTCCGACACTCCCGAGGCCGTTGACTGGGCATGGCGGAGCTGAGCCGGGCGTAGCGTGTTCGGGGTCACAAACCGAGCCGGCGAAGGGAGCAACAGCATGGATCTGCATCTCTCGGGCAAGACCGCCGTCGTGACCGGCGCGAGCAAGGGTATCGGGCTCGCGATCACCCAGGCGCTGGTGGACGCTGATGCCCACGTCGTAGCCGGATCACGCACCCGTGGGCCCGATCTCGGGGCGCTGGAGGAGGCAGGGAAAGTGACATTCGTGTCCGCCGATCTGGCGCAGCCCGGCGGCGCCGATGACCTGGTTGCGGCTGCGGCGGACCGCGGCGGCATCGATGTGCTGGTGAACAACGTGGGCGCGCTCACTGTGCAACCGGGCGGCCTCGCGAGCGTTACCGACGATCAGTGGCAGGCATCCTGGGATCTCAACGTGATGGGGACGGTGCGGCCGACCCGGGCCGCTCTGCCACAGATGTACCGCCGTGGCGGCGGGTCGATCGTCATCATCGGATCCGTCAATGCGTACTATCCCGACCCCGGGATCTACGACTACTGTGCCACCAAGGCCGCCGTCACCAACTTCGGCAAGGCTTTGTCAAAAGAATTGGGGCCGAAGAATATTCGTGTCAACTCCATAAGTCCCGGACCGGTGACGACCGGGCTGTGGCTGGACGAAGGCGCAGTGGCCGACACGATCGCCGCCGCCAGCGGTCGGACCCCCGAAGAGGTCAGGTCCGCGACAGCTGGTGCCACCTCGATGGGCAGGTTCACCACTCCGGAGCAGGTTGCCGACCTGGTCGTTTTCCTGGCCGGCGACCGGTCCGCCAACATCACCGGATCCGACCTGAGGATCGACGGCGGATTCGTCACCACCATTTGAGGTGGCCGACCAGTCGCATGCGTCGTTCGGTCCGGTTAGCGGAATCGGCTGACAAATCCACGGGAGGCGCCCTGGGCGGGAATGAGAACGCGAACTGCGGGGCCGAGCACGCTTCACCGCCTGGGCCCGGCTGCCACCCATGACCGCGGAGACCAGCTCATGGGGTTCGAATTCCAGCAGGCGCCGTGCGGCGTACGCGACCGGCGGCTTGGGTCAGCGCATATCGATACGGCCCAGCACCGGTTTGATATCGAGGATCGGTGTCGCGTCGAGTGCCTCCAGTCTGTCGACGGTCACGATGGTTCCATCAACAGCGGTGACGGTTACCTCGTGCAGGCCGATCGGATTGGGCCGGTCCGGAGAGCGGGTGGCGAAAACGCCGGTCGCCGTGCGAGTTTTGTCTCCGCGCGGCTGAACCATTTGCACGTCGCGATCTGCTCGGTCGAGCCAGGTAATCAGAACTACTCGCATGCCCGGGCTCAGATCGGTGGCAGCTGTAGCGAACTCGTCGTCGATCACCAATTCCGCGGACGGCGCACCCTCGTCGGCTTGGCGCGGTGCGGTGGCCCGATCGGTGAGTGACGAGCGCACCCGGCCGACCGTACGCACCGCAAAATGCTCAGGACTGCTGAAGTCCGATGACATTTCCATCTCCATTCTTCACAGTTGCCGGACCGGCAGCTGCCGCCGACCATAGATGCAGCTGCTGCCGGACGGTTTCCATTTTGCGCCCGAAACGGGTAGCACCGTTCAACCGGCGTGTACGCTACGCGCCGATCGGTCTCGAGTTCAGAGATTGCCTATTGCGGCATTGTAATTCGAGTCGGTTGTAGCGGTTTGATAGACGTTGATCCGTTTTGGAGATCAGGTGCGCGAAGGTTCAGCCACGGTTGACCGAGCGCTCCAACGCCTGTTGGGCATTTGCGTCGAGTTCGTCGATCACATCGTCGCGACCCGAGAGATACCTCAACAGGGCCTGCTGGAACAGTCCGTCGAAAATGGCGTAGGCCACCGGTGGAGTGACAGCGAGAGGTAGTCCGGTGAGGTCGGCGTACTTCTCGACCACTCGCCAGATCATCTGTTCGCGTCGTTGGTCGATATCCAGTACGTCGGCTCGGAACCCTTCTTCGAAGAGGCTCTGGTTGCGCAGGTCATACCAAAGCCGGTGCATCGGGGCGTCCGTTCGCAGCGTGGTCGCCATCGCGGCGGCAAAACCTTTCTGGAGCTCTTCGGCCGAGGTTGCGGCCGCGACGACCTCGTCGTAGCGAGTCACACATGCTGCTTCGTACTGCTGGACGGACTGGGTGAGCAGGTCCACCTTGTCGCTGAAGTAATAGTGGAGCACACCGTGGGAGAACTCCGAGTTCTGTGCGATCTCGCGCAGGCTTGTCCGGGCGTATCCGAGTTCGGCGAGGGTCTGTAGCGCGGACGCGGCCAACTGTGCCCGCCGTTCGGTGAACTTGTCCACCTGCCGGCGCGAGATCCGTTCACGGTTGCGTTCCGTCACGTCAGTCACGGTGAACCTCCCTGTCGGCTCTCGCTACCCGCACCGTGCGAGCACCGATCGAGTCTATCGCCGTGCGGCTCGGCTGAGCCGTTCGAGGTCTTGACAAGTGTCACAAAAAAGCTTGACGACTGTCAAGAAAAAGCTTGACGACTGTCAAGAGATTGATAGGGTATGGCGTACGTCACAGCAATTGGCATTCGGTGTAACTGGCGACGACACCACCAAAGGCTCATCTCGAAGAGGAGATTTACATGGGTGCTTATGACCTCACCGGACGAACAGCGCTGGTGACCGGCGGTGCGGGCGGCCTGGGAGCCGAGATGGCCGAGGCACTCGCTCGTGCAGGGGCGGCCGTCGTAATCGGAGACATCAAGGAGGATGCCGGAAGGGCAACCGCTGACGCGTTGAAGCAGTCCGGCGCCAAGGCCGCATTCGTCTCCCTCGATGTCACCGACGACGCGAGTTGGGAAGCCGCCGTTGCCGCGACGATTGCGGAACTGGGTGGCTTGGACATCGTGGTCAACAATGCCGGGCTGGAAGTCACCGCGTTACTGGCCGACTTGGACCCGGACGAAGCCCGTCGGATGCTCGAAGTCAACCTGCTCGGTCCCGCGCTCGGCATCAAGTACGCATTCCGGGCGATGCGTCCGGGCGGTCCGGCAGGCGCAGGTGGCGCCGTGGTGAACATCTCCTCGGTCGCCGCGACCATCGCGTTCCCGGGAATCGCCTGCTACTCGGCGACGAAATCTGGTCTCGATCGACTCACGAGGGTCGCGGCCATGGAGTCCGGCAAGCTCGGCTACGGCGTGCGGGTCAACTGCGTCTATCCCGGCTTGGTGGCCAATGAGATGGGCATCAAGCTCGCCAATGATGTTGTTGCCCTTGGCCTGTTCCCGAGCGCCGAGGAGGCCGTCGGTGCAGTCGTCGGCTTGACTCCGCTCGGCCGCCTCGGCGTCGCGTCCGAGATGGCTGACGCTGTGGTGTTCCTGGCGTCGGACTCCGCTCGCTTCATCACCGGCGCAGGCCTTCCGGTCGACGGCGGCATGGGCATGTGACCCGAGCACTCCACCAACTTCCGAAAGGCTGATCCATGACTATTGCCAAACCCGTTGTTGTGTACGGGGCCTCCGGGTACACCGGTCGATTGATTTGCGAATACCTTCGCGAGTACAGCGTGCCCTTCATCGCGGCCGGACGTGATAAGCGGCGCATCCAAGAAGCGATCGACAAGGTTCCCGGCATCGAGACCGCGGAGTACGAGGTCGTCGAGGTTTCCCACGAGGTCGAATCGCTGACCGAATTGTTCAGCAGCGCCGAGGTTGTCTGCAACACCGTCGGACCGTTCTCCAAGTACGGCCACGAGGTCGTCGAGGCGTGTATCCGAGCAGGCGCGCACTACCTCGACACCACCGGTGAGCAGGACTGGTTGATCGAGTGCGACGAAACCTACGGTGAGCGGATGGGGGAGCACGGGCTGTTGCTCGCACCAGGTGTCGCGCAGATGTACACCACAGGTGAGATCGCGGCGAACATCTGCTTGGAGACGCCCGGCCTGGACACCCTCGACATCCTGGTCTTCTGGAAGGGCTTCCCGACGGTCGCATCGACCAGGACGATCCTCGTCAACGCCGCGCTGTCGAAAGCGCACTACCTGGAACAGAATCGGTACCTCGAATGGCCTGCCGACGCCGGCCTTTACGACGTCACGGTGCCCGGGCAACACGAAGCGGGTCTCGCGCTGCCGTGGGGCGGCACATCGCACCCGGTGTGGTTCAAGCGCGATCCGCGAGTGGCCAATGTCAAGGCGCTCGGCGGAGTCTTCGATCGCCAACTCATGCAGGGTGTGCCGCTGATCGTGAAAGCCGTTGTCGAACAGATACAAGGACTTCCGGATTCGGAGAAATACAAGATCCTCGACGAGCAGGCCGCCGCTGTGCGTAGCGAGATGCCTCCGCGGGAGAATCCGCGCATCAATACCTCGATGGACTCTGTGCACGCGTCGGGCCCACTCGGCCGCGCTCACTGCGTGATCCACGGCAATTCCAACTACAAGCAAACCGGTCTGCTGCAAGCATTTTCGGCGTACTCGCTGCTTCAGCAGGCACCGAAGCGCGTCGGCTTCGCCTCCGCATGCCAGGCGTTCGGACATCGTGAACTGTTGGGTGTGCTGCGAAGTTTCGGGCTGGTGCTCGAGCCGATCCATTCTGTCTATAGCTGATCGCGTCGGGCTCCCGGCTCACCACCTGCCGGGGCCCACGCCGTATCGGATCCGAGTCCGCACCTGAACAAAGGACGGCATTGTGCGTCTGACCGAATACCTCGACAAGGGGGCCTCCCTGGGCCCGTCGTCGCCATGTCTCACGACGGACGGTGAATCACTGAGCTACGAAGCGGTACAACGACTGTCGTGGCAGGTGGCTCGGGCATTGGCACGGTCCGGTGTGCGGCCGGGTGACAAAGTGGCGATCCTCTCCGGCAACGACCCGGTCGCGTTCGCGTGCGTTTTCGGTATTGCGCGAGCCGGTGCGGTGTGGTGCCCGATCAATCCACGCAATGAAGCGGCGGAAAACCGGGATCTGCTCGATCTTTTCGACTGCACTTGCCTGATCGTTCAGGAGGCGTTCGCCGAACTTGTCACAAAGATCCTTCCGGACCTACCGAAGCTGACCACGTTGGTGTCTCTCGAGGGGCAGATCCCGGCCGCAATACCATTCGAGCAGTGGCTCGACGGGATGGCCGCCGAGCCCTGGCAGGCGGAACCGGTCGACGACGTGATCATGATCGTCGGCACCGGGGGCACCACTGGGCGCCCGAAAGGGGTGATGCTGACCGGCAACAACATTGCCACGATGTCAGCTCTGACACTGATGAGCTATCCATTCGACCAACGGCCGAGATATCTGGCGCTCGCACCGTTGACGCATGCCGCGGGTGTGCTCTGCTTTCCGGTAATGGCACTCGGTGGCGAGATTGTTGTCATGCGGAAACCCGAGCTGGCCGAGTTCCTATCACTGATCGAGAGGCACCAGGTCACCCATACGTTCTTGCCGCCGACCCTGATCTACATGCTGCTGGACCATCCAGGCCTCGCATCCGCTGAACTGAAATCCTTGGAGTGCCTTTGGTACGGGGCGGCTCCGATGTCGGCGGCGCGGCTGGAAGAGGCGATCGAGAAGATCGGCCCGGTGCTTGCTCAATTATTCGGCCAGACCGAAGCGCCCATGATGATCTCGACCATGGCGCCGAAGGACCACTTCCATGCCGACGGCACTCTTGCTCGCGGCCGCCTTTCCTCGGCGGGACGGCCGACGCCACTGGTGCTGACGGCGATCATGGATGGCGAGGGTCGGCTACTCGGTGCCGGTGAGCGCGGTGAGATCGTCATTCGTAGCCCCCTCGTCATGGCCGGATACTACAAAGATCCCGCGGCGTCGGAGGCTGCCGGGAAATACGGCTGGCATCACACCGGGGACATCGGTTACCTCGACGAGGAGAACTATCTGTTCATCGTCGACCGTGCCAAGGACATGATCATCACAGGAGGCTTCAATGTGTACTCGACCGAGGTCGAGCAGGCGCTGATGACCCATCCTGCGGTGCGGGACTGTGCGGTGATCGGCCTGCCGGACGACAAGTGGGGCGAGCGGGTGACCGCAGTACTGGAGCTACACGACAGCCAACATGTGACGAGCCCCGAAGTAGTTGCCTTCGTACGCAATCTGTTGGGTAGCGTGAAAGCTCCTAAACAGGTGGAGGTTTGGCCAAATCTACCCCGTTCGAAGCTCGGCAAAGTTCTCAAGAACGAGGTCAAGCGCCGCCTGCTGCATGACCGCGAGATCGACGACTGACGTCGGGCTCGGCGGAGTGGTGGCCGAATCGGTGGTAGCACGCAGTAGATGCTCGACGCGGGATCCACATCTGTCAGCTGCGACGGGATATTCGGAGGGTTTCGTGCAATCGCGCTGGTGAGAGGTGATTTCAAGCATGCCTGGAGCGTGCCGAGCGAGGGGCGGACCGAGCGTTAGGTGCTGGACGTCGACCGTGTCGATCGACGAGGTTGTCCGCCGCGGCCGTGCCGCCGGTGATAGCGATGCTGCCAGTCTTAGAGCCTTTTCACCTTCGATTGAGGGCGCTCTGCGCTGCATCGCTCGCGCGGGACACAAATCTACGGTGGTCGCGGATCCGGCGCACACCCCACATGCTCAGCGCTATAGCCAGGCTCAGATACAGGATGTAGGCGGTGCAGACCATCAGCGGGCCATAGTCGCCGGCCCACCCTATCGTCAGCGGCAGGAAGGCGAACCCGGCGCCGATCAGCATCATTCCCAGCGCCAGAGCTGGTATTCCCAGTGGTGCGAGTTCGTCATCGATACTGCGCTGCTGCGGCAGCTGTCGACTGCGGGCGCTGGCCCGGCTCCGGTCGCCGATGACGGTAAAGGCATCGAGTGAATGTATGGAAGCTCTGGTGACCATGATGTTCTCCAAGCGGGCCGCCCCGGTAGGCCGAGGGTGGATCTGCGGGCATCGTTGTTCACGTGTCGCTGTGGTCGGCATCACAGTCGTTAGCGATAGTTATAGATAACTCCAGTTGCAGGAAAGCTTGCCAGAGGTATGGCTTCGAGGAAACCTCGATCGCAGCACGGAAAATCGAACACCTAGGCGATGCTGATTCGTGACCAACATGTGGCAGTGATACCCAACCGGGGGAAATGTGACCGTTCACACCTGCTGCCGGGCGAACGACGAGAGTAAATCCCCTGCTTGTAATTTATGGAACCGTTACGCCGGTGCAACAGAATCTGCGCGATCGGGCGCGGAATCCTGGCACGTGGGCGCACTTTCGAGATGAAGTGCGAAACGAAGTAACCGCAGGTAAGCGCATCGGTCGTAGCGACGGTGCTGATTTGGGCGAACCGCACCGTTTTGGGTAGGTAGCTCCGCAGAATCATCTGCAGCAGATCGCGCTCGGCCACCTGTTCGGTCATAGCGAAACCGTTTGACGTGACGTTCTCGAAGGTGGACCCCACCCCGTGATCGACGATGTTTCGTTCGATCAAGACCGGTGCCCCTCGGCCTGAGCTTTCGAGACCTGGGTGGTGTGCGGAGTCCGCCCTCGAGCTCTGCTGGCTCAGGCGATATCGGCGGGGGCGGCCAGTGCGGCTTGCATCGCCACCCCGTCGACGTAGGAGTGCTTCTCCCGCACCGCGCCATCCTCGATCAGAACCACATCTGCGAGGTCCACATCGACGGCGCCGCCGGTGGCCGAGGTGCCTGACAGCCTCCATTGGACCACCCAGAAGTCGTCGCCGACCCGCAGGTTGACCAGGTGGAAGGTCAGGTCTGGGACCAGGGCGAAGGTCTCCGCGGCGGAAGCGCGGATCTCGGCGCGCCCGCGAGCGGGTTTGCTACCGGAGTGCAGGTGGAATATCGAGTCGGGGGTGTGCAGTGCTGCGATGCGGTCGGGGTCGCGGTCGGCCCAGCAGGCGTGATAGCGCTCGAACAGATCTTTGGTGGAAGCGGACATAATCAGAAATCCTTCTAAGATACAAACAGGATGACTGTATGTTCCCGGATGGCGATATCACTGGTCAAGGGCCGAAGTAGCTCGGATCGAAGACGGATTCGGTGCTGCCCTAGACTTCAACGTCGCTATGAACGCTGATCGCCGAACCCAAGCCGAACGCTCGGCGTCGACGCGCGGTGCGGTGATCCGTGCGGCGCGAGAACTGTTCGGCCAGTATGGATATGGCGCGGTGAGCACGGTCGCGGTCGCCGAGGCCGCCGGTGTCAGTCGTGGTGCGCTCTATCACCAGTTCAGCGAAAAGCGGGATCTGTTCGTGGCGGTGTTCGAGGACCTCGAACGCAGCCTGGTCGAGGTGATCGGTGCCGCGGTCGCCGAGTCGCATTCCGATGATCCGATCGCCAACCTGATCGTGGGCTGTCTGGCGTGGCTGCAGGCCTCGACCAGTTCGGAAGTGCGACGGATCGCGCTCCTGGACGGGCCTGCGGTGCTCGGTTGGAGCCTCTGGCGGGAGATCGAACTGCGACACACGATCGGTCTGGTGGAGAACGCCTTGGCCGGGGCCATCGCCGCGGGACGCATCAGAACCCAACCTGTGCGGCCGCTTGCACTGGTCATCGTGGGCGCGCTGGACGAGGCTGCCCAATGCCTCGCGCACTCCAAAGGCGACGCCGAGGACGCCGCGGCCATCGGCTCGGTGATCGAGCAGCTCATTTCCGGTCTCGCGGTCGACTCGGAACCCGAGTCGCGCGGGTAGGGCGCATCGGCGTCGGGAAGTACGCGATGCAGCAGGAGTCCAACAACCGCGGCACATCCTCGGAGAATCGAGTTGGCTACGTTGCTGAATGAATCCCGACGCGCTCCGGTCGACCTACCAGCGGACCATGGGCAGCGGGCGGGTGGGGTGGGTCAGCGCGTAAGTGGTGACTCGGTTTGCGAGGAACCGATGAAAGCCGAGGTAAGGCAACTGTGCGACAACAGCTTTGACATCTGCGCGAGTCACCGGTCGGCGGAACAGACCACGGCTTGCGTCGATGCGGTCGGCGATACGGAACGTTTCGGTCAATCGGTCGTCGTTGCGGCGCAGTCGATGATGGTCGAGGACCATCCGTCGCGCACTGTCGATGTCGTCGATTCCGAACTCGGCGGCGTGTTCGGTGACCAGATCCGCCGAGGGCTTCAGGTAGTCGAAGGTTCCGGCAGTCCAGATGCCCAGGTCATGTACGGCCCACGCCAGTGCCGCTGTGTCGGGCACCGGCTCGCCCAACAGTAACTGCTGATAGTTCAGACTGCGGAATACATGATTGTGATAGACCGGCAACGCATCGCCCAGCTTTTGGGAATGCCGATCGAGCACGGCGTCCACAATCGGATGGGATGTGCGAACCATCATGTGTCGCCCCCGTATGGCTCTGAATTGGGTACATTCCAGACGCTACACGGAAAGTTGGTGAGTCCGATGGTGACCGAACACCGAGGACCGGCCGGTCCGGGCCGAAGTTCGTGAGAGCTCACAGGCGAACATCATGTCTTGTCGCTGATCGCGCGGTGAGAACGTCCCTGTATTCGTTGCATCGTCGCTGACTGCTGCGGCGTAAAGCTGTGTAAGCCAACACTTATGCGGGGTCTCGAGCTTCGGATCGGCTACGCGTCATCGGTGTCGTTCGCCGCGCCCGCCGGCTCAGGGGTGACCAAAGGGATTGTCCGATTGTTCAGTCGGTTCGATGCCGCCACCGAGGTGGATGTCGGAAGCCGATGTCCCTGGTGCAAGACTCGGGGACGTGAGATGGGCGGTGGCGGAAACCGGCGACGGAGGTGCGCGTCTGTGTCCACTCGATCGGGACGGTCGGCCCGCGGGACCAGTGATACGCGAGCCCTCGATCGCCGAGGCGGTGCGCTCACGCCCCGAGGTCGAGCGGTGGGTCTGGCGATCCACGGCCGAGATATACCGACCCTTGCTTGCGGCCGGAGTGCGGGTCGAGCGCTGCTACGACGTGCAGGCCGCAGAGGCTCTGCTGATCGGCCACGAGGAGGGCCAGTCGGGCCAGGCCCGCTCGCTGGCGGCCGCCTGGGCGCGACTGCACAACCTGCCCGTCCCGCCGGATGCGCCAGCACGGGCCGCCGAGACCCAGCCGTCGCTGTTCGAGTCGGGCCCGGCACCGCTGCCACCCGGCACGGACGAGTTCAACGCCCTACTGGAGGTCTACGGGGGACAGCTGGCCCGTACCGCGAAGACCGAACATCCGGAGCGAATGCGGCTGCTCCTTGCCGCCGAATCGGCGGGCATGCTGGTTGCCACGGAGATGTCGCGATCTGGGATCCCGTGGCGCGCGGACGTCCACCGCGAGCTGCTGGACGAGCTGCTGGGTGAGCGCTTTCCTGGCGGGCTGGAACCGCGCCGGATGGTGGAGCTGGCCGACGAAGTGTCGCGGGCCTTCGGGGAAGGCGTCCGGGTCCGACCAGACCTGCCCAACGACATCATCAGAGCTTTCGCCCGCGCCGGGATCTCGTTGTCCTCCACTCGAAAATGGGAGCTCCAGCAGATCGATCATCCTGCGGTCGCGCCACTGCTGGCCTACAAATCGCTCTACCGCTTGTACACCGCTCACGGCTGGTCCTGGCTCGAGCAGTGGGTGCACGGCGGCCGCTTTCGTCCCGAGTACTTGCCCGGCGGCACGGTTTCGGGCCGCTGGACTACCAACGGCGGTGGTGCGCTGCAGATCCCCAAGGTGATCCGTCAAGCGATACGTGCGGACCCGGGATGGTGTCTGGTGGTCGCCGACGCCGACCAAATGGAGCCGCGAGTACTTGCTGCAGTCTCCCGCGACCCAGGTCTGATGGAGGTGGCCGGACGCGGCGAAGATCTGTACGCGGATCTGGCGGTCCGAGCCTTCGGCGGCGACCGTGCCCAGGCCAAAATCGCCCTACTGGGAGCGATTTACGGCCAGACCTCCGGCGATGCCCTCACCCACATGGCCGGACTGCGCCGGCGTTATCCGGCCGCAGTGGCGTATGTCGACGACGCGGCTCGCGCCGGTGAGGAGGGCCGCCTGGTGCGCACTTGGCTGGGGCGCACCTGCCCGCCGCGGTTGGTCGCCTCGCCCGACCAGTCGGACCTGCCCCGGGAGGAGGAGCAGTTCAGCGGGTACGGCAGCACCTCCGCGGCGCGCGCTCGTGGCCGCTTCACACGTAACTTCGTGGTGCAGGGCAGCGCCGCCGACTGGGCCCTGCTGGTACTGGCGGGCGTGCGTCATGCAATGACTCGCGCCGGGCTCCGCGCCGAACTGGTCTTCTTCCAGCACGACGAGGTAATCGTGCACTGCCCGGCAGAGGAGGCCACGACGGTCGCCGAAACGATCGCAACCGCGGCAGAGACCGCAGGCCGGATCGCTTTCGGGCCGACACCCGTGCGGTTCCCGTTCACGACAGCGGTGGTGGAGTGCTACTGGGACGCCAAGTGAGGATGCGCAGCGCCGCCCCGGTGAGTGGAGGCACGCCCAGGCGAATGCCGGTGCGGGAGATGCCTTCCCGTCGCTCTTGCATCGCCGCCATCACACCCCGACCTGGACCGCCGGCCCGCGCCACCGACTAGGACGCGTGAGTGTCAGACGCCCTCCGAGGCAGTTGCGACGCCCGCTGTGATCGGTCGAATGTGAAATCATGGCTCGCGATCCACAACCCCTACGAACAGGACACCAGATGAAGAAGCTCATCGTTGTCGCCGCCGTGACGGCCGGCCTGCTCACACCCGCCGGGCTGGCAACCGCGGAACCCGCTGCCGCACCGAACGCCGCGACGTCGACCGCGACGTCGACCGCGACGTCGACCGCGACGCCCATCGGATCGTTGTCGGAGGACATATTCTGCGCCGTGATCCGATTCCTGAAGGGCGGCTGGGCAGGCCGTCCAACAGACTGCACGTTCTGACTCGCACCTTGAAGCTCGTCATTCTGCTCGTCCGGCCGTGCGGCCGGTGCCGCCGATAGCCGAGCATCCCAGAGAAGAGAGGAAGCCCCGGAGCATCTTGGGTTCATGCGGTCGTCGCAACACTCTCGATGTGAGAGGTTGCGGCGACCGTGTCGTTTTCGGAGGATCTGGCTCGGTTCGGTGATCCGCTGACCCGGCTGGTCGATGCCGGGGTTGCGGT